>JBCBRU010000057.1:0-23475 GCA_039819565.1 Myxococcota bacterium | reverse complement strand
TGAAACAAGATGACGCCCAGCGCGTAGACGTCCGACTGAATCGAGGCCGGGCGACCCGCTAGCCGCTCGGCCGACGCAGGTGAAGTTGCGCGGCGAATCCGAGGCCGCGAGGGGCGACGAGAGGCTCGGGCGCAGGCGGCCCGGCGTGAGGCTTCGGCCGCCCGGGCGCGCCGGTTTCGCCGCATCGCCCTCCCGGTGGGAGCGCTCTTGCTCGCCTTCGGCACGGTCATGACCGTGCAAGCCCAGCGCATCGCAAGGGAGGCGGACCGAGCCAACCGCGCCGCCGAAGCGGCCCGGCGCTCCGCCGCCACCGCGTCGAGGGTCTCCGAGTTCCTGATCGAGATGTTCAAGGTCTCCAACCCCGACGCCACCAACGCACGAAAGATCAGCGCCCGGGACCTCCTCGACCGCGGCGCCGCCCGGATTCAGGCCGAGCTGAAGGGGGAGCCCCTCGTTCGTGCGGAGCTGATGCAGGCGATAAGCCAGGTCTACACCAACCTCGGAGAGTACGGCGAAGCCTCGTCGCTCAGCGACGACGCCCTGCAGCTTCGAACCGGTGCGCTCGGCGAGGACCATCCTGCGGTGGCGGATAGTCTGACCGCGCTCGGCGATGTGCACCGGCGCCAGTCGAAGTTTCAGAGGGCGGAAGCGCTGCATCGCCGCGCCCTCGCGATTCGTCGCGAGCAGCTGGGCTCCGAGCATCCGGATACGGCCCAGAGCCTCACTCGGCTCGCCCAACTCGCGTACTTTGCGGGGGACGTCGAGGGGGCTCGGCGCACCTATCAGGAGGCCCTCGAGATTCAGATCGCAGCCCTCGGAGCCGAGGACTTGGCGGTGGCTGAGACGTTGGTGAACGTCGGCTGGCTAGAGAACGCAGAGGGCAAGCTCTCCGTCGCGGAAGAGGCGTTGCGAAACGCGCTCCGCATTAGGGAGAAGAAGCTCGGACCCGAGCATCATCTCGTGGCCGAGACCCTGGAGTATCTCGCGGATAATCGAATCTTCAGCGAGATCTATGGCGAAGCCGAAGCGCTGACCCAGCGCGCCATTGGCATATGGGCGAGGGTGCTCGACCCGACGGACCTGCGCAGCGGCAGCGCCATGACCAAGCTCGGAAGCATCTATCGCTACCAAGGCGAGTATGAAGCCTCGGTGGCAGCTCTCCAGAGAGCCATCGGGGTCTTGGCGGAAGCGGGCGGAGACCGAGGCTACGAGCTCGGCTTTGCCTACCTCGAGCTAGGCGAAACCTACGGCGCGACCGAGCGCTGGAAGGAGGCGGCGGCCGCGCTCGAGCGCTGCCTCGCCATTTACGAAAGCGTCTTCGGTTCGGACCACCCCCGGACCGCCCAAGTTCTCAACAACTTGGGATCCATGATCAGCGACGGGGGAGCGCCGGCACGTGCAGAACCGTACCTCCGCCGGGCCGTGAACATCTTTCGGCCTCTCGAGGGCAACACCTACTGGAAAGGGCTCACCCAGTGGTCGCTGGCCAATAGCCTGCGCGATCAAGGCAAGCGCGGAGAGGCCGCGACCTGGTATCGCTCGGCCATCATCCTCTTCGAGCGAGAAACGCGAGAGGGGGGCGGATTCCGGGCTCTGTCCGAGCTCAAGGCCGACTTCGCGGCCCTCTCCGCGCGCGACGAGCCTCCGTCCGAGTGACGATCTCGCACCGGCGAGTCATCCCATCGCGAAAGTCCAAAAAAAACTGTCGCGGTTTGGCGAGGGCTTGCGGCTTACGGGGGCGACTATGAACCGAACCCTCTTTATCGCCCCCCTCTCTTCGATGACCTTCATCCTCTCGGCGCTGGCCCCCGCTTCGGCCCAGGCCCAGCGTCCGGTGGTCCTGAAGCTCGAGACGCCGCGTGAGGACGCCATCCAGTACGAACACGGGTGGCCGCTCCGGTTCTCGATACGGCCCCGCGACGACGCCAACTTCGAGTTCTACAACGACTCGAGCCAGGCCTACCCCAGCCCCGGTGACCGCGCCGCCCTCATCTTCGTGCGGAGTCAATGTAGCTCGGTGATCAACCCCGACATCTGTGCGCCCAATGACTTCGAACGCTTCGTGAAGTTCGTGATCGACACCGACACCCCTGGAGTGAGCGACGCCTATGGGTATCAGGGCAACGTCTTCGACCAGGTCGCCTATCGTCCGACCTACCTCTACGGCACCGATGCGTCTGACCCCGCCTCCCTCACCGAGGTTCGGCTCGGCCCTACCCTCCCTGACTCGGAAAGGGACGGCGTCGGCTACGGGCCCAACGACGACCTTCCCGGGTTCGTACTTCTCTCCAACGTCGGGGTGGGGCGGGTGCTCACCTCGACCCCCAGCTTCGACGGAGGCGCCCAGCCCCTGACCGAGCCCGCGCAGCTGCGGGCCCGCAACCTGGCCGGCCTGATGACGGAGGTCAGCATGGAGCTGCGCGCGACTTCGAGACAGACCGTCATCCGCACCGGACTCACCGTACCCCCTGAGCTCTTTGCGCCGATCGTCATCTGGGACTCCTGCGTCAACGACGGGCGTTCGGCCCCGAGCTACGAGTGCCCCGGTCGGATCCGCTACCACGTCGACGGAGGCCCCGCCGTGTACTCCGAGGGCTTTGTCGACAACGGACCTTTCCTGGTGGGAGACATCGACGTCACCACACCGTCCTCCCCCAACGTGGTCGAAGTCGAGATCACGGCCATGCTGGTCCAAGGCGATGCCCCGGCCTTCGTCGACGATTGCACCCAGGACGGTGAGATCAACCAGCGGGACCTTCGCTGCATGGGCTACGAGGTCATCTCGAATCAGGTCCGCCGCACCTTCATCCAGGCCCGCGTCCACACCACCTGCGATGAGCAATCGGCTCGGCGGAATGCTTGGCCGGGGCCGGGTGCCCAGGCCTTTGAGGTCGACTTCGACGGCTTCGACTTCGATGAGGACGAGCTATGCCCCTCCTCGCCGGGACGCATCACCCGGCCCCCGAACTGAAGCGCCGGAAGCCTAGCTCCGCCGAGGACCAGACATGCCTGAGAACGAACGCGAAGAAGAAGTGCTCACCCGCCTCCTCAATAGAGCTCGGTCCGGTGACGCCCAAGCCGAAGCTGAAATCCTCCCCAGGGTCTACCGAGAGCTACGGGCCATCGCTGCCCACAAGATGAGAGGGGCGGGCGGCCATACTCTGCAGCCCACCGCCCTCGTCCACGAAGCCTACCTGCGCTTGCAGGGTGGGTTGGCATCGCTCGAAAATCGAAAGCACTTCTTCTTCGCGGCCGCGCGGGCCATGCGGGATATCCTCGTCGAACACGCCCGCCAGAAGCAGTCTCTGAAGCGCGGAGGAGACCAGGTCCACGTGTCCACCGACAACCTCGTAGAACCCATCGCGGTTCCCGCCGAAGACCTGTTGGGCCTCGACGCCGCCCTCGAACGACTGGAGCAGGTCAGCCCGCGCGGCTTCCAACTCGTCATGCTGCGGTTTTTCGCGGGGCTCAGCAAGGAACAGGCGGCCGAGACTCTCGGCATCAGCGAGCGCACCGGCGATCGGGATTGGCGGACTGCGAAAGCCTTCCTGCGAAGCCATCTGAACGCCTCCGCCGACGACCTCTGAGCTTCGATGCTGCTCCCTGCCCCCGGAGCGACGCCCTGCCCATCTGTTCTTCTCGTCGAAGCGGTCGTTCTACATCGTCTTCCGTCGAGCCTGAATGATCACGGAGTCCATCGGGTAGCTCTTGTCCCCCATGACGATGCGCTTCTCCTGAAGGAAGGCGGCCTTCGGCCCCTCGAAGCCCGCGGCCGCGAGCGCGGTGAGATAGATATCCAGGCTTCTCGAGATGAAGCCGTGCTTTGTGAAAGGCAGCTGGTCGAGGCATAGCTGACTGCGAACTCCGAGTACGACTTGGCCTCCCGGCCGAAGATGGCGATAGGCCGACTCGAAGAAGTCGTCCAGGCGCTCCACGAAGTACAGCACGTTGACGGCCACGAAACGATCGTACGCAAGCCCTCCGAGCTGTTGGTCGACATGCGGGGCTCCGTAGGCCCCGACGACCACCCGCGCGGAGACGGACGACCCAAGTCTCTCTTCGGTGAGGCGAGCCATATCTGGCGCGTGCTCCACGCCCGCGTAGGCACCGTCAGGACCCATTGCCTCCACCACTCGGGCGGCGAGCTCGCCGCTTCCCGAGCCGACCTCGAGGACGCTATGACCAGGCTCCACGGCCAAGGCCTCGAAGGCCCGATCGACGATGACGGCGTTGCCCTTGGTCATTCCGGCTGCGACTTGCGCGCCGAGCTCACCGCTGGGAAGCCGCAGCTGGGCTGCGAGCTCCTTGAGGTCTTCGGGAGTCACGCGAGCATCGTCCAAACGCGGGGCCCGGACCGCAAGCGGAAGTCAGGACACGCAGAGAGGTCGACAAGCCTCGTGGCTTTGATACTCCTGGGCGAGTCGTGCTCCGTTCCCCACGATATCTCTTTGGGCTAATGGTCATCGTCACGGCGTGCACGGAGGCGGTCCCGCCGGCGGCGCGCGTGGTCTACCCGGACTGGCGGATCTCGGGGTGCCGAAGGCTTCAGTATCGCGAGCCCTTTCTCGGTCCCAGGCCTTACCTCTCGGCCCCGAAGCCTGCCCGGTGCCTTCGAGAGGTGGACGCACCCCGCGTGTACCTGAGGGCCGAACCCGGAGCTTGGGTGGAGCTTCGAGGTCCCGAGACGCGCTCCTTCGCCCCTTGGCCGGGGGAAGAGGGATGGCAGGCGGCGTCGATTCCGGGCGACGGCCTCTGGACCGTCAAGACATCTCTTCCGGACTTCCACTTAACTATCGAGGTTTTCGCCGCGCCGCTGGGGGAGCCGGAGCGAGGCGCATCTCTGTCTGAAATTCGACGCTGGCCCGGAGACCCGCTCGCGGACGCCCGCGCCCTCCTGGGCACGGCCCATCCCGCCGGCTCGGTGCTGGATAGCTTGGACCTCTCCACCCGAGGCCACCTCGCAATGGACGCCGCCCACCGCTTGCTCTTCGAGGGACGGCCAGACCAGGCCGCGGTGGCCTTCGAGGTGGCGGGCTTTCTGCGCTCTCGAGACGGCGATCGCTCGGCCCTCATTCGGGAGACCTTCTCGCCTCGGGTGCCCCCTCTGCGCTGGCTGGAGGGGCAGTGGGCGGCCCACAAGCGGCGCGCCGGGGTAGCGCTGGCCTACCTTTGGCGGCCGGAGCTCGCCTACCGGGAGGCTCATCGAGCCCTCGAGCTGGCGCGGCTCATGGATCATCCGCGCTACGAGGCGTTGAGCGCCCTCCGGGCTACCAGCGCAGCCCTCCAGGCGGGGCTGGATCTCGAAGGGGACGTCGTCGAGAGCACCATGCGCTTGGCGAAGGAGGGCCGGCTGTCGGCCTGCACGAGCCTCATCGTGCATCAGACCTTGGGCTGGCTCAAGTGGCTCGCCGAGATCCGCGCCCTCGGCTCCGAGGGTGAGGCGCTCGAGAGTCTCCCCGACGCTTCCACGCTCCTCGAGACCGGGGACACCCTTGGCTGTCGAGGTCGCTTCGACCCTGTCGAGGCTCGAATCAACCGGGCCCTCGCGGCCGGACTCAACCGCCGCTCGGTCGAGCTTGCGAAGGCCGTAGCGTGGCTCGAGCGCGAAGCTCCGGGGCGAGCCGAACCGTGGCTGGAGCTGGCCCGGGCCCTGATTCGTCCGAGCGCCCGACGGGTGGCCGCTCTGGAGGCCCTCGACTCTGAAGAGCTGGGCGTGGCTTGGTACAAGTGGCGGATCCTGGCGACGCTCTTCGAGAAGGAGGATCCGGAGGTCAGCTTGCGAGCGCTCTACGAAGCTCGGGACCTCGCGGAGCAGCCGGGCGCCAACGACCCCTTCCTGGACCGAGCGTGGATGGCCTGGCGAGTGGGGGAGAGCATCGTTCGACTCCTCCTCGATCTCGACCGTCCCGTCGAAGCCTACGCTGCGGCCCGCCGTCACTTGCGCCACAGTCACGCGCGCACCGTCCGACGCTGGGGAGATCCCGGACGAGCTGAAGCTCTATTGCAAGGCGCCTTCTCCTCTTCGAGTCCCGAACAGGCCCGACTCCTCGTGGGGCGCTTCGACGGAAGAGCGGTCGCCTTCTTGGAGCTCACGGGGGAGCTTCGAGCGATCGAGCTTTCGCAGGCCACGTTGTCGGAAGCGGCCAAGGCTCTTCCCGAGCTCCGCGAGCTCTCGGCGCTCCGCGTCCTGTGGACACCCTCCGCGGCCCTGAGCGGACTGGAGGGGCTCGGACGGCCCGAGGGCGAGGAGGCCCCGAACCTCGGTTGGAGCCTCGATCTTCCTCCCCTCGAGTCGCCCGGCGTGGCCGGCCACGAGCTCACCACCGTGATCGACGTGGAAGCTCTCGAACGCAGCTCCCAGCCCGCCGCCCTGAGGCTGGCGGGGCGAGGGCAGCCAGCCATCTTTCACCCTCGGGAGATATGGAAGAAAGCCCCGAGCTTGCTGTTTCTGGGGCACGGGACATCGGGCACCGAGGGGGTGGAGATGGGCCTCCGCTACGCGGACCGCACCATTCTCCCGTCTGACATCTACGAGGCCCAACCGGTCGCGACCCAAGTGGGAGTCTTCGCCTGCTCACCCCGCACCTCGAGGTCGCGAGCCCCGCGCGACGAGATCCCGCGGGCGCTGATTCTCGCGGGGGCTCAGGAGGTCGTCGCCGCGAGGGGCTGGGTTCCTGAAAAGGAGGCCCTCGAGCTCGCCGAAGCTTGGGTCGACGCCCTCGAGCACGGACACTCGCCCGCCTGGATCATGGCCCAAAGGACGGGTTTGGAGGGGTCCCGAAACTTCGAGCTTTGGACGCGATGAAAAAAGGTGGGTCAACGCCGCCGGAGTCGGCGCCTAAATGGGATCGAGGGTCCGAGAAGATGACCGCCGAAGCCATCAGTGAACCCCTGAGCCTGGAGGTCCCCAGCCGGCGAAGGGCGGAACCGACCCCTTCCGCGCCCCCCAGGTTCGACGCCGCAGAGCGCGCCCTCGCCCGCTATCTCGACGGCGGTCGGAAGCAAGCAGACTTTCCGAGCCTCCACGAAGAGCTGAGTCCGTCCGTGCACATCGGATGCGCCCGCGCCCTTCAGGCCCTGCGAGGCGGTCGACGCAGTCAACTCCCGGACCTGGCGCAGGAGGTCTGGATTCACCTCCTCGCCCACGAGGCTCGCGTGCTCCACCTGTTCGACGCCAACAAGGGCTCGCTTCGGAGCTTCATCACCCGAGTGGCGCAGCGGCGGGCTCGCGACCTTCTTCGCCGAGTGCCGGTGGGGGACGCTGACGTCGAGGTCACGGAGTGCAGTCGCGTCGACGAGCTCGAGGCCCTTCGCCACGAGGCACGCGACGCCCTCGACAAACTTGCCGAGGAGCTCGACGCCGAGCTCACGGCGAGGGCCCGACCCATCTTCCACGCGTTCTTCGTTCAGGGCGCGAACCCAGGCGAGGTATCCGACCAAGTTGGGGTCACGCGCGCCTACGTTCACAAGTGTACGGCGGCCGTTCGGCGTTTCGCCCGGGCCTGGCGAGAAAGGAACATGCGGGATGGAAGCTGATCGTCTCAACGAGCTCCTGACCGCGTTGGCCGAAGGCTCGATCGACCATACCGGGCTTCGGGAGTTGCGGACCGCGGCCGAGCTCGACCCCGAGCTGAGCCGCGCGGTGACCCTCTTTCTCCCCCTCTCGAAAGAGGAGCGGCGACGCACGCGTCCTCCTTCGGTGCGCCGGCCCACGCGCCCGGCACCTCGGGCCCCTCTCTGGTTCGCCGCCGCGGCTGCGGCCGCGGCCGCGGGCGGGTTCTGGGTCTGGACCGGGGCCTCCGCTCTCGAAGCCACGATCGTGGGGACCAAGCAGGTCGCCGCCTCCGACCTCGTCGTGATCGAGACCAACGCCCCGGGCGCCCGCGCCCGGGTCTTCGTCGAGACCCGGAAGGGGTGGGAGGAGCTTCCCTGGCGTTTCTCCTCCAGCGGTGAGGAGACTCTTCAGCTGCGGGCCCGGGGGGCGGGCCTGACCCGCTACCAATATGGTCCGCATCAACTTCTCGTGTTGGCAGGACCGCCGAGCTGTCGTCCCGAGTCCCGCAGCTGGTCTTGCTCGCGGGCAACTCTCGACCTCGACGTAGCCCCTCCCCGCTTCGAGGTAGGAGCGCAGATTGCGAAGCGAGGGATGTTGAGCCGCGGCGAGCCCCTGACGCCCACCGCGGAGCCCGACGCCCTGAAGCGTCTCGCAACCCTCACGCTTCCCGCTGAGGGCCGGGAGGTGGAGCTCTCGTTCGCCCCTGCCCTCCCGGTCGCGTCCCCCTTGCGCTATGTCCTGTGCGCTCAACGCGCCGGCGTAACCCGGAAGCTCGGGGAGCTGGGAGCGAGCCGCTCCGCGCCCGGCCGCTGGGTCGGGAGCCGACAAGCTCTTCTCGATGCCGACCTCTTGATCATTACCGCCCTCCCCGCCGCGGGGGAGGGGCGTACCGCAGACCTAGGATGTGGCCCCTACGCCGCGCCCTTTACGCAACGGAGCTTTCGAACGGCCGCGGCGCCGTTCTCGCCCGACTCCGGAGAACCCGAAAAGACATGATTCCTCTCGCCCCCTGGAGCTCGAGGCTCCTCGCCGCCTTCCTCTCGAGCTGGTCCCTGCTCGCTTCGGGTGCTGCCCATGCGGAAGCCCGCCGGGTGCTCGTCAAGGCATATAATCCCTGCTCCGCCCTGCCCGTGGTCTCCGGCTTGGGCACCCCCGAGGACCTGGTCCCCAACTCTTCTCAGTACCCTTCCGCGAGCGCCGTCGGCGACCTCGCGACCTACTGCGTGTACGAGCTGAACCCCGGGACCACTCCGGAGCAGGCCGACCAGGCGTTGTTGCCGCACCTGTCCGCCTTCGACTCTGCGCCTGAGATCTTGCCCCTCGAGCTCCACCGTCAGTCCATCTCGAGACCGGCCCCGAGCGCCCAGCACGCCGACGCCGCCCACGCGGAGTTCCTCGCCCAAGCGGAAGCCTGGGACGCCCCCGCGTCGCCCACCCCGGTACCGGTCGCCATCGTCGTCGTCGATGACTCGAGTCGTGACGAAGCGCTGGCCGAGTGTGGACAAACCCAGGGAACGCCCTGCGCGCTATGGCCTGAACTCGTCGCCGCCAAGCGGGGTTTCGTGAGCCACGGGGTTGCGATGGCGGCCATCGCCCGGGACCTGGCCTGCCCCCTGTCTGGAGGCAGCTGTTCGGTGACCGTAGAGCCGGAGCTCGCATTGGACACCGACATCACCACCGGCTGGGCCCGCGGGAACCAGTACGGTGACGTCGTTTCCCTGGTGCGCGCCCTTCTTCGCGTCGCTCAGCGCTACTCCACCACCACCACTCCCGTGGTCATCAACCTCAGCGTGGGTCTCGACGGAGCGCATCTGAAGGCGGAGGCCGACTATGTCTTGGAGACCGCGATCGGGTTGGTGCAGCACGCGGGCTTCGCGATGGTCATGGCGGAAGGGAACGCCCACCACGCCGCCGGCAGCGCCGCCACCGGTCCCCTCTATCCGGCGGCGCTCGTCCAACGCACCTTCGCCGCCCCCTCCCATCCCATTCGCGCCGCGACCGACGGAACCGTGGTTCCGGTGGCGGGCGTCAATCGCTCTTTCTCCCCCCTGGCGATGTCCCAGCTCGCGACGAGCCCCGACGCCTACCTTCTCGAGGGACACTTCTTGGCTCCCGCCATCGACGCCACCCCTCTGCCGAACGCTCCTGGCCCCCGGAGCTACACCGGCAGCTCGGTGGCCGCGGCGGTCATGTCGGGCATCTTCGCGGCGGGGTGGAACCTATTCTCGACGGATACGGGCGCCCAGTTCCGCACGCGTTTGGTGGCCATCAACCCCATGCTGATCCCAGGCCCGGTGGGGAGCCGATTTTCGGTGCCCTACCACGGGGACCTGCCGGTCACGACGGCGGCACGAACCATGGAGATCCTCTACCCGGCCGTGGTCCCCTCCTGGCCCTTCGGCTACGCCCATCCCTCGAGCTCCTACGCCCACCTCAGCCCTCGAGAAGTGGCTCGAGACGCCCTCATGACGTCCGGGCCCGCCAAAGGCGGTACCGTCCCCTGGGTGCCTCTGGCGCCCCTCCCGATCCCCCTCGAACGTCAAGCCATCCTTCGAGGCCAGCCGGATCCGATCACCTGCGACATCTGCTCCCTGATGCAGAACGGAGCCATCGTGGATCTGGCGGCCCAGCACGCCTCTCTCGAACCTGTCGAGATCATTCTCGACACCGACACTGGTGAAGAGACCTTCGGTCTCGACTCGACCAGTTCCGGCCCCTACCTCGTTCAGCCCTCAGGTCAGCAGGTCTACTCGGCTCGGGCCGTAGTGACGGATCCGTCGACGGGCACGTCCATGTCCGTCGAGCTCGACGTCGATAACTGAGTCCACCGAACGTCCACCGAACCTCAGGGCTGCTCGAGCCGGGTTCGGGGAGGCTCCTGGTGGGCGAGGGTCTCGACCCCCAACACGAGGTAGATCGTGAGCGCGGTGACGTCCGCGTTGGCCGCAAGCCAGCTAGCCTCGATACCGACCCCGTTCGATACCCTTCCCCCCTCATGCGCGATCGCCTGGGCCGCGCTCCCATCGTAGGCCAACGTCCAGACCCCCAGGGCCGGGCGACCGTGGAGCTCACTGGGGGTCCAGACCATCCCCGGCCCTCCACAAAACGAAGGAGAGCCTGCGGAGGACGCGCGAAAGGGAGCCAGAAGGTCGCTGGGGCTCTGTCCGGGCGGAAGCGCCGACAGAGCCCCAGCCCCGAGACGGGAAACCGTTTGGGGCTCGAGGCAAGCGGTGAGGACGTTCGTCTGTCCGTTCCAAGAGAATCGATGCCGGGTCCGAACCTCGCCCCCTAGGCAGTGGGCGGAGGGCATCCAGCTGATCTTGGGTGCGGCGAGCGCCGGCCTCCAGGCGGTCCCGAGACCGCGGAAGGCGCGGCTCCCACCGGGCCGTTCCACCGCGTAGGCGGCGTCGAGCACCACCGGAGCCGAGAGCTCTTGCCAGTGCCCGTTTCCGAGGTCCCGAATCTTCGAGGCGTTGAGGTGGGGACCCCTCGCGTCGAAGGCGACGCTGAGGTCGTCCAGAGTGACGTCGAAGTCGATGCGCCCCGAGGAGCTCGAGAAGAGGCCGCGGCCGAGAAAGGCGTCGAGGGGACGGCCCTGGATCCGCTTCTCGACGAGGGCCAGGCCGTGCACGAGGGGCGCGCCCCGACGACACAGCTCCTCGCTCTTGAAGGTGTCGAAGCGAGCCGAGAGCGCATCTACGAGAGTGTCCGTCGACCCCAGGGATCCCGGTCCGTCGAGGATACGCTTGCGGAGGCGGGAGCTATCCCAAAGGGAGTACAGAAAGCCGTGCTCGGTTGGCCCTGAACGCCACCCCGGATCCGTGGCTTGGGTAGAAGTCGCGCCCCCTGGATCCGCAGGTACGTATAGATAGGGTCGGACGAAGCTCTCGCCGGTCGTGGTGGCCACGACCTGAGTCGCTCGATAGATGTCGCGCAGCGAAGCGTCGACCGCCGTCCGCGCCAAGGGACACGCGCTGCGGAGAAAGGTCGCGCGGGCCCGATCTTCTTGCCCGGGTCCCACGGGGGTCTGTCGATAGGATTCACGGAGGTCGGTGGCGCTCGCCTCGAGCGCCTCGAGCGTATCTCGACGGGTCGCGTGGAAGGTCAGATCTCCGGCGAAGCGACCTAGCGCCGCCTCGAGCTGGCCCAGGTCGGGAGACGCGGCCGTCAACGCGGTGGCGATGTTCCGAATCGGACCTTGGTGAGCTCTAAGGTGGGCGTAGATGGGCACCCCTTGAGCGCAAGCGCCGCTGAGATCCAGCCAGGCGGCCAGCTGCTGAAAGAAGGTGGCCAACTTCCCGGCTCCGACCGCTCCTGCCCGGAGCGACCTCCCGAGGGTCACCGAGTCGCGAAGAAAGGCGACGACGTCGTGAGGGGCGGCGGCGAGGTCGAACTCCGCCCCCCCGCCCCATCGCGTTTCGACGGAGCTCGCGGCCGCGAAGAAGGGGGCGAAGGCGCCCGAGAGGTCTCGGGCCGAGATGAGGACTTCGCTGAGCGGAGACGCGACGCTGTGGGCGATGCACTGGCCATAGAGGGCATCGATGTCCTGATAGATGATCTCCGCACAGGAGCCTGGCTGGTCGTCGGGGACGGCGACGTCGCAGCTCCACACCGCGTTCACGCCCTTCGCGTAGCTTTGAAAGGCGGACGCCACCCGCAGCCGGACAGCGTCGAGACGAGACGCCGTGGCCTCCACGGAAGTCGCCTGCGCTTCCAGCGCGTGCCGCTCGCGCTCCGCGTGGGCCCGCACGCGCTCCGCCAGCCGCTCACCCGCGAGGGCGTGGGCCGCAAGCGAGCCAGCGACGCGGCCGGTCTCCAGCACCGCTCGCTGCCGCTCGACCTGCTGCGCAATGTCTCGCCATCTCGCCTCGACCTCTTCCATGAACGAGGTCCCGCTCGAGGTCTCGGCGAGGCGCCACGAAGACGCCACGGGGCCAAAGGGGAGCCCCAGGGCGTTGGTGCCGTAACCGAGCGTGTCGTTGATCTCCGCCTGCCGGAAGCGCCCCACCGCGAAGCCGAGGAGCGGGCTGCGCATCGACCACGCCGTCGACATCCGCATCCCATCGGCCAGATCGAAGGGCTCCCCCGAGAGGGGGTCAACCGGCAGGTGCGTCTGCAGTCGGTGCTCGAGGGCTCCCCACGCCGGTGAGATCTCCCCGGTTCGTCGGTCCTCATTGTCGAGTCGCTGAACCAGAAGGTCGAAATAGATCCCTCGGCTCAAGAGGGTCGCGAAGGGAAGGACCGGCGCTCCGAGGGAGAGGTCGAGGCTGAAGGCCCCGTCCCGAGGAAGGCCGGGCCGGGAGGGCTGGGCCCCAAAGTACTGCGCGATACCCGCGGCCGCCGCCTCGGTGCGTAGATCGCGTCGCCAGGCATCCCTCTTGGCAGGCGTGTAGTCCCCCTTTTCGACGCAGCGAGCCGGAGCGCGGGCGCGCTCGAAGCACACCCGCACCTGGTCGTGCCGGACGCAAGGTTCAATGAACTCGGGATGGAGGCTCCGCAGGCGCGCGCACTGAGCCGGAGAGCTGCAGGCCTGCTCGCGGCCATCGTTGAAGACGAAGGTGTGCACTCCGTTTCGGGCGCGGTGAAAGCCGCCGTCAGGGTTGAGCTCCCGGCCCTGACACTGCCCCCCGAAGACCAGAGGCTCGAGCTCCGCCTCGATGCTCTTGTCGAACAGACCCTCGAGGTCTAGACCCTCGATACGCAGGGGCGGGCTCGCGTAGCGCTGGACGTCCGCGTGCAGAGTCCCGAGCTCGCAGCTAGGGCCCTCGTGGCACGCGATGAAGATCGGACCCGGTCCCGCGGAGACCTCACGCAGAGCGTGGCGGGGGCGCAAGGTCACCAGCGTCTCGTGGCGCCGAATAGCTCGGGCCTCCATACCCCACTCCATCCCCCCCGGGATGCTCCGCTGGCCGGCGAGCTTGAGATCCATGAGATCTACGTGGTCGGTGGGACGCCGCGGGTCGACCTCGACCGCGAAGAGCTCACGAGGCGAGATGCGAGTGATACTTCCCGCGCTCCCGAGCCCCCGTCTCGGCCCCGCCAGCTCGGGCCTCGAGAAGTTCGGAGAGACGTCCACGACATCCGCCCCGCCGCCGTTGAACACATGGGCATTCAGGGCCAGGAGCTCCTCGGCCACGACCCCGATGAAGCCTGGCCTCGGCACCGCCGACAGATCCTGACCTACGCCGGCCTGCCTCGAAACCGGAGCAAGCCCGAGCCGGGGCTCGAAGAACCACGCGCCGTCGTTGGTGAATCGGTCGGTGACGAGGAGGGTATCGGTGTCGAGGACCACCCCGGCCTCCACGCGGAGGGCGGGAGCGGCGAGCAGCGCCAGGAACCGCGCCTCCTCGAGCTCTGGCTCGACCAGGGGATGATCGGACGAGCGGACGAGGATGGCGTAGGCGAGAGGGCCCGCGTCCCCTCCCGTGTCGACGTCGACACGAAAGGTCTCGCAGTGCTCGCTCCGCGCCAAAGCCTCCGTGCACACCCACGCCCGCGAGAGGGCAAAGCCGGTGAGGGTCGTGGGGTCGAGAGCCACCGCCATGTCGCCGTCGCCGATCGGGTCGGGGAGGGTGCGAAGCTCCACGGGATACTTCGAGCCGAAGACGGTGGCCCGATCCAAGCCGAGCTCCGTCAGTCTCTCCTGCAGGCGCTCGAGGAAGCCCGCGCGCTGGAGCACCAGCGCCCCCGGGACCTGGTCGGACAGAGGGGGCGCGAGGTCGGCCTCGGGCTCCAGACCTCCGGCTCCCGACGGATAGTTGGCCCCGAAGACGAAGTCTTTGGGCCAGGCGTCGCAGTTGGTGCCATCGACGAGCCCGAAACCGTCGACGAAGGCGAGCTCAGCCTCGCGAGGAGAGTTTTCGTGTTCGACCTGGAGCGTGACCGCATGACCGCGGGCCAAGGAGGAGGAGCGCGGGGCTACCGCCTCGCATCCTCCCGTGAGCAGGGCGAGCCACACCAAACTCCCGACCCGGAGGCCGAGAGAGCGAGAAGTGTGCATAGTCTGTCCTTCCGAGGGCTCCCGGCCCTCGGAACACATAGGCGCCGGGGCCCCGCGGCCTGACCCGGGCGCGCGCGCTATCGAGGCCAGGTTTTGCTAGGGTCCTCCGCGGTGGGCGCGATTCCCCTGTACGACGCGAGCCGGGGCTCGGGCCTCGAGCTGGAGACGGGCGGCCGCTGGGCGCTCATCTCGGACCAGGTGATGGGGGGCCACTCCACCGGCCAGATCGAGGTGGCGGAGATCGAGGGGCGCCGAGCGGTCTGCCTCACGGGCGAGGTCCGTCTCGAGGACGGAGGCGGCTTCGTACAGATCGCGAGCGACCTCAAGGTCGACGCGAGTCACGCTTCGCACCTGCGGGCCCTCGTCTGGGGAAACGACGAGGTCTACGGCTGCCATCTGCGCACCCCAGACGTGGTGCGGCCTTGGCAGTCCTACCGGCAGACCTTCACCGCCGCGTCCGCGTGGACCTGGCTTTCACTTCCCCTGGACCACTTCCTGCCCCATCGTCTCGAGGCGCCCCTGGACCGAGCGGGGGTGCGACGCATCGGCCTCGTCGCGATCGGTCGGGCGTTTCAAGCCAAGCTCGCTCTGGCCCGATTGGAGCTCGTGTGAGTGGGGGAAAGAGGAGACTCAACTGTGTCAGAAGCTAAGTATGGAATCGTCGTGTATGGAGCCACCGGCTACACCGGCCGATTGGTTTGTGAGTACTTGAACGAAAAGTACGGCGTGAACGGCGAGGTCCCGTGGGCCATGGCCGGGCGCAGCATGGACAAGCTGGTCCGGGTGAGAGACGAGATGGGCATCGGGGCGGACGTCCCCCTGGTCGTGGCCGATTCCGACCAGCCGTCGTCGATCGACGAGATGGTGCGGGGCGCGGACGTGCTCCTCACCACGGTCGGCCCCTACCAGCTCTACGGCAGCGACGTCGTGAAGGCCTGCGTCGAGGCAGGCACCGACTACGTCGACCTCTGCGGCGAGCCGGCGTGGATGCACGAGATGATCGGCGCCCACCAGGACGCGGCCAAGGCGAGCGGAGCCCGCATCGTATTCTCCACCGGGTTCGACTCCATCCCCTTCGACTGCGGGGTGTACTTCCTCCAGCAGGCCGCGAAGGAGAAGCTCGGGGGACCCTTGCCCCGCATCAAAGGGCGCGTCCGCGGCATGAAGGGCACCTTCTCGGGAGGCACGATGGCGAGCTTCAAAGCCACCGTAGCCGCCGCTCGCAAGGAGCCGGACCTCGTCAAGCTCCTGATGAACCCCTTCGCCCTCAGCTCCGGCTTCATGGGGCCTGCGCAACCTCCTGGACACCAGCCGATCTACGAAGAAGACCTGGAGAGCTGGTCGGCGCCGTTCGTGATGGCGAGCATCAACACCAAGAACATTCATCGATCGAACTATCTGCTCGGTCATGAGTACGGGCAGGACTTCGTCTACGACGAGATGATGCTCACCGGCCCGGGCGAAAAGGGTGAGCAAACCGCGAAGATGGTGGCCGCCGACAAGTCCATGGCGGAGAGCAAGCTCAAGCCCGGCGAGGGGCCCTCCAAGGAAGAGCGGGACACCGGCTTTTACGACGTCCTCTTCGTCGGCCAGAGCGCCCACGGTGAGGTCCTCAAGGCCAGCGTGAAGGGGGACCGTGATCCCGGCTACGGCTCCACCTCGAAGATGATCGCCGAGAGCGCGGTGTGCCTACAGAAGGACTCGAAGCTCGCCAGCGGAGGCCTCTGGACGCCAGCCGCCGCGCTCGGCACGCCGCTCATCGAACGCCTCACCGCACATGCGGGCCTGACCTTCTCGCTGGAAGATTAGTCATGCCGTACTTCTCACCCCTCTTCCCGTTCCTCGCGGGGTGGCTGGTCCTGCTCGCGACGCGGTCCTTCTCCACCGCGAGCCTGGTCAACGGCGCGGCCCAGGCCCTTCTGTTCGCCCTGGTGGTGAACATCCCCATCTCGCGGACCGGCCGGATGTCTTATGTCGACATCGGGTGGCCGCTCGGGGTGGCCGTGATCGGGGCCGTGACCTGGATCCTGTCGGGAGGCCACGGGCTTCGCGTGGCGGTGGTGAGCGTCGTCTACCTCTTCATCGGTCTCCGGATGGGACTGGCCGCGGTGCACCTATGGAGACGCGGTCACCTCGAGACAGAGCTCCCTCGCTACGAGTACCAAAAGCAGCGGTGGGCCCGAGCCCACAAGACCAACGTCCCTCTCGCCATGCAGGTGGAAGCCTCGGTGCAGGGGGTCGCGAACGCGGCCTTCCTCGCCTACCCGGCCCTGATCATCGCGAGCAACCCGTCCCCGCAGATTTCGAGCCTCGAGATCTTGGGCCTCGGGCTGTGGGTGGGAGCCTTCGTGATGGAGACCGTGGCCGACGCCCAGAAGACGGCCTTCCTGCGGCGTATGAAGAGTGAGGGAAAGCGCAAGCAAGTCTGCAACGTGGGTTTGTGGCGCTATAGTCGGCACCCAAATTACTTTGCGGAGTGGATGGTGTGGAATGCTCTGGTGGTGGCGTCCATCCCCTCGTGGCTCGCCCTGCGCGCGAGCGAGTCGCTCGTCCTGTGGCTCCTCCTCGGAGTGGGCCTGCTGTTCGTCTCGAGGATCATGTACGTGACCTTGGTGTACTACACAGGAGCGGTGCCCTCGGAGCACTACTCCCGACTCAAGCGCCCGGACTACGAAGAGTACCAGCGGCAAACCAACATGTTCTTTCCCGGGCCGGTGAAGCGCTCTGAGCCCTGATCAAGAGCTCGAGTGACCTCGACGAGGACATGTGGGCTCTTTGGCCGACCCCGGCTGAGCTTCCCTCCTCGAGCGGAGGCTGAGGGCGCCTCCCTTTGGACCGTGAGCCGTAGCGGAGTTAGTACTGCCCGGCGGTTGTGAGGCCCACCCACTCCAAGATGGCCGGCCCCCAAAAACGCTCCGTAAAGACGTAGGTCGCGAAGGCCAAGAAGCCGGTCGTAAGGGCCAGCGCCACCGCCCCGAGGACCCTCAGGGCTGAGGGGGGTCTCCACTCCCGCGTTCGAAACAAGATCTCCACCGCCACGAGGTTGGGGAGATAGAAGAAGAAGGACATCACCGCGTCGAACCACCCCCGAAAGACGCTCGTGTGCCCCACCCCGTCGGTCAGAGCCAGCCAGAACCCATAGTCCATTCGGTATAGCCAAGAGCCGATAGCGAGGGCGTAGAGGCGCCAAGCCCATAGGTTGTGGGCCTCCCACGCGCGAGCTCGCGCGGTGCGATAGGTCTGCACGGCACACGCGAACATCAGGGCTCCGTAGAGACCAAATCCCACGTTCATGACGGGCCCCCCGATGGTTCCGCTCGTGAAGATGAAGGTGAGGCCACCGATCGCGGTGACGAGGCACGCGACGATATAGATACGCCCCACCCACCGATGAAGGCGAGGCAGCCGCGCCCTCACGCTGCTCAGCAGCTGAATCGACCCGAGCATGAGGCTCACCCCGCCCGCCGCGAAGTGAAGTCCGATGCCCAGCGTAGCCGTTGGCCGACCCTCCACGTATAGCTCGGGGAGGACGCGGTTCCAGCGGGCGAGGTCTCCGCCCACCAAGGGGGACGCGTAATAGGCGATGATGAAGAGCCCGAAGATGAGGGCGGAGGTCCAGGCGGTGGCCATTAGGGCCACCGAGACGCCGCGGAGCATGCCGCTAGCCTACCCTGTCCGTGGAGGCGCTCGTAAGGCCTTCGGGCTCATTCCGCGAGGGGAAGGATGACTCGGCGGGTCGCCCTCGTCACCGGGGCCACGGGCTTTCTCGGAGCGGGGGTGGCGAGAGCCCTCCTCGCGCAGGGCTTCCACGTCCTCGTCCTCATCCGGCCCAAGAGCAACGTCCGGGGCGGGCCGGAGCGCTCCGCGGAAGCGCGGGGAAGGCGCCTGGCCGAAGCGTGGGGGCTGCCTTCGGACGCTCCCCTCCACACCCTGTCGGGCGACATTACGCGGCTCGATCCCTCGAGTCTGGTGGCCGAGGTGCGCAGCCACCTGAAGGCCCTGAGCACCTCGCGGCTTCAGGCCTTCGTCCACTGCGCAGCTCGATTGACGATGGACCATCCCGGCCAGGACGAAGCCACGCGGGCGCGCATCGCGGAGCGCAATCGAGAGGTCAACGTGGGTGGCTTGCAGCGCCTCCTCGAAGCGGCGCAGCAGATATGGAGCCCTGCGAGCTCGCCCCGGGTGCGGATCCTCCGCCCCTCGATCATCGCCGGGCCCGGCTCCAAGGACGCCTACATGGCCTTTCTCGACTATCTCGAGGGTCGGGTGCTCGGCCTCCCGCTGATGTCGGTGGTGCGCTTCGCGGTCAACGCGCTGCCCCCGGGGGCCGTGATTCCCATCCCCGGCAACCCCGACGGCGCCCTCGACATCATCCACCAAGACGAAGTGGTGGAGACGATGGTGACGCTCCTCGAAGAAGATCTGCGCGCCGCAGAGGCGAGCGGGGCGGGCGTGTTTCATCACGTGAGCACCGCCTTCGTGCACGGCCGAAGCGAAGGTCTCCTTGCCGAGGATCCCCTCCCGGAGCCTGCGGATCTTCGCCCGCGAAACAGCTACGAGGCCACCAAGGGAGAAGCCGAGCGGATCCTTCACGCGTGGAGCGCCCGGCCGGGCCGAGGGGCCGAACCTCGCATCTGCCAGATCAGCCATTCTCGTCCCCCCACTTTGGCGGAGGTCGTGAGCTCGACCCTCGAAGCCTTCGGGTGGACCGACGCACAGATCGAGCGGGTTCGGTGCGTCCCGCCCGGACCCGCCTTCGAGGCAGAGATGGCGCGCCTGCGCTCAGCGAGCCCCCTGGCCCATCGCGTCGCGGCGGGGCTCTGGGCGCGGGTCCCCATGCTGCAGGCCTACCTCGACCGCCCCACCGGCACGAGCTTCTCCATCGCCCACACGCAAGAAGACCTTCGTAGAGCCTCGGTCAGCTATGCCCCCGCCTCCTTCGACGCTGATATGGTGCGCGCCTTGCTGCGAAGCGCTCCGCTCGCGTGAGTTCTCGGCCTTACTCGAGGTCGATGAAGCTCTCCAGAGCCTGCCGATCCTTGACGTAGAGCTCCAGCCCGCGAACCTCCAAGATCCCGCGATCTCGGAGACGACCGAGGGCGCGCGACAGCGACTCCGGCGTCATGCTCAAGAGCCCGGCCAAGACGTGCTTGGGATAGTTGAGCCGAAGGCAGTCGTCGTCTTCCGTTCGGGCGAGGATGAAACCCGCGACCCGCTCGCTGGCGGACTCGAGGGCCAAGGCGTGAACCCGCGACATGAGGCTGTGGATCCGTCGGCTGAGCCGGCCGAGCAGCGCCCAACTCAACTCCGGGTCATCTGCGAGGAGGCTTCGGTAGTGCTCGACGCTGAAGCCGACCACCACCGTCTCGCTGACCGCAACCGCGTCTACGGGATAGGTGCTCGGCTCAAAGATCTTTGCCTCAGCGAAGGTCTGCCCGGGCTCGATGACCTCCACCACGAGCTCATGACCGTCACGATGGCGCCGCACCAGCCGCACCCCTCCCTCCATGACATAGAAGAAGCTCTGCGCAGGATCCCCACGTCGAAACAGAGTGCTGCCCTGCGGCCATGACCGCGGGTGGGCGGCAGCACACACGGCAGCCCACCGCGCGTCGTCCAGGGGCGCAAAGAGGTCGTGGTGCCGAGCCCGGGAAAGCTCCACGGCGCAAGCTTGGGCCCTCCCTTGATCTCGATCAAGGCCACTGGGCGGCCCCTCGCGCACGGTCCCGCCGAGCTTTCAAGGAGTCCAATGCGCCCGTCTGCTTCCATCGCCCGTTCGCCCCCACCCCACCACGGAGGTAGAGACGGCACGCTGAACACTCCGGCCCTAGCCTCGAACTGCTCCTAACCCCTCGAAA
Source organism: Myxococcota bacterium (assembly GCA_039819565.1). Lineage (GTDB taxonomy): Bacteria > Myxococcota > Kuafuiibacteriia > Kuafuiibacteriales > Kuafuiibacteriaceae > JAHQVK01. Next base: position 3,062 of record JBCBRU010000057.1, on the reverse strand, counting down.
GTGGCGGAAGATCGCCCGGCAAGGAAGGCCAACCCATGGACCATGCGGATCAAAGTACTCCCGAAACCTCGGCCGCAGCGCTGCGTCGCCGCGGCTCCCTCGCGGCTATGGCCGGGGGGCTCCTGGCCGGGTACGGCGCGCTTGGGGCCCTCGCCCTTCGGTATCTCTATCCGGCCAAGCCCGTCTCGAAGCGGTGGATCTATGTCACTCAGCTCGCGCGGATGAAGAGGAACGAGACGCTCGTCTTTCGAACCCCCACCGGCGAGACCGTCAACGTCACGCGCAAGGCCGAAGGCGGGGCCGCGTCGGACTTCGTCGCGCTCTCCAGCGTCTGTCCCCACCTCGGGTGTCAGGTGCACTGGGAAGCCCAAAACGAGCGCTACTTCTGCCCTTGCCACAACGGCGTGTTCGACCCGGCGGGGGTAGGGGTCTCCGGGCCTCCCGGGGACGCCGGCCAGTCGCTCGCCCGCTACGACCTCAAGGTCGACGGGGGGCTCCTGTACGTGCACGTGGCCGTCGAAGGTCTCGCGGCTTCGACGCCGCTCGTCTGCGAGGAGATTCCGTCCATGCCGGAGAGTCGACCGGGACACGACCCCTGCCTGGCCCAGCTCCCTCGCCGGAGGCCGGCATGACGGCCCTGACCGCCTGGTTTCGAGATCGCCTGCCGGTCTCCGAGGAGCGACTCGCGGAGTTCACCAGCGAGCCGGTCCCGTATCACATCAAGCGATGGTGGTTCGCGCTCGGGGGGACGCCCGCGTATCTATTCATGGTTCAGATCGTCACCGGCATCCTATTGGCGGTGTACTACGAACCTTCGACCGCTCGCGCCTACGCGTCCGTCCGCTACATCACGGAGGAGGCGGCTTTCGGCTGGTACCTTCGAAGCCTCCACAAGTGGGCGGCCACCCTCATGATCGCGTCCGTCATCCTCCACCAGATGAGGGTGTTCTTCACCGGGGCCTACCGAGCCCCGCGGGAGATCAACTGGATGGTCGGCATGTGCTTGCTCGTGGCCGTCCTCCTCACCGGGTTCACGGGCTATAGCCTGGTCTTCGAGCAGCTGAGCTTTTGGGGGGCCACGGTGGGCGCGAACATCATGGACACCGTCCCGGTGCTGGGTCCGCCCCTCAAGGCTCTGCTCCTCGGGGGAGAGAGCTACAACGCCCACACCCTCCCTCGCTTCTATGTCCTGCACGCCGCCGTGCTCCCAGCCACCATCGCAGCCTTGGTCGTCGTCCACGTCGCCATCATTCGCATTCAAGGGATCACGCCCTACAAGTTCTCCGACGAGCCGGAGGGGCCCCCTCGAACCTTCAAGTTCTTTCCGGACCACGTCACCACCGAGATGGTCATCGCTCTGGTGCTCATGATCCTCCTGAGCGCCCTGGCCACGATCTTCCCGGCCATGATGGGCCCCGTGGCCAATCCCTTGGTGACCCCCGAAGTCATCAAGCCTGAGTGGTTCTTCTACGTCGCCTTCCGGTGGCTGAAGCTCTTCACGGGGACCGCGGCGGTCCTCAGCATGGGCCTCATCGTCTTGGTGATGTTCGGCTGGCCCTTCATCGACGCCCAGATCCGGGCGCGCACTCGCTTTCAGGAGGCCAGCGTTTGGTTCGGCATCCTGGCTGTCCTGGCCATCATCGCCCTCACGGTCTGGGAAGCCGTGGTGGCTCACTAACCTATCTATTCAGGGGAACGACCATGATGACGCTCGAAAGCAAACGCTGGATCGTAGGGATCCTCGGGTTCCTGTTTCTTCTATCCCTCCTGATGGTGCAGTGGATCGAGACCGCTCGACGCGCCGAGGAGAGCGGACTCACCAAGCCTCGTATCATCGCCCCCGCCAGCTCCACCCGCTGCGTGGACTGCCACGCCCAGGGCAACCCGGGCATCGTGGCCCAGTGGCAGGGCAGCACTCACGCCGAGAAGGGCGTGGCGTGCGTCGAATGCCACGCCGCCCAGAAGGGGGACGCCGACGCCTTCGAGCACTACGGGGAGCTCATCGCTACCATCGTCACCCCTCGAGACTGCGGGGGCTGCCACGGAGAGGTCGCTGAAGAGTTCGAACGCAGTCACCACGCGGCGGGGGGCAACATCCTTGCTTCTCTAGACAACTTTCTGGCCGAAACGGTGGAGGGCGCCCGGGTCCCCTTTGCCCCGCACAGCCCCAACCCCGGAATGCCCACCGAAGCGGTCGACGGCCTCGCGAGCGCGTTCTCGGGCTGCCAGCAGTGCCACGGCTCGAAGGTAGCCCTGATGGGCACCGACGGTCAGCCCATCGACGTCGACGATCTCGCCCCGGACGAGAGCGGCCGGCCCACCAACGCCGACGCCGTCGCCAAGATCGCCAAAAACCAAGACGGCAAGCCGAGTTTTCATCCGGGCACCTGGCCCAACACCGGCATCGGTCGCCTCAACCTCGACGGCTCGCGAGGCTCGTGCACGGCCTGTCACAGCCGACACGACTTTTCTCCCCGGCGAGCCCGCCAGCCCGAGAACTGTGGAAAGTGCCATCTCGGACCCGACCATCCGCAAAAGGAGATCTACGAGGAGTCGAAGCACGGGATCGCCTACCGCGATCTCAAAGGGGAGATGAACCTCGACGCTGACACCTGGGTCCTGGGTGTGGACTACTCCGCGGCCCCCACCTGCGCCACCTGTCACATGTCCGGGAACTTGGCCAACGGGGGCAAGATCACCCACGACCCGCGCGAACGCATCTCATGGACGAACCGGCCCCCCGTTTCGCTCCTCATGGACACCGACATCAACCATGACCTGGTCACCACCGCTGACCCTGGGGAGCGCGCGAAGAGGGTCTCCGACTCATGGCAGGACAAGCGCAACCGTATGAAGGAGGTGTGCTCGGCGTGCCACACCCCCGATTACATCAATGGGTTCTATACCCAGTACGACAACCTCGTCACTCTCTACAATGAGAAGTTCGCCAAGCCCGGCAAGGCGCTGATGGGCGCCCTGCTCGCCGAAGGACTCCGGAGCAAGACAAACTTCGACGAGGAGGTCGTACTGGGTATAGAACCCATTGATGTAATCGGGGGTGT
>JBCBRU010000056.1:0-23640 GCA_039819565.1 Myxococcota bacterium | reverse complement strand
GGAGGGCGAGAACCGGCACCGAGCCAGACACGATGCCGGCCCGCTAGATCCGCCCCCAGCCCCGCCCGAAGCTCGGCCAGCCGGCTCCACTCCGCTCGCTCCGGCTCCGGGCCCCCGGAGGCGGGATCCGGGCTGTATCGTCCCCAGCTGGACAGAGCCTCCGCCTCCGCCTCGTGAGCGCGCTCACGGAGCCGGAGGACCAAGTAGGCCCAGGTGGCGGTGAGCACCACGAAGCCCACCGAGAACAGGATCCCCAGCCCGGAGAGGAAGTCCCAAGCTGAGGCTCGGGCGAACATCGACGCTTCCACGCTCATCTCCGAGCCAGGAGCACCGACACCTCAGGGTGCCCGGCGTCCTCGTCGATGACCATCACCGAGCGATCCGCGTTGACCCGCGCCCGCTCGGCTTCGCGGGCGATGGCGTCCCGGATCTCGGGGCTCAGCACGGCCAGGTATCTCACGTCTCGCGCGTGCACCCGAAGGCGGTCGAGGAGCGCCGGGGTGGGTTGGAGCTCCGAGACGCGGCGCTCGTCGACCCAGGAGGTAAAGGCCCCGCTGGGCACGTCGATGGTCACGAGTTCGCCGTCGAGCTCGCGCGGAAGGAGCAGCCGCGCCCCGTCGGGATACTCGACGACGACCGCCACGTGGTCCCCTTCGACGAGGGCCTCGAGGGCCTTCAGGCTTCGGAACTTCACCTTGAAGCCCTCGCCCCGCGCCGACGGTGAGACCATGCGCTCCTCCACCGGCTTGGGTGGGGGCGCCCTCCGCACCCGGCGAGGCGGCTTGGGGCGAGGCTTTGGGGCCATCGTCTTTCGCGGCAGCGGCTTCGGAGCCTCGGCCCGGGCGGGAACCTCCGGCTTTTTGGCGACCTCCGGCGCTTGGGGGGCGGGAGGCTTGGGCGGCGTATCGATCGCCTGAAGCTGCGGCACCGGAGGCTCCGCAGGCTCGATGGCGGTCCGCGCCGCGGCCAGGGCAGGGGTGGCGGGCGCTTTCAGGGCCGGCCTGTCCCGGCTCGGCTCTTGGCCGGCCACAAAGGCGATCACCAACAGCACCGCCACCATGGCGATCAAGACTGCGAAAGCAATCTTGCGCGCCTCCTTTTTGAGGGTCATCACCGGTCTCACTCCCTCTCGTCCATTGCCTCGAGGACCTGGGTGAGGACGGCGAGGTTCTGGGCCCGCTTCTCGGCGGCCGCGACAAACTTGGTGTCGCGCTGGGCCTGCGCGCGAAGGATTTGGGCGTCCAGCGTTTCGCGGTACACGACGAGCTCTCGTCGATTCTCGGGGAGCTCACGCAGGCGATCGGCGTCGAAGAACTTGCCGATGATGTCTTTCGCGTCCCGGCGGGTCTGAGGATAGACGTTGCGATGCAAGGCCCCTGCGACTTTCTCCTCGAGGTCTGGGGGTGGGTTCTGATCCCAGGTGGCCACGCAGGACAGATAGCGGGAGGTCGCCTCCTCCGCCGCTTCCGGATGGGTGGCGTGGGCGACGGCGTCGAGAGCGGGGCCGCATCGACCCGGCGAGGCGTACTCGGCCTCGGTCACGGGGGCTGAGTACTGGTTGTGATGGGTACAGGCCGGGGCAAGTCCGGCAGCAATGATCAAAGCTAGCTTTCGCATCAGGTCAGTCCTTCTGGCCAATGAGGCGGTCGAGGTCGTCGAGGTCTTCGTCGAGAGTGGGAGAGAGGGCGTCGCCGGCCGGAGAGAGCTCGGCCCACGCCTCGCCGATGGTGGCGGTGGTGGCGCTGGGGTCGATCAGCTTGGAGACGAGGTCGAGGGTTCGGGTGACATCCTTGATGTCGATGTCGATCTTGCCGAGCAGCACGTTGGCGTAGAGCTCGTCGGCGCGAGCGCTGAGGCGCGCCGTGGCCAGGTACACGAGGGTGGCGAGGACGGCAGGGTTGCGCTTCGATTTGATCTGACCCTTCACCAGTTCGCGGAAGTTTCGAGAGCTGCCCAGCAGCTTGCGGAGTTGGCGGCGGTTGGTCTGCTTCGCGGCTTTGATCCGAGGAACCAGGATCTGAAGCTCCTGGAGGGTCTTGCTGATCTGCTCGCGCTTCACCGCGCGAAGGCGTCCGTCGGCGAGCGCCGCGTCGTGAGAGTCGAGCCCGTGGCGAGCGACCGCTTCTTCTTTTTCTTTGTTGGCTCTGCGCACCGCCCGCTGGGCAGCGGTCATGGTGAAGAGGACATCGTCCACGGCGTCGCGAGATTCGATCAGCTGCTTCCCCATGCCGTCCACGGCGCGAAAAGCTTGAAAGTCTTTGAGCTCGATGCCGGTTTCGGCAGCTTGGGTGACGCCGGGCGCCGCGATCATGAGGAGCGCCAGGGCGGCGCCTTCGAGTTTTGTCATCATTGACCTCCGTTCTCTTTCCGGTCGAGCCGGGTGAAAGTGTAAGTTCCTGATTTTGAATGGATATCGAGACCCTCGGGCGCCGGCTGGAGGGAGGGGTGGGACGCCAGGAGAGTCCGGTAGCCGAGACCGAGGGTGGCGCCCTGAACCGGAGTGACGGGGGCTCCCGAGGGACGGAGCGCGATGAGCACCATCAGCATGGGGCCGTCCGGGCCATGGACGAGGGCAGCCAGGCCCGCGTTTCGGTCCGCCGTCGCCGTTTTGTAGACGGCGGGCGTATCCGGACCCAGCCACCGCAATGTGCCTTGCGTAGCGTACTCCGACATCAGACGCCCCACCGACCGGAGCTCACCGTCGGGGTGAAGCCATACCCGGGCCAGGCCGCGGGCGAGAGCGTCGGCGGGAGCTCGCACGACCCCGAGGAGGGCCGCGAGATCCTCGTGGGGAACCTCCAGCTGGGACACCCGAGCGCCCATTCGCTCCAGCACCATCCGGGTGGCTGCGAGCGAGATCTGGCGGTAGCCGGGCAGATCGGGGACATCCTCCGCGTTGAGCGGCGCCCCCGCGTAGGCGGAGGCCATCTCGAGGCTCAGCTCTCGATCCAGGGCGTCCGTGAACCGTCTCCGCTCCCGGGCGCTGAGATAGGTCTCGATGAGGTCCGCGCTGTCGTCAGCGGGGAGATAGATGAAGGCATAGAGGAGGGATGCGAGGGTTCCGGTGTTGATCGACCGCATGACGTGAGCCATGGGGGGAGCGGAGTGATCCTCGAGCGGGACGGCGTTGCGAGGGTTCCAAGGCTTTCCGTCACGGGTCACCAGCGGGACGTGGAGGGGGACCTCCACCTCGGTCAGATAGGTTTCGCCGAGCCCGGCTTCGAGGAGCGCCTCCACCACGAAGGGTTTGACCCAGCTCCCGGCCTCGATGGGGCGCCGAAACCAGGCCGGCGGTCCCACCCGGGCCAAGAGATCTCCGTTGGGGGTGTACAACGCCCCCGCGACCACGAGATCCGCGCCTTCGGCCGTGCGCGGCTGGGCCTCTTGGGGGCCCGTCTGCTTGCGGACGGCGTTCTCCCAGGCGGCCTCCACGGCCTGAGCCAGAGCGTGGGTGAGCGCCGGGTCATGACCCTCCCGCCGGGCCCGGAGCAGATTCAGGTCGGGGGCCACCGGCTCCAGGGGCTGGCTCACCAGCTGCTCGGCTTGGCTCCGGCTCAGAAAGCCGAGGTCCAGGGCCGAAGCGACCACTCTCTCGAGACGGGCTCGGGCCCGACCTCGCGACTCCGGAGTGTCTTGAAGATCTCGACCCGGAGCTTGAACAGCGGCGGCGAGGAGCATGATCTCCGCCGGCCTCAGCGCCTCGAGGCGGCGGCCAAAGCGGAGAACCGCGCAGTCCTCGAGACCATGCGCGAAGGACGAGGCGCACGGCAGCACCCGCAAGTAGGCGGACACCATGGCATCTGGCGGGACCGCGGTGGTGCGCGCGGCCAGCCGCAGCTGCATGACCTTGGCCGAGAGGCTTCGCCTCCGTGCCTCTGGGGGTACGGCAAGCTTGGCCAGCTGCATGGGGAGGGTCGAGCATCCCTCCCGAATCCGCCCCGCCCCGAGATTACGGAGGGCTGCGCGCGCGCAGGCCTGCAGGTCCCACGGCAAGCTGAAGTCTCCCACCCGCCTCACGTGAAGACGCCGGTCCTCCTGAGCGACGAGAGCGATGGCGGCCCAGGCCTGGCCCGAGGCGTCGGTGAAAGGATGCTCGACCCCGTCTGCCAGGATCGCGTCGAGCCTTCGCGCGGCTTCGTCATACCCGGAGAGCACGGCGCTCGGAGCGAAGAGGAGGACGGAGACCCCGGCGAGCCCCGCGAGGGCCAGAAGCAGGGCCAGACGAGGGAGAACGCGGATCACCTTCGCCTCCGCCACTCGGCTTCGGTGCGATAGTCGCTCACCCGCGGGATCACGCCCGGCTCGATGCGGGCGAGGATCCCTTTGCGGTAGAGCTCTCGCTTACGCTCCTCGATAATGCGTCGGGCCACGGGGTTGCGCTGGGTGAGCTCGATATGGAGGCAGTATCGCTCAACCACCACTCGGAGCAGGCTAGCCTGCGAGCCTAGCTCGCGCTCGAGCGCTCGCCGAACCTGCTGGCCGAGGGCGGCCATGGACCTCTTTCGCCCCACAAAGGCGATGTCGACGGCCAAGCCACCGAGGAGGTGCTTGCTTCGCTGAGCCGCCCAGCGGCCCAGGCGCTCGCTGCGCAAGAGCCGGCGCTGCTGCGACGGCGTACGGACCAGGCTCGAGATGTAGACGGCGCGGGCCTGGGACCCCAGCTCGCGGACCGCGAGGAAGCCTGCCTTGACCACGAGGGGGTGAGCTTGGGCCGCTCCCGAGTAGGCCGATCTTCGAACCTGCCGATCCAGCTGACGTCGAGCCTCCAGGGCGTCGAGGAGCTCGGCGGGTCGGCCGGGTCCGCGCAGGGCCTCACCGAGGACGCACTCGGTATAGTCGTCGGTGACGGCCAGGAACCGCTGCGTCTTCCCGACCGCGACGGCATGGGCGTACACCTCGAACACGAGCGCGCAGTCGGGGCCGTCGAGGCGTCCGGCCTGGGCTGGGGCCGACGCCAAGAGTGGGACGAGGAGCACGAGGAGTGCGAGCAGGCGGTCCATCCACTCTCTTCGGGTTGGCGTGGGCGATATCGTAAGTATCTGTTAGGAGAGGATTTTTATCGGCTACGGAGGTCTCGAAGAGCGGGACTGACTCCGTCCCTCTCGGTGGCTATGGTGTTGGGATGGCCGGTGGATGGACCCGCGACGGCGCGGTGCAGGACCAGATTGACGCGAGCGTGGAGGACGCCGTGGAGCGCGCCCGCGCGGCTCTTTCCGCGGGCGAAGGACGGACCCACTGCATGGACTGCGAGGCGCCGATTCCAGAGCGACGGCGCCAGCTCGTACCCGGCGTGCTCCGGTGCGTGGCCTGTCAGCAAGAGGAGGATGCGGCCCAGAAGAGCCACGCCCTCTTCAACCGACGGGGCAGCAAGGACAGTCAGCTCAAGTAGCCTTCAGAAGGTGTTCGGGAACAGGTAGCCGAGTTGGAGGAAGAGCCCCCACACGATGCCGTCGTCGCCTCCGAACCCGTGGGGCTCGTCCAGGTTGATGTTGCCCGAAGCCTCCACGAAGAGGCCCCCCTTATGAAAGAAGGCGGGGTCTGGGTACACGCGTACCTTGGGCACGAGAGCGACCTGGGCCTCCGACGATGAGCCGTCGGCGGTGGGGAGGAGGGCGCCCACGCCGAGGTTGAGGCTCGCCTCCCACTGCGTCCAGCGCTTCCCCACTCCGGCCAGGGCGGACATCTGCACGGCCGCCGAACCTCCCGGGGATCCGGTCGGAAAGATCACTCCGATGAGGCCCTCCGCCTGTACGAATACGTCCTGGTAGTAGAGCGTCTCGACCCGGGCGGGCAGATACACCGCTGCCGCGTTGGCGCTGAATTGATGGTTTCGGCGCAGACCCGTCATCGCGTTCGCGATGTCGAGGGCCGAGAGCTTGAGGCGAGTGTTTGCCTCTGAAGTGCCCACGGACAGGCCGAGCCCCGCCTCTACGGAGGTCGTGCCGGCGTCGTCGAACATGAAGCGAGCAAGGGCCCGCAGGCCTACGTTGCCCAGCGCGAATTCCGTGACGTCATCTTCGCCCAGCCCGATGAACGGAACGTCCGCCTCCACGGCGACGTCAGGGGTGATGAGCACCCGAGCCTCGATGAGGTTGAAGAAGGCGCCTTGCGTATCGTTGGCGTACAGCCCGGCTTCGTAACGGACGTAGCCGCGGTCCAGGTAGAGCGTCGGCGGACCCGAGTGGGTCGTGGGATGGCTCCCCAAGACCGCGGCGGCGATCAGCTCTAGCATGCGCTCGTCTCACCCCGTTTGGCGAGCTTAGGCAAATTTTTGGACTCGTATCGGGTCCTCGCCTGTGCCTGTCGCCTCCCCGATGCCGAGTACCAGGACCCGTAGAGGCCGTCGAGGAGGCTCCCAGAGCCCATCTGTGGCCCGGACCCGAACCTCGACGAAATCCCCTCGGTCGATCGCTTCCCAGGTTGTGAGCCGAAACACACCCTGCTCAAAGGCGAAGCTGTCTCCATCGTCTTCGTAGACAACGCCCTCGGCTCGCCCCTGATCGTCAAGAGCCACCATCAGCGTGTGCTCGCCGTCATCACGTTCTCCGACCCACTGCTCGACGGCCCCCAAGGGGAGGAGGGCGCCGGCCCGCAGACACAGACGGGGGAGCTCGGGGTCGTGGGCGACGCCGAGGGGGAGCTCCAACCATCGGCCCTCGGGGCGGACCTCAGCGAAGGTGCCCGCGGGGCTCAGTCGGGTCTCTACGAGTACGTCCCGGCCGAGCGTGAAGGAGCGGTACTCTTCCCGCACCGCAGGGTTGGTGGGGTCATGGAGGAAGAGGGGGCGCATCACCGGAAGGCCTGTCTTCGAAGCCTCGTAGAACAAGGTATAGAGATAAGGAACCAGTCGACTGCGCAGCTCTAGGGCTCGGCGACAGGTGGCTTCGACTTCGGGGCCGAAGGCCCAGGGCTCCTTTCGAGGCATGTCCTTGCCGGCGTGCCCCCGCGCGAAGGGAAGCAGGGCCCCAACCCCCATCCAGCGTGCGAACAGCCCTCCCTCGGAGACCTCGCCAGGGCGATGCATGAAGCCTCCGATGTCAGGACCGGAGAAGGGCTGTCCGGAGAGACCGAGGTTGAGGGCCATGGTGACCGACCATGCGAGGTCGTTCCAGCTGGTGCCATTGTCGCCGGTCCAAGTGGCGGCGTAGCGATGGCCGCCGAGAAAGTTGGCTCGCGTGAGAATGAACGGTCGTTGATCGGGGCGAGCCGCGATGAGGCCGTCGCGGCTCGCCTTGACCATCAGGAAGCCGTAGAGATTGTGGTATTGCGGGTGAGGGCCCGGAGGAAGGTCGAAGTCGTCGCCCTTGCCTCCCCGGTGCCAAGCCTCGTCGGTCATGTCTTTCGTGGGGCTCCCGAAGTCTGCGGGCTCGTTCATGTCGTTCCAGATGCCGTCGATTCCGGTGGCCACAAAGGGGGGATAGAGCTCCGCCCACCACTGACGGGTTTCGGGGCGAGTGAAGTCGGGAAACACGGTGGGGCCGGGCCAAACCTCACCGAGATAGTCCTGGTGCCCGCCCGCGCTTCGAACCCAGTGCCCCCCTTCCGTTCCGCTCGCGTAGACGGCGTCGTCGGGGGACCTTTTGGGGGCCGGGTCGATCATCCACACCGTCCGGAATCCTAGGCCATGGAGGTCCTCGTTCAGGCGCCTCGGGTCTCCGAATCCCTCCTCGTCGACGGTGAAGATCCGGAAGTCCTTCATATAGTCGATATCCATCCACAGCACCGAGCAGGGTACCTTTCGTTCTCGGAACTCTCGCGCCAGATCTCTAACCGCGTTCGCAGGCGTGTAGGACCAACGCGACTGGTGGTATCCCAGCGCCCATCGGGGAGGCAGCGGAGGCGGCCCGGTCAGCTCCTTCAAGGCGCGCAGGACCGCTTCCGGAGAGGGGCGGTGGATGAGGATGACGGGAAAGGCGGGCCCTTCCGCCACCACCGTGATGCCCTGGGACAGATCCAGGGCGAGGCGCCACGACGTGCAGGCCATGACCCCGAAGGCGGTGCCGTCGGCACGGACGCCCAGCACCCACGGATGAGACTGGTACAGGCTCGGGTCTCGGTCGGTATAGATCGGGCCGTCGTGATTCCAGAGGACGGTGCGCCGCCCCGAGCGCTCGAGGGGACCGGCCACCTCTCCGGTGCCGTACAGATGCGTTCCGGCGGCGGGGGTGATCGAGAACCCGTGGGCTCCGTCGTCAGTGCGAAAGAAGGCGGGCTCGAGATCTCGGGGGAGCGGCGGAGGCCCGGCGCTTTGAGGCCCCGAACGAGGCGAGGGCCGCAGATGGGGCAAGAGCGCGGGAAAAGGAGGCTCAGGTCCCATGAGTTCAGGTCGCACCCGCACGATGCCGTCGCCCAGTGCTTCGGGAGCACCGCTCGGCACGGCTTGGCGAGGAGCGACGCAGCGATCGAGGACGCGCTGCTGCAGCGTCCGGAGGGCGGCGGTCACCCGGGGAGGCTATCAGAATCGGTCCGCGAGGGCGTCGAGAGCTGCACCGGCCACCCTCTGCACCGTAAAGTCCTCGAGAGGACGGGCGCCGATGCTGCGATAGAACTCCACGGCGGGGGTGTTCCAGTCCAGCACCGACCATTCGAATCGGCGGCCGCCGCGGTCTCGGGCCAGCTTCGCGAGGTAGGCCAGCAGCACCGCCCCGTACCCTCGGCCCCGGTGGCTCTCCTTGACGAAGAGGTCTTCAAGATAGATTCCAGGGCGTCCCGTGAAGGTCGAGAAGTTCCGGAAGTACAAGGCGAAGGCCACGGGTTCGCCGTGCTCCCGCCCGAGGACGACCTCTACGGTGGGGTGCGGGCCGAAGAGTCCGTCCCGAATGTCGTCTTCCGTCGCTTCGACCTCGTGCAGAAGCTTTTCGTACCGAGCCAGCTCGCGAATGAACTCGAGAACCAGCGGCACGTCGTCGGGCGTGGCAGGGGTAAGCTCGAAGCCCGGGATGCGGGTAGGAATGGGGTTCACGCTACGGGAGCTTGAACCCCTCGAGGACCTTTGTCTGCTCCCCAGCGGACAAGGTCTCCTCCCGCCCGGCCGTCATTCCGGGTAGGCCCGCCAACTTCGAGGGAAAGCAGACCGCGGGGGGCGGCTACGGCGAAGTCGACGAGGCTCGGGTTATCCCCGCAAAGAAAAGCCGACGGTTGAAGGCGAGCATCGAGGATCGAAGCGGCTTGGGACGGCGTACGCTTTCGCCCTCCGGCGCCGCCGGGTCTGATTCGGCTCCGAGGATCGACTTCACGCAGTTCTCGACCCGATAGGGGGAGGTCGAAGGGAACCGGCTCGGGTCTGTGGGTCGGACGTAAAGTATCTCTCTTCTTGATCCCCTCGAGAGTCGTCGGCGGGTACCCGGTTAAAGGGGATATACATTCGCCGCAGTCCACGTGAGTTTCCGCGGAGCTTCTCCTTTGGCCGAAAGCCGGCCGCTGGCTCTCATTGGGGGTCTCCGTCTCCCGAACGAGAAGCGGCTTCGCAATCAAGGGTTCTGCCAGCTCGAATCCTCTGTCATATTCTCCGAACCGGAGATGACGCAGCGCATGAATACGCCCCGACAGCGGATCGCTCGCTTCAACTACCTCGCCGCCGAGGTGCAGAGCTCGCTTTTTAGGAACGGACAGGTTGGATTGACGCGAAATCCCGACGGAAGCGACAGCGACTTGCACGGGCTCGACCTCGTCGAGGTCGAGCTCACGGTCCAGGACGCGCGGGTGGAGCCCGAGGCCCCCATGCTCGATCAGCGCGGTTTCGAGCTTCTCGAGCAGCCCCTCGAGCGTCCCGACTTCGACTTCATGGACGCGGACGCCATCGCGAGAGCGCACTATCCGGAGGTGGAGGCGGTGGTGCGGGACGCGGTGGGTGCGAGCTACGCGGTGGCCTTCGATCACAACCTTCGCTGGGCCGGTGGCAAGAAGGAGAAGTTGCGCCTTGATAGAGGCCAGGAGGTTCAGGCTCCCATCCAGCTCACCCACGGAGACTACACGCTGACCAGCGCCCCCGAGCGGCTGCGACAGCTGTCGAAGCCGCCGAGCGGCAACGATACCCTGCGCGACATTCTCGAGGACGGACGGTCCGCGCTGGACCCTGCCCACGCTGCTCAAGCTATACGCGGTGAGAGGCGGTTCGCGATCGTCAACCTATGGAGGAATATCGCTCCAGAGCCGGTGCAGAGTCATCCACTCGGGGTGTGCGACGCAGAGAGCGTCGATCCTTCGGACCTCGTGGTCTTCGAGATCAAGTATCAAGATCGCATCGGCGAAAACTATTTCATCAAGCACGCCGAGGGACACCGCTGGTACTTCTACCCTCACATGACTCGCGACGAGCCGCTGCTCATCAAGCAATGGGACTCAGCCGGGGCTCTCGCCCGGTCGCAGGGCGAGGCGGGTGACGGTCGACTGGAAGGGGCGTCGAGCACCTTCAGCATCCACTCGGCGTTCGAAGACCCCGAGACGCCCGCGGGGGCCCCCGACCGCCGCAGTCTGGAGGTCCGGTGCGTGGTGATGTGGGACTGAAGGGAGACTCGCCAGCTTTACGGCGATTTTGTGCTCCCCGGCGCGCAGCCGCGTGGCGTACACCTAGGGTATGTCCGCAGCTGACGATCTCGTAGACGAGCTGACCCGACCCAAGACCGGACAGCGCATCATTGGCATCGGCAAAATGGCGAAGCGTCTGGACCTCGAGCCGGGCAAGCGCTGGGGCAAGTGGTGCTCCCAGTGCCAGGGGCTCTGGTTCGGATGGCTCTTCGAGGTCGAATGCCCGAAGTGCGGTCATCGCCGGGGTTAGAGCACCGAAAGGGTCGCTCAACCCGAGCGGTGCTCTAGTGCGCCCGGCGGCTGGTCTACGGGTCTGATCCCGGGCCGCAAAGTCGCGGATCCGGGGGCGACCGAGGACGGGATTCACGCCTGCCCCTCCGAATCCCGGAGCCCGGAGAGCCGGGCATGGAGGCCGCGGGCGTCGAGCCCGTGCGCAGCGGCGTGCTGCGCCGGAGTCCCGTAGCGCCGAAGCTCGCGGCGGCCCACCCCCACCGCGAGGATGGCCCGAGGGCCGAGTCGCTCGGCTAGGGCGGGCAGGCTGGAGCCCTCCAGGGCGGGCTCCACGACCGCGAGCGGCCCGAGGCCCAACGCCGCAGGAAGGTCTTCCGGCAGCGGATAGGCGGTGGGGGAGTACACCACGCCGAGGTCGAGCGCCCGCGCCGCCCGCAGCGTCGGGTCGAGGAGGGGGCCGAGCACGAGGACCGTGCCTCTCTGCCCTCGCCGCACCACGGTGAGCGGAGCGGGAAGGGGCTCCAGGTTGGATTGCTCGGAGAGGCGCACGTACGCAGCCCGTCCGGATCTGATCGCCCGATCCATCGAGGCTTCCACCTCCTTGGGGTGCCCCGGCACCTCGACGTGGAGTCCGAGCGAGGCCATCAGGGCGACGTCCGCGGGACACTGATGGGTGCGCCCCTCCACCGACGCGTCGTAGGCCGCGCCGATGCTGACCAAGACCGCCGACACGTCCTGGTGAACGAGGTCGAGTTTGATCTGCTCGAAGGCTCGCTCCACCAAAAACGGGGCGTAGGTATGGACGAGGGGCTGGTAGCCTTCGAGGGCGAGGCCCGCCGCCGCGCCCACCGCCAGCGCTTCTCGGATGCCGACGTTGAAGACTCGCTCAGGGCAGGCGGCGAGGGCCTCTTGAAACCGGGCCTCCCCGATGTCGGCGAGAACCAGAGCGAGACGGGGACTTTCGACCAGACGACGGGTGGTGAGGTCTACGAAGGCTTGGCGCATCGACACGTCAGGCCTGCCTTTCCGCTGCGTGGACGACGACGATGCGGGGGCGTCCCGTGGAGCGCTCGTCGAGGGCGGAGATGATTCCGGCCACGTCATCGGTAGCGGCTTGTCGGCCGCTCCAACCCTCCGTCTCGAAGCGGGCCGCGATGCCCCCGGGCCAGCCGTGGCGAGCGCTGCCGTTGTCCACTGCGATGGCGATCAGACGGTCCAGTCCCATTCGACCCGCAAACGCGATGGCCTCGTGGTTGCTGCCCTCGTCGAGCTCTCCGTCGCCCACCAGACAAAAGACGCGGGGCTCGTGGCGCTCTTGGGCCCGCAGCGCCCACGCCATGCCGGTGGCGATGGCCAAGCCATGGCCCAAGGACCCGCTCGAAATCTCGACCCCGGGCACGAGCGTGCGATCGGGGTGGCCGCCCAGCGGACTTTCGAACTCGAGAAATCCGTCGAGCCACGCCTCGGGAAAGAAACCGCGCCAGGCGAGAGCGGCGTAGTAGGCCATGGGCCCGTGGCCTTTGGAGACCAGGAATCGATCTCGGTCCGGAGCGCGGGGCTCAGCGGGGTCCACGCGGAGGACGTGGGCGTATAGGGCCCACATGATGGGCAAGGTGCCTTTCGCCGAGGCGTCGTGTTTCTCATCGCCGGAGAGCCGACGTACGAGCGGCCGGAGCGGAGCAGGATCAAGCGGAGGGGATGCGGAAGATCTCATGCCGCGGAGGCTGCAACTTCAACCTTGGTTGAGATCAAGCCCTTCGGCTACGGTCTCAGGATGGGGCCCGACGACGAGCTCACGATCGGTCAAGTTGCGCGACGGGCGGGCGTCGCTCCCTCCGCGCTGCGCTTTTACGAAGACCGGGGACTCATCCGTCCGCTTCGCACGGCCGGCAATCAGCGCCGCTATCCGCGCTCCGCGCTCCGAATCATCTCGGTGATCAAGGCCGCCCAGGCGGTGGGCCTGACCCTCGAGGAGGTCGAAACGGCTCTCTCGACGCTCCCGGACCGACGAACCCCCACCAAGGCGGACTGGGGGCGGCTGTCCCGTGCCTGGCGAAAGCAGCTCGACGAGCGGATCCAGCGCCTCGAGCGCCTGCGCGACGATCTCGACGGATGTATTGGCTGCGGCTGTCTGAGCCTTCGCTCGTGCGCTCTGTTCAATCCCGAGGACGCCGACGCTCTACAGGGCCCGGGGGCGCGTCGCCTCCTCCAGCCGCGCCGTCGCTCGCCATCCTCCGGGTGAGCGCGGTGGCAAAGAGAAGGCTCGCAGGGTACATCCAGCGTCCGTGCGTGACCTTACCGCCTCCGAGCTCGAAGCCTACGACCGCGACGGCATCATCTGTCTACGGCAGATGTTCGGTCGCGATTGGTTGGACAGCCTGCGAGAGGCGGCGGAAGTCTCCTTGGCCACCCCGGGGGAGCTTCACGCCGAGCTTGCCGAGGAACGCGGCGAAGGAGGCCGCTTCTTTCACGATACTTTCGTGTGGAGGCGCAATCGGAGCTGCCGAGCCTTTGTCTTCGACTCCCCCGCGGCAGCGATCGCGAAGCAAGCGATGCGAGCTTCCAAAGTGAACATCTTCTTCGATCAGTGGCTAATCAAGGAGCCAGGCACCTCCACGAGGACCCCTTGGCACCACGACATGACTTACTGGCCCATCGAGGGTCGTCAAATCTGCACGTTGTGGCTGGCGCTCGACGAGGTCACCTCCGACAGCGGCGCGGTCGAATACATCAAGGGATCACATCGCTGGGGCCAGAAGTATCGCCCCGCTAGCTTTGGGGGCGGGCATCAGTACACAGAGGAACTTCCTGATGTCCCCAACATCGAGGCCCAGCGCGATCGTCACGATATCGTCCAATTCGAGCTCGCGCCGGGCGACTGCACCGTCCATCACGGTCTGATCGTGCACGCGGCTCCGGGCAACGCGACCGCGGGCACGCGGCGTCGGGCTCACACGAGCCGATGGGCGGGCGACGATGTCGTCTTCCGACCGCGCGACGGGCTGCAGGAGATGCCGGCCTTTCCCGAAGAGCTTGTTGACGGCGACCCCCTCGACTCCTCTCTTTGGCCTCGCGTCCTCGGTTGAGAGTGAGAGGACAAGTCCGGAATCTCCACAGCGACGCGCCGATCTGATGCGTGGGCCGCGGGAAAACCCCATGCTCGGCTCCTGAGGTCGAGATTGCTTCCGCGATCTGTGACCGAATGCGCTATCGAGGCCGGAATGCGTATCCAGGCAAGAATCCTTGCGGCGGACCTCGACACTCTCCCTAGGACCAAGCTCGAGGACTGCGCAGAGGACCTGCATGGGTGCGCGGACGTACTCTTCGTGTACGACGGCGAGATCGATGACTTCCTCCGGGAGGTCGACTGCGAGGCTGTCGTAGGCACCTGGGCCGGTGCAACGAGCGGTACCTTTGCGAAGGTAGGTTTAGAGCATGCTCGCTATGAGACGGACGCTCAGTCAGCCCGCGCTCTCGACCTCTGGCCCGCCCGGAGGAGCGCCGAGCACCTCTTGGAGGTGGCCGAGGGGCTCCGTCGCTACGCCCGACTCGTGATCGCCGCGGAAGCGCGCTTCGAGCGGGCCGCGGTGCTGCGCTGACGGCGCCGCTTCCCCAGGCCGAGGGGCGGCTCTCGACATAGTTGACGAAGGTTCAGAAGTATCCGGCTCCTAGCCTCCTCAGTAGCCTGAATCCTCCGTCGCGTGCGTCTGGCAGACCCGCCCCTCAGCGGATCTCGGTGATCTCTTTGCCGAAGGGCGCCAGACTCAGGAAGGCGAGCTTCGCGTGCTGGATGGCGAAGGGGATACCAATGATGGTCACGGCCAGGCCGAGAGCGATGGTGAGGTGACTGATGCAGATCCAGATGCCCGCGACCAGAACCCACACCACGTTCGCGAACAGATTGACGCTCGGGGTCCCGGAGCCGGGCGGGGCATCGCGGATGTCGTAGCCGAAGGGCCAAAGGCTCAGTCCAGCGAGCTTGAAGCACTGCAGCCCGAACGGGATACCCACGACGGTGAGGCAGAGTACGAGCCCAGCCAGGAGATATTGGAGAGCGGTCACGAAACCGCCAAGGATGACCCACAGGACGTTGAGGAGGAGGTTCACGGGCTCACCTTACGCACCTCGTCCGCCGCGGAAAGGCGGTTCAGGGGGGACGATGTGGGGGATGAGCGCAGGGCGCGCATCGATCGCCGTCCCGACGGTGCGCGTACTCAGTCCGGCATCCCGCAGTCGCGTGACGTGAACGTCAGCGCTATAACCCCGCCGTGGTTTTCCTGATCGATACGATCCTCGGGCTGGCTGCCCTGGCAGCCCTCGCGCTGGGCGTCCTCGTCCTCGTGCAAAGTCTCGTTGCGGTGGTGATGCCCGCCAACGACGACAAGGATCTCGACGAAGGAGAGGTGCCGAGTTTCGTCGTTTTGGTCCCGGCCCACGACGAGGCGGCAGGTATCGAGCCGGTCGTCCACGGGCTGATCGAACAGGTCGAGGCGGCGGGCGAAGCCAAGGGACGCCTGGTCGTCATCGCCGACAACTGCACCGACGATACCGCCGCCTTGGCCCGCGGCGCGGGCGCCGAGGTTCTGGAGCGCAATGACCCCGAGCATCGAGGGAAGGGTTACGCGATCGCCTTCGGCCTGGAGGCCCTCGCGGAGTCGCCGCCCGATGTCGTGGTGCTCGTCGACGCCGACTGCCACTTCGAGATCCCGACCGGGATCCGTCGCCTCGTGGCGGCGGCCGAGCGCAAGCAGAGTCCGATTCAAGCCCAGTACGTCCTCACTCCGCCGGAGGACCCTTCGCCGAAGACGCGCATCTCGGCCTTCGCGGTGGTGTTCAAGAACGTCGTCCGGACCCGCGGGATGGCTCTTCTCAACCTCCCCGTGCCGCTGCTCGGAAGCGGAATGGCCTTTCCCTATGCGCTTCTTCGGCAGGCCCCGGCCACCGAGGGCTACCTGGTCGAAGACATGCTCATCGGCCTCGAGCTGGCCAAGCTCGGCAAGCCCCCGGTCTTCTTGGAGTCGGTCCGGGTCACGAGCCCGCTGCCCACCGGCGAGGAGGCGGCCAACCGACAGCGCCGTCGCTGGGAGCACGGACATCTCGAGACCATTCAGAAAAACGGCATTCCAACTTTCGTGCAGGGCGTGAAGACGCAGAGCGTCCCGGTCTCTCTGATGGCTCTCGACCTCATGATTCCTCCCCTCGCGCTCTTTATCGTGCTGCTGGTGGGGCTGATGCTCGTCACCTTGGTGTGGAGCCTCTTTGGGAGCGGCTACCCGCTGCGCCTGGCTTTTTACGCGCTCATGGCGGTGGGTTTCGGGGCGACCGCAGGCTGGCTGAAGTTCGGTCTCGACGTGCTCCCTCCCTCCGATATCGGTCACGTAGCGCGCTACATCGCGTGGAAACTTCCCCTCTACAAAACGTTCTTTGCCCAGGGCTCCCATCAGTCGTGGGAGCGGACGACACGCGACGGTGACCCTCCCGAGAGCCCGAAGTGAACGAGCGTATCTGTCTCCTGGGCTGCGGGTTCGTGGCCGACCTCTACATGCGCTCCCTCGCCGTCATGGAGGGTATCGAGGTTGTCGGGGTGTACGACATCGATCTGACGCGCCTCAATACCTTCTGCCGGTATTGGAATCTCCCTGCGAAGCTCTCCTTCGAAGAGTGGCTGGAGGCGACGGAAGGGGCGCTGGTCCTCAATCTGACCAACCCGGGCGCCCACTACGAGACTTCGAAGGCCTGTCTCGAGGCTGGGCGCCACGTCTATACCGAGAAGCCTCTGGCCACCCAGGTCGAGCAGGCGCGCGAGCTCAAGGGGCTCGCCGACCGCAAGGGCCTGATGCTGGCCTCGGCCCCCTGCTCGGTGCTTGGAGAGACGGCGCAGACCATGGGCCACGCTCTCCGGGCGGGGACGGTCGGCCAACCTCAGCTCATCTATGCCGAGCTCGACGATGGGTACGTCCCCCAGGCCAACTACCACAAGTGGATCTCCGCCTCCGGAAAGCCCTGGCCCTTCGAAGACGAGTTTCAAGTGGGCTGTACGCTGGAACACGCCGGGTACTATCTGGGCTGGCTCATCTCCTGGTTCGGCTCCGTCCGCACCGTCGTGGCCGCGTCGACGGAGGCGATTCCGGAAAAGGAAGGTCAGGGTCCCTTCGCTCCGGATGTGGCGGTGGGCTGTCTCTTCTTCGAGAACGGGCCCATGACCCGTCTCACCTGCTCGATCGTTGCTCCTCACGACCACTCGATCCGTGTCGTCGGAGACCGGGGCGTCCTCAGCTGCAAGGCGGCCTGGGACAACGCCGCCAAAGTCAGCTTCGCCAAGCGCATCCAGATCCGGCGGCGTGTTCTCGAGAATCCCATCCCTCAGCGCGTTCGCCTGCCTCAGCCCACCCATCCAAAGGTGAGCGCTAAAGGGGGAGCGCCCATGAACTTCATGCTGGGGCCGGCCGAGATGCTGTCCTCGCTCCGCGAAGCGCGACCCTGCCGGCTCACGAACGACTTCGCCCTTCATATGACGGAAGTCACGCTGGCTATCCAGGGCGCGGGAGAGACTACGGGCGCCCAAACCATGCTCAGCCGCTGCGACCCGATGGAGCCCATGCCCTGGGCCCGTTGAGGGGCGAGATGGTCGCGAGCTTCTTTGACGTTCGCCCCGGGCCGGTCGAGCTGAGCCCGATGTTTGGCGGCCCTCACCTTCTGGCGCTGGTGCTTCTGGGCCTCCTCTTCACCTCCCTCGTTCTCGCCCGGGGCCGGCTGCGCCAGTCCCCGAGCGATCATCCGTGGGTTCGGGGGCTCTCTTGGTTCATCCTCATCGACCAGCTCTTTCTCTTCGCACTGTACTTCCTCTACGACTACCAGCCTTTCTGGGAGCGCTTTCCCCTGCATCTGTGCGCCGGCTTGAGCTTGTTCGTGCCCACGATGATGATTCTCGGTCGCCTCGAGGCTGTCCGCTTCGTAGCGCTCTGGGCCGTCGGAGCCGGCTTCATCTCGATCGTCAACATGAGCCTCAACCACAACCCGATGGCGAGCTACGTGTACGTTCACTATCTGTGGATGCACTACTATCTATTCGGACTTCCGATCTATCTGGTTGTCCGGGGCGATATCCGTATCGACTACGCCCTGCTGATTCGATCCACGGCGGGCCTCGTGGCGCTGTCCGCCGCTATCTTTGGCTTGGACTGGGCCCTCGGCGCCAACTACATGTATATCGGACCAGGCAGTACCCTCGAGATCCCCTTCCTGCCGAGGTCTTGGACGGTCTGGCCGTGGTGCTATCCCACCTTCGCGGCCGTTTGCGTCGGCCTGTTTCATGGGGTCTATCTCTTGTTTCGCGCTTTGTCCCCGTCGGAGCCGTCCGCCGCGGGGTAGAGCGCCTCCACGAGGGGGCGCCCCAGGGGGTAGGCGGCCATCGGCGACCCGTTTTGCCACACCGTGATGGTCACTCCGTCTTCGGGTACCCGTGCAAAGTAGCTCGTGAAGCCGTCGATGCCGCCGCCGTGCCAATAGATCTTCTTCGCTCCGCGGGTCTCGACGAGGAGACCGCAGGCGTACGGGCCGTAGGGTGCAGGGTGAGGGCTCGGGGACGTCCAGAGCGCCTGCGCCGTGGATGACAGGATCCGTCCCGCGCGGAGGGCGCGGTCCCAGGCCACGAGGTCCGTCACGGTTGAGCGGACCGCGCCCGCCGCCCAAGGGACGGACATATCGATGGGATGGGCCGGGAGCACTCCCTGGTCGACGACCCGATAGGCTCGGGCGCGGTTGGGGAGACCCGGGGCGTCCCCAACCGTGGTGCGGGTCATGCCGGCCTTTTCGAACATGGCCTGCATGTATCTCTCGTAGGGAATTCCGGCGCGGGCCTCGATGATCTGTCCGAGCAGGATGTAGTGCGTGTTGCTATACGCCCAGGCGGTTCCAGGGGCGAAACGAGCGGCCGCGGTGGCCGTGGCGGCGACCAGATCGGCGGGGGAGTGGGGCTGATCTCGGTGAGCCATGATCGACGCGATCTCGGTGTAGCTCGGCAGTCCGGCCGTATGGTCGAGAAGCTGCCGCACCGTCGCGTCAGGGTTTGGGCCGACGTAGCCCGGAAGGATCTCGGCCACGGTTTCCGCGAGGGCAAGGCGGTCTGCCTCCACCAGGGTGAGAACGGCCGCGGCCGTCAATTGCTTGGTGACCGAACCCACCCTGAAGGAGGTGTCGACGGTGGGAACTCTGGAGCTCGCCCGGTCTGCGTAGCCGAAACTCCGATGGTAGAGCACCACGCCGTTGGCTTCGGCGTGCACGAGCCCCGAAAGCCGACCTTCTTGGTTCAAGGCGTCGTAGCGCGCATCTAGAGCTGCTTTGAGGTCTGAAGAGACTTCGGGGGAGGAAGAGGGGGCCGTCGGAGCAGGGGACGCCGAAGCGGCGCAGGCCGACAGAAGGGCGGGGAGGAGGAGCTGTAGCTTGGACACCCCTGAGGGACGCCGTCACTCGACCGCGCGGATTCAGCTTTCTATGGAGATGCGGAGAATCCCGTAAGAGACCGGCCCGCCGACGACGGAGGCTAGGGTATGTGCGTCGCCGACAGGCCGGGGGGACCTCGAAAGATCAGTCGTTGGACGCGGTCTGCTCGTCGCGATGCTTCATGCGGCGCATCACGTACTCGCCGATATATTTCGCCATGAGGTCTGCCGGCATCGGAGCCAGAGTGAGCTTGATGTTCTTGCTGGCGCCCCCGCGCTTGATGGTGCAGGTGACCTCGGCCCCCGGCTTCTTCACCTCAGCCATTTTCTTCCAGTTCTTCTTGTCGAAGGGGATGCCGTTGAGGGCGAGCAGCACGTCGCCATCCTTGATCCCCGCCGCCTCGGCGGGCGCGCCGGTGACCACTTTGGTGACCACGAGGTCCTTGGTGCCCTTCTTCTCGTCGAGCTCGACGCCGATGAAGCCGGTGGACTTCAGCTCGGCCACCATGCTGTCGATGCAGGTCTGGAGCTCCGCGGTGCACTCTTCGTCGTGTCCGGCGGAGGCGACGGCCGGAAGCGCCAAGAGCGCGAGGGTCAGGGGCAGAACGGTGTTTCGCATGCCCCTGAGTTAATGAAACCACGCCGCTCGGGTCTGCCGCGGATGGGTAAAAAGGTGTGAAAAGTGTAAAGGTTCACCCGAGGCAAGAGTCGGAGGTCATAATGCGGCATGGCCTCGCGGCTGGGACGCTTCTTTAGGTATCTGCGGGCCCATAGGCTGGCGCTGGGTTTTCTCGCGGCCTTGGCCCCTCTGGGCATCCTTCTCGCGCTTCAGGTCATATGGCTGACGGATCTCGACCGCGCGTCCACCCTCGCCCATAGAGCCGTGCTCCGAGGGAGTCTCGAGGCGGTGGGGGGCGAGGTCCGTCACTTCTATCGAAGTACGGCCGAACGTCTCCTCAACGTACCCTCCGCGCTCCTCGAATCGGAGGAGCTGGCCGGCCTCGGCGAGTACTGGAGTCGAGCCCCTCGGGGCGGGGTGCGGACCCTCTTTGCGGTCACGTTCAAGAAGAGCGCGACCGGAGATTTCCTCACCTTTGACCCCCGCCGGAACATGATGGTCCCCACGCCGTCGTCGGACGAGGCGCTGGCTATCGTCCTCGCCTCGATGCCCTGGCAGCGCTGGACGGACGGGCCCAATCCGCTTCAGCCTGGCGATGAGCTCGCCCTCCACGTCAACGAGCAAAACCCCGAGCACCGCATCATCCTGGAGCCGATCGCGAGCGCCGACGGAGGCGTCTTGGGGCTCGTGGGCTTCATTCTCGACGAGGACTACGCCCGCAAGACCCTCATCCCGCGAGTGGTCGACGAGGTCCTGCCCCGGCTGTTTCCGGAGTCGCGCCCGGCGTTTCGCCTCACCGACGGTCGCGGTCGGACCCTGGCGGGCGAGAAAGCCTCTGCCTCTTCCCACCAAGTGAGTCAGGGTCTTCCCTTCGTGCTGCGGGACTGGGCCCTTCACATCGCCAGCGACGGCCCCTCCACGCGGTGGCTGAGCGGCTCGCTCGCCTGGAACCTCACCCTCGGCTTCGCTCTCGCTCTCGCTCTCCTCTCCGGCCTCGCCCTGGCGTTGGTCACGGCTCGCGACGCGATGCGACTGTCCGAGATGAAGTCCGACTTCGTCTCCAACGTGTCCCATGAGCTTCGTACCCCGCTGGCCTCCATCCGCTTGTTCGCCGAGATGATGACCATGGGCCGCGTCAAGTCGCCGGACAAGGTCATCGAGTACGGCTCGTACATCGAGGCCGAGAGTCGCCGTCTGTCCCGCCTCATTGACAACATTCTCGATTTTTCTCGCATCGAGTCGGAACAAAAAGAGTATCGCCGAGAGCCCACCGACGTACTGGAGGTGGTGGAGCGGGTGCTACGTGCGTTCACGGTTCGCCTCGAGCAATCTGGCCTGCGGCTCGTGCGTCGCCTCCCCGAGGCTCCCGGCCCGACCGCCCACCTCGACGAAGACGCAGTGGGCCAGGCGCTACACAACCTGCTCGACAACGCGGCCAAGTACTCGAGCGGAGCGGAAGAGGTGGAGGTGAGCATGGACGACCGGGAGGGCTACGTGGTCATTTCCATCAAGGACCATGGCATCGGCATCGCCAAGGCCGACCAGCCTCGGGTGTTCGAGCGCTTCCATCGAGTGAGCACGGGCCTCGTGCATGATGTGAAGGGGAGCGGCCTTGGGCTATCAATCGTGCAGCATACGGCTCGGGCCCACGGGGGCCGGGTCACTCTGGAGAGCGAGATCGGAGAGGGCAGCACCTTTTCTCTGTGGCTCCCCCGGTGCAAGGAGTTCTGAGATGACCAAGATTCTCATCGTCGAAGACGACCGTTCGATGGGCGTGGCCCTCCGGGATGCTTTCGAGATGGAGGGCTACGAGGTCGAGATCGCCACGGACGGAGAGACCGGCCTTGATTTGGCGCTCGAGCTCACCCCCTGTTTGGTGCTCCTCGACGTCATGCTTCCCAAGCTCAGCGGTCACGAAGTGTGTCGCCGTCTCCGAGAGCGGGGGGTCCAAAACCCGATCATCATGCTCACCGCCCGAGGCCAGGAGGTCGACAAGATCCTCGGTCTCAAGCTGGGGGCGGACGACTACGTGACGAAGCCCTTCAGCCTCGGCGAGCTCCTCGCCCGGGTGGAAGCCGTGCTTCGACGAACCGGTGGGGTTCCCCCGTCGGAGACCCGCGTGGGCGACGCCGAGGTCGACCTCGAAGCGGGCGAAGTTCGAAGGGCGGGGGAGATCTTCGACCTTTCGGGTCGCGAGTCGCGGCTGCTGCGCTTTCTCCTCGAGCACCGCGGCAAGGTCGTGACGCGCGACGATCTCCTGGACCACGTCTGGGACTACGACGACGCCCCGCTCACCCGCACCGTCGACGTGCACGTCTCCAAGCTGCGGAAGAAGCTCGAGATGGACCCGCAAGATCCCCGGCACCTCGTCACGGTGCACGGCGTGGGCTACAAGCTGAAGTAGCCCCCCGACCCCTTTCATCGACCTTCGTTTTCGTGGTGACCTGCTCCGAAGGAGGAGGAACCCATG
This sequence comes from Myxococcota bacterium, assembly GCA_039819565.1. Taxonomy (GTDB): domain Bacteria; phylum Myxococcota; class Kuafuiibacteriia; order Kuafuiibacteriales; family Kuafuiibacteriaceae; genus JAHQVK01. Next base: position 1,352 of record JBCBRU010000056.1, on the reverse strand, counting down.
AACCAACAAGCTACCCACCAGGCGGGCGAGCTTCTCGGGGCGCTCGACCAGGCGCTATCGCGGAGGGACATCGCCGACGCGGTGTCGCTCTTCACGGACGACTGCTACTGGCGGGACCTCGTGAGCTTCACTTGGAACATCCGGACCATGGAGGGGCAGGAGCAGGTCCGCGATATGCTTTCGCGGCAGCTCGCTCACGTGGAGCCCAGAGACTGGCGCCTCGACGAGAATGAAGAAGTGACCGAGGACGGTGGCATCACCACCGCGTGGATCCACTTCGAGACGAACGCGGCTCGGGGCTACGGCCTGGTGCGCCTGCGTGAGGGGCGCATCTGGACCTTGCTCACCACCATGACCGAGCTCAAAGGGCACGAGGAGCCCCGAGGCGGGGCTCGTCCTCGCGGGGTGGCGCACGGCGCGGACAAGGACCGGCTCACGTGGAAGGAGGCGAGGGAGGTCGAAGCTCGAGAGCTCGGCTCTACCCGACAGCCAGACGTCGTGATCATTGGCGGAGGCCAGGGCGGCATCGCCCTCGGGGCGCGCCTCCGTCAGCTAGGGGTGCCGACCCTCATCGTCGAAAAGAACGAGCGTCCCGGAGATAGTTGGCGCAAACGCTACAAGTCCCTGTGTCTCCACGATCCGGTCTGGTACGACCACCTTCCATACATCAAGTTCCCGGAGAACTGGCCGGTCTTCGCTCCCAAGGACAAGATCGGCGACTGGCTGGAGATGTACACCAAAGTCATGGAGCTGAACTATTGGGGCTCCACGATCTGTAAGAGCGCCCACTTCGACGACGCGAGTAAGATGTGGACGGTCGAAGTCGAGCGGGAAGGGGAGCCGGTGACCCTCAGCCCCAAGCACGTCGTCCTCGCGACCGGCATGTCCGGTAAGGCCAACGTGCCAAGCTTCTCCGGCCAAGATGTCTTTCGAGGAGACCAGCATCATTCCTCGCAGCATCCTGGGCCGGATGGCATGCAGGGGAAGAAGGTCGTCGTCATCGGTTCGAACAACTCCGCTCATGACATCTGCGCCGCGCTTTGGGAGAACGATGTCGACGTGACCATGGTCCAGCGCTCGTCGACCCATATCGTTCGGTCGGAGCCCTTGATGGAGATTGGGCTCGGCGACCTCTACTCGGAGCGAGCGGTGGCGGCCGGGGTGACCACGGAAAAGGCCGATCTCATCTTTGCTTCGGTGCCCTACGCCATCTTAGCTGACTTTCAAAAGCCCATCTATGACGAGATCCGAGTAGAGGTCGCCGAGCCCAATCTCCATCAAGGGCTCCGACCGAACGATATGGGTCGACGAGCGCTGGACCATGGTCACGTCGACATCGTTCTCCCAAAGCG
>JBCBRU010000055.1:0-23702 GCA_039819565.1 Myxococcota bacterium | reverse complement strand
GTCATCTTCGTGGTGGGCCAGGTGCTGTCCTCGATGGCGTTCATGATTCTCGTCCTCCCGTTCGCCCGGCGAAACGCCGAGCTTGGCGTGGCGGTGACCACGGACCGCCTCCACGATCTTGCCAAGCTGATGTTCGCGTTCACCTGCCTGTGGGCCTACGTCCAGCTCTCGCAGTTCCTCATCATCTGGTACGGCAACCTCCCCGAGGAGATCGTGTTCTTCCATCAGCGAACGACGGGTGGATACGAGTATTTTGCCTTCCTGCTGGTGTTTGGGCAGTTCGTCCTCCCGTTCCTGTTCCTGATTTCTCGATGGCCCAAGCGGTCCATGAAGTGGGCCCCGCGTATCGCCGCCTGGATCCTCGCGGTGCGCTACATCGACCTCTATTGGTATCTGATGCCCCATCCGGAGGAAGCCGGCTCCTACGATGTCGTCCTCCACTTTCACTGGGTCCACCTGACCGCGCCGCTCGGACTGTTCGCGCTGTGGGTGTTCTTTTTCCTCCGAAACGTGGAGCAGCGACCTCTGCTCCCGCACAACGATCCACGCTGGAAGGAGAAGTTGAGCCATGCGCATTGAGGAACGCACCCCCGTCTCCGAGGAGTCGAAGGCCGCCGGGTATGAGGTTACGGACGCTCAGCCGTCCCCCGTCGTGGTGGGAATGTTGGTGCTGGTGGTGTTGATGTTCTCCGGTTTCGTTGGCGGTAAGGTCTTCGAAGATATCTTCGAGGCCACCGAAGTGAGGAGCCGTCCCGCGGTCGGCCCCCTCGAAATTCGAGAGAAAGTGAGCGGACCCCTCCTTCAGCCCCATCCAGAGGTCGAGCTCGAGGACTATCTGGAAGCTCAGAAGCGCAAGCTCTCTTCCTATGCTTGGGTCGACCGAGACCAAGGCAAGGTTCAGGTTCCCATCGAACGAGCCATGCAGCTGGTCGCGGAGAAAGGACTTCCGACGTGGAAGCCCGTGGATGCCAAGCTTCCGGAGAAGAAGGCAGCACCGGCTCCGGCCCCCGTTGAAACTTCGAGCTCCGAGGGTTCCGAAGCCGCCCCCGCCGCGGAGAGCGCCGGAGCGGAAGCCCCGGCGGAAGCGGCCGCGGGGGCCGAGAGCGCAGCCGCTTCGGGTGCGGCCGCATCGGAGGCTTCTGAGAGCACAGACTTTACGGGCACGGAGTCCCTTCCCGAGTAGGCACCTATGAGAACCTCTTCATTGCCAAAGAGTCGGAGGTTTTCCATCTCCGCTGCGCTGGCGGCTCTGGCCGTTCTCGCGGCGGTGCCGGCCGCCCACGCGCTCGGCCCCAAGTCGGCTCAGCCTCCGAAAGCCCCAGAGGGAGCCAGTCAGGCCGCATCGGACAAGGTCCTAGCCGAAGTTCGCATTGACCAGCGGCTCGGCCAAGAGGTTCCCCTCGAACTTGAGTTCACGGATGCCGCTGGAAACCGACGGGCGCTCGGAGATCTCATCGGGGAGCGCCCTGTGGTTCTCGCTCTCGTTTATTATGAATGTCCGATGCTCTGCACGATGGTGCTGAACGGAATGCTGCGGATGCTGAACGTTCTCAAGTTCGATGCGGGCAAGGAGTTCGACGTCATTACGGTCAGCATCGACCCTCGAGAGACGCCGGCCCTCGCCGCCCAGAAGAAGAAGAAGTACCTCGACCGATATCGTCGAGACGGCGCCGAGCAGGGGTGGCATTTCCTGGTGGGGGAGCAGCCCGAGATTAGGGCCCTCGCTGAGGCACTTGGGTATCACTACGCCTACGACGAAACCACGGACCAGTTCGCCCACGGGAGCGCCATCATGGTGTTGACCCCCGAGGCGAAGATCTCCCGGTACTTCTATGGCATCGAATATTCACCCATCGATGTGAGGCTCTCGCTGGTCGAGGCCTCCGACGAGGGTATCGGCTCTCTGACGGACGCCATCTTGCTCTCCTGTTTTCAGTACAACCCCCTCGACGGAAAATACAGCCTCGCCGTCATGCGGCTCGTTCGCACCGCCGGCGTGCTCACCGTCCTCGGTATCCTTTTCTTTATTCTCATTAGCCATTTGCGCGAGCGACGCCGTCCGAGGTCGGACGTGGTGGCTCGAGCCTCGGGGTCGTGAAGTCATGAACGAAGTCACCCTATTTCCCGCGCAGGCCTCGACCTTCGCGAACCAAGTCGACCAGCTCTTCTGGTTCTTCATGGTCGTGTGTGGTCTTGCCGGCACGATTACCGCGCTTCTCGTGATCGTCTTCGCTTGGCGTTACCGGCGGAGCGCCAAGCGCTATCAAGTCTCGCCCCACCACAGCCTAGCCATTGAGCTGGGTTGGACTCTGCCCGTGGCGGTGGTCGTGATCGCGTTGTTCGCTTGGGGAGCGAAGATCTTCGTGGACCTCTACGAGGTTCCGAAGGGAGCGACCGAGGTCTACGTGACCGGCAAACAGTGGATGTGGAAGCTTCAGCATCCGAACGGCAAGCGCGAGATCAACGAGCTCCATATTCCCGTCGACACCGACGTCGTCCTCAATCTGACCTCCGAAGACGTCATTCACTCCTTCTTCGTTCCCGCCTTTCGAACCAAGAGGGACGCGGTTCCGGGCCGCTTCAACCGAATGTGGTTTCATGCCACCAAGACCGGCCAGTTCCACATCTTCTGCACCGAGTACTGCGGGACGGACCATTCCCGTATGATCGGAACGGTCTACGTTCAAAATCAGCGAGACCATCAGGAGTGGCTGCGCGGCGGCTCGGATCAGCTGGTGTCGATGGCGGAGAAGGGTGGTCTCGTGTACGCGCGCTACGCCTGTGGCTCCTGCCATGAAGGCGCGGAGGAGCGCGGCCCGAGCCTCGAGAATATCTTCGGGACCCGTCGGAGCCTCGCGAGTGGAGGCACCGCGCTCGTCGACGAAGGCTACCTGCGCGAGTCGATCGTTCGACCCAACGCGAAGGTCGCGGCCGGATACGCGGCCGTGATGCCGACCTTCAAAGGCCAGATTTCCGACCAGGGCATCAATGAGCTGGTCGCTTACATCAAGTCCCTCTCCCCCAACCGGGCGGAGCGAGCTTCTCTCGGAGGAAAGCAGTGAGTGCCTCGCACGAAGCGGTCGGCCCTGAGTCGGACGTCAACTATCTCAACGCTACTCATGGTCTGAAGTCCTGGCTTCTCACCGTCGACCATAAGCGCATCGCCATTCTCTACCTGGTAGGGGTGACGATCTTTTTCGCGGTGGGCGGACTGTTCGCCTTGCTCCTTCGGCTGGAGCTGTCGACGCCTCAGTCGTGGCTCTTTGAATCGGACACGTACAACAAGTTCTTCACCATGCACGGCGTGGTGATGGTGTTCTTTTTTCTGATTCCTTCCATTCCCGCGACCCTGGGGAACTTCCTTGTGCCGATCATGATCGGCGCCAAGGACCTCGCGTTTCCCAAGATCAATCTATTGAGCTGGTACATCTACATGGTGGGCGGCCTGCTCGGGGTGGCTGCCATTGCCCTCGGAGGCGTGGACACCGGATGGACCTTCTACACCCCTTTCAGCACGGGCTACGCGAGCTCCCAGGTGATGTTGGCGGCCTCGGCCGCCTTCGTCTCCGGTTTCTCGTCCATCCTTACCGGACTGAACTTCATCGTCACCATCCACAAGATGCGGGCTCCCGGCATGACCTGGTTTCGGATGCCCCTTTTCATCTGGGGCCACTACGCGACGGCTCTCATCATGATTCTGGGAACCCCGGTGGTGGCCGTGACGCTGCTCCTCGTCGCGCTCGAGCGAGGGCTGGGGGTGGGTATTTTCGACCCGAAGCTGGGCGGAGATCCCATCCTCTTTCAGCATCTGTTCTGGTTCTACTCCCACCCTGCCGTGTACATCATGCTTCTTCCCGGGATGGGGGTGATATCGGAGATCATCACCTGTTTCAGCCGCAAGCCGATCTTCGGGTACCAGTTCATCGCTTTCTCCTCTATCGCGATCGCGGTTCTCGGCTTTTTGGTGTGGGGTCACCACATGTTCACCTCCGGCCAGTCGGTCTACACCGGGGTGGTCTTTTCGCTGCTGACGATGGCGGTGGCGATACCTTCGGCCATCAAGACCTTTAACTGGATGGCGACGATGTTCCGCGGTTCGGTCAGCTTCACGGCACCGATGCTTTATGCGCTCGGGTTCATCGCGCTCTTCTTGGTGGGTGGACTCACCGGCGTCTTTCTCGCCACCCTCGGTCTCGATATTCACGTGCACGATACGTACTTCGTCGTCGCTCACTTCCACTTCGTGATGGTGGGCTCGACAGTGAGCGCCTATCTCGCCGGGCTCCACTTCTGGTGGCCCAAGATGACCGGCCGTATGTATCCGCAGATTCCCGCACGCGTGTCTGCGCTCATGACTCTCGGAGGGTTCGTGCTCGCGTTCCTCCCTCAGTTCGTCCTTGGATATCTCGGCATGCCCCGGCGCTATCACACCTATCCCGAAGAGTTTCAGCTGCTGCATGTCTTCTCGACGGCTGGTGCGAGCATCCTCGGTCTGGGTTTCGTGATTCCCACCTGCTACCTCACATGGTCGGTTTTCTTCGGGGAGCGAGCGCCCGCGAACCCCTGGTTCGCCAAGGGGCTCGAGTGGGAGATCCAAAGCCCGCCCACGACCTTCAATTTCGATGAAACGCCCGTAGTTGACTACGGGCCCTACGAGTACGACGGCCCCATTCCGGAAGGGACTTTGGAGGTTGTGAGAGCAGGAGAGCGGTACGGTGCATAGCGCAAGCGTCGACGCGGCGACCACGGGCGGAGTGACCGGCGGGGCCTCGGCCCACGCCGACCATGATCATCATCACGACCCGAACCTCGCTCACCATTTCGAGGACCTCGATCAGCAGCGGGAGTCCCATGCCCTTGGCATGTGGCTCTTCCTGGCCCAGGAGTTCCTCTTCTTCGGCGGCATGTTCGCGGCCTATACGATCTACCGGTACTTCTATCCAGTGGGTTGGATGGCGGGTAGCCAGCAGCTCAACGTCGCCATCGGCGCCGCGAACACCGCGGTGTTGCTCTTCTCGTCCTTTACGATGGCGATGGCCGTTCGCTACGCTCAGCTAGGGAACCGTCGCGGCGTCATCAACCAGATCCTCCTCACCATCTTCTTCGGCAGTATCTTTCTCATCGTGAAGTACTTCGAATACATGGAGAAGTACGACCACGGACTCATGCCGTTCCCCTTTCTGGGGCTAGACTTCACGAACCCCGTCAAGGAGGTGCCAGGAGCTCAACTCTTCTTTGGCTTCTACTTCGGGATGACGGGACTCCATGCGTTGCACATGCTTATCGGCTTTGGGTTGTTCGTGTGGGTCATCATCCATACCCTCCAGGGCAAGGTGACCCCCGAAAAGCACTCGGTGGTCGAGAATATGGGGCTTTACTGGCATTTCGTGGACATCGTTTGGATCTTCCTGTTTCCGCTTCTGTACCTGCTTGGTCTGAACGGTGAACCGGTGATGCCGGGGGGAGGACATCACTGATGGCGTCCACGGCTGCTGCTGCCCATGGACATGACGACGGTGGGCACCATGACGTGCATGTGTCGTCCGTGCAGTTCAACGCGGTGATTCTCGGGTCTCTGCTCTTTCTGACCGGGTTGACCTACTGGACCGCAACCCTCGACCTAGGATTCCTCGACACCCCGCTGGCGCTGGTCATCGCGTTCGGGAAGACCTCCTTGGTCATTCTCTACTTCATGCACGTCCGGTGGGCGTCCTCCTACGTGAAGATCCTCGCGATGAGCGGCTTCGTTTTTCTGATCTTCCTGTTCGGCTTCGTACTCTCGGACGTAGCGACGCGGACCCAGGAACAGCCCTGGGGCGACTACGCCTGGCCCGGGGCCGCACACCGGACCGGAATGATCCCGGATGCGCCGGCCCACCCGACCTCCGTCGAGCACGGGACTCCGGGCATTGAGGTGGGGCACGGGGGCGAGTCTGATCACGGCGAGCACGGTGGTGCCTCGGAGGCCGATCCCGACCCCGCGGGCCACTGAGACCTATCCTTCTTCGCCAGGGGGCCGGATATCCGTCCCCGCAGTATTATCCACGAAGCTCTGAAGCACGATGCCCAAGGCTTCGGGGGCATCGATGAGAATGCGGTGAGCCGCGTCCGGGATGATGTGTACCGGTACGTCAGGGCGGAGCCCCGAAAGGGCCGCATAGTGCTGGCGGTAGCGGCCATCATGGGCGCCCGCCACGAGACACAGAGGCATGCGGAGGTCGGCCAGCACCGAAGCGAAGGACGGCATGGTCCCGGGGCTGAGGGTTGTGAGGGCGTCGGCCAGGGCTTCCGGGTCGAGCGCTTCGCGGCGCGCCTGCCAGGCATCGAGGGCGGGCGTGCGCTTGTGATTTTGGAACAGCTCTTGACCATCCCAGCGTCGAAAGAACGTCGCCGGGCTCTCGCGGAGAAGCGCGGCGAGACTGGCGTCTCGGTCTCGGCGAGCCGCTCGGGCGACTTCGTCGTCGAGACCCGTGTGGGCGGCGACGAGCGCGAGACCATGGAAACGCTCCGGGGCCGCAGCCACCATTCCGAGGGCGAGTCGGCCGCCCAAGGAGTATCCGATAAGTACGACGGGGTGGGCAGGTAGGCGCTCGAGGAGTCCGTCGACCGCCGCCTCGAAGCTGGCTGCGGGCGGGACGGATGGGTGGTGACCAGGGAGCGCGTAGGCGGCCGCGTCAGCAAGCTCTTGCGCCGTTCCTTGCCAGTCCCATGGGGTCCCTGAAAAACCGTGAAGCAGCACCACGGACTCTTTTGAGGGATCAGGGCCGAACGACACGAAGGCGGACACAACGCTCAGGCTACCATTCGGTGTGGGGCGCTCACGCGGCATTATTGGCCAGCTCGGTCTCACTGGGTCCTTGCCGGGTTGGGACCAACGTGGGATCCCATCGCCGAGATGAACAGCTACCGCGTTCTCGCTCTCAGTGGCGCCCTCAGCCTCGTGGCGGCGTGTCAGCAGGCTTCGCACGCTGAGGAGCCCAAGGCCAAGCCGGCCGCGGCCGCTCCCGCGAAAGCGGCGCCGTCCGCCGACGCTGCGACCTTCGATGACATGACCTCCGCCACCGTGGTCGCGCGCTGGGAGGAGGGAGGCGAGAAGAAGCAGCTTACGTACGGTGAGCTCAAAGACGCCCGCAAGTTCGCCTTCCTAAAGATTGACCAGCAGCGACATCAGGCGGTGACCCGGGAGCTGGAGGGCTACCTGATCGATGTCCTCATGGACGCCGAGGCCAAGAAGGCTGGGAAATCTCGTGAGGACTTCATCCAGTCTCTGGTGAGTGCAGTCTCGGCCGACGAGGCCAAGACCTTCTACGAGCAGCAGAAGGCCGGGAACCCTCAGATGCCTCCCTACGAGCAGATCGAAGGTCGCATCAAGGAGTACTTGGGCATGTCGCAAGCGACCAAGCGGGTGCGTGAGGCCGCGAAGCTCGAGATCGAGGTGCCCGAGCCTGACGCGCCCCTGGCCAGCTTCAAGCTCGAGGGACGTCCCAGCAAGGGCCCCGACGACGCGAAGGTGACCATCGTCGAGTTCTCCGATTTCCAGTGTCCCTTCTGCGCCCGAGCCACAAAACCCGTGGACGATATCGTGGCCGCTTACCCGGATCAGGTGAAAGTCTACTTCCTCCACTTCCCGCTCAGCTTTCATAAGCAAGCTATGCCCGCGGCCGTCGCGTCCGTTTGTGCCCAGAAGCAGGGGAAGTTCTGGGAGATGCACGACAAGATCTTCGAGAACCAGCAGAAGCTCGGAGACGAGGACCTCGCGGGCTACGCGAAGGCCGTGGGTCTTGACATGAAGAAGTTCGAAAAGTGCAAGACCGACCCTGCGACCTCGGCGCTCGTGCAGGCTGATATGAGCCAGGGAACCGCCGCTGGGGTGGGAGGAACCCCCAGCTTCTACATCAACGGAAAGCAGCATCAGGGCCCGCCCTCCGTCGACACCATCAAGAAGCTGATCGAGGGCTAGGACTGGTCCTCTAATCCTCAAGGCGGGGTGTGGGCGGCGCGAGCGAGCTCCGCGGCCAGCGCCCCTAGGCGCTCTAGCCCGCTCTCGAACCCGTCCGCCTCAGCAACCGCCCGGACGAGGGCGCTGCCGACGATCGCCCCGTCTGCACCCGCGGCCCGGACGGCCTCCACGTGCTGGGGAGTCGAGAGGCCGAACCCGGCCAACACCGGCAAGGTCACTCTCGCTCCACGGAGGCGGGTCACCAGCTCAGACAAGCTGTCCTGCGGTGCATCATCGCGTGCGCCGGTTACGCCTACGCGAGCGGCTGCGTAGACGTAGCCCTCGCCGACCTCGGCCAGCCGCACCGCGCGCTCCCGTGTAGTGACGGCACTCGCCAAAGCCACGGGGGCGACTCCAGCCGCTCGAGCTGCTGCGAAAGCAGGCCCCGCGAGCTCGAGGGGCAAGTCGGCTATCAGCACCGCGTCGATGCCGGAGTCGCGGGCCTTCTCGTAGAAGCGCTCCAGCCCAGCTTGGAGCACGAGGTTGAAGTACACGAGGAGCGACACGGGCACGTCATTCTGTTCGCGGAAACGGCGAACCACCTCGAAACAGCCGTCGGTTGTCATACCCGCAGCGAGCGCCCGCTCATCCGCGGCCTGAATGACGGGGCCATCCGCGGATGGGTCCGTGTACGGAAAGCCGAGCTCCAAAGCGTCGGCGCCCGCCTCGACGAGAACGTTTGCGGCCTCGAGGAACCTGTCCGGGCCCGGATCTCCCACGACGAGAAAGGGAAGGAACGCGAGCTCTCCGGCTTCTCGCCGGGTACTGAGACGACGCTCGAGAAGGGAGCTCATCTCTCGTGCCCTCCGTCGAGGTCCAAGAGGGCCTGAGTGGCGTGATGGATATCTTTGTCGCCCCGTCCCGAAAGGTTGATGACGACGTGGTCCTCGGGGCCGAACTCCGCCGCTTTGGCGAGGGCCAAAGCCACCGCGTGAGCGGATTCGAGCGCGGGAAGAATACCTTCGCTCCGGCACAGCCAGCGGAAAGCTTCGAGCGCGTCTTTGTCTCGTACGGGTACGTAGCGAGCGCGACCCAAATCATGAAGATGCGCGTGCTCAGGACCCACGCCAGGGTAGTCGAGCCCAGCTGACACGGAGTGGGTGGGAGAGATCTGACCGTCCGAGCTTTGCAGAACGTAGGAGATGGCGCCGTGTAGACATCCCGGGCGTCCTGCGGTGAGAGCCGCTCCGTGACGCCCGGACTCCACCCCGTCCCCGCCCGGCTCGGCTCCGTAGAGCAGGACGTCTGGGTTGTCGAGAAAGGGGGCAAAGGCACCGATGGCGTTTGAACCCCCTCCGACGCACGCGAAGATCGCTCGTGGGTCCTTCGCGCTCTCGGCTTGGAGTTGGTCGCGGATCTCCTCACCGATGACCCGCTGGAAGGCCTTCACGATGGTAGGGTATGGATGAGGGCCGGCGGCCGTTCCGAACACGTAGAATGTGTCCTCAAGCCGCTCGGTCCAATCCTTAAGAGCCTCGTTGATGGCATCCTTCAGCCCGGATCGACCGGTTTCGACCGCGATCACCTCGGCTCCAAACAGGCGCATCCGGCTCACGTTGGGAGCCTGTCGGGCGACGTCCTTCGCCCCCATGTACACCGTGGTCTCTAGACCGAGGAGGGCTCCCACCATTGCGGTAGCGACGCCGTGCTGGCCCGCCCCCGTCTCGGCGACCAACCGTCGTTTGCCCATGCGCCGGGCCAGGAGCCCTTGGCCGACGGTGTTATTGGTTTTGTGGGCGCCGCCGTGAAGCAGATCCTCCCTCTTTAGGTAGGCGTGGCAACCCATGGCGTGCGATAGGGCCGCGGAGCGGTACAGAGGGGTCGGTCGACCCGCCCACTCCTTCAAAAGGTCGCGAAGCTCCGCAAAGAAGGTTGCGTCGTGCTCGATCTCGGCGAAGGCGCGCTCGACGCCCTCTAGGCAGGGAATGAGGAGCTCAGAGACATAGAAGCCTCCGTAGCTGCCAAAGAAGCCGGTGTTCAACATAGGTCTTTCGTCGTTCGTGGTGTTGCGGTCACGAAGGCATGAATGCGTTCTGGGTCTTGGTGTCCGTCCACCTCTACGCCGGAAGCGACATCCACACCGTCGAAACGGTGGAGCTCGGGATGATGGACAAGTTTCTCGGCGCTCAGACCTCCAGCGAGCCACGTGGGTCGTCCGGTGAACTCTCGAATCGGGCTCGACCCGTCCGGTAGGAGATCGGAAGGAAAGCTCTCTCCGTGACCAGGGGACGGGGCGTCGAGCAGGAAGGTCTGCACGAGGGGCTGCCAAGGCTCGAAGGCTTGACGGCGCAAGGGGATGCGTACGGAGAAGGCTCGGATGATGCGCAGCCCGCTCCTCACGAGCTGCTCGGCTAGGGACAATGGTTCCTGCCCATGGAGTTGAATGGTCTTGAGCCGAGCGGTCTCGACGACGCTGAGAATCTCCTCGAGGGGCGCATCAAGGAAAACGCCGACCGGCTCCACCTTTCCGAGGCGAGACACCAACGACCTCGCCGTGAGCGGGTCCACGCAGCGTCGACGTCCTTTGACGAAGACGAACCCAGCGTGGGTGGCTCCGGCGGAGGCGACCGCATCGGCCCCCCGGGCATCCCGCACTCCGCAGATCTTGATGTCGCTCACCATCCGAGAGCCTCGATGGCGGCGCCAATGTCCTTCGCGCTCATGAAGGCGGTGCCGATCAAGGCCGCATGAGCAATACCGCGAATGCGGTCGACGTCCTCGAGACGCTCGAGTCCGCTTTCCGCGACGCGGACGCGTCCCTCGGGGACCCGTTCGAGGCGGCGTCGGGCCTTGTCCAAATCGATATCTAGCGAATCGAGGTCTCGGGCGTTCACGCCTATGACTCTGGCCCCGGTGGCCAAAGCGCGCTCCAGCTCGTCGTCGGTGTGGACCTCGACCAGAGCGTCCATTCCGAGACCCTCGATGCGGGAGCGGAGGTGGGTGAGCTGCGCATCGTCCAGGATGCGGGCGATGAGCAGCACCGCGTCGGCGCCGTGGCTTCGGGCCTCGTCCACTTGCCAAGGATCAACGAAGAAGCCCTTCGCGAGGAGCGGCAGCGGCAGCGCTTGGCGGGCCCGGGCAAAGAGTCCGTATCCGCCTCCAAAGAAGGGCGTGTCGACGAGGACCGAGACGGCGTCCGCACGCTCTCGATACGCTGGGAAGGCATCGCCTACGTCGTCGCGGAGGGGCCCCCGGGAGGGCGAACGAGGCTTGAGCTCGGCCAGCAGCGAAAGCTCGGGTCCAGAGAGCGCCTCGCGGAAGGACCCCGGGCGTTCGGAGGGCGAAGGCGTCAGTTCAGGTTGCAGGTCCCGTCGAAGGTCGAGGTCCCGTCGAGTCTGACTCACGATGCGGTCGAGAAGATCACTCATGCCCGTCGCTCCTGGCCCCGATGGGGGTCGGTCATGTCGAGGGTGGCCTGTCGCCACCGAGAGAAGAGATCGAGAGCGGCACCGGACTCCAAAGCGGTGACGGCCTGGGTGATGCCCTCGTCGAGCGCGGCGGCCCGACCGCCGACCACCAGCGCCGCACCGGCGTTCAGGGCCACGTGGTCGTGGGCCGCGCCTCGGTCGGACCCGTCGAGAATGGCGAGAAAGCGGGCGGCGTTGTGCGAGGCATCTCCGCCGGCGAGGGCGGCGGGATCCGGAGGGCTGAGCGCATAGTCGGCTGGATCCACCGAGAAGCACTCGACCGCACCGTCTCGGACCTCCCACACGCGGCTCTCTCCGCCCAGGGCCAGCTCGTCCAGTCGATCCGGGCCGGCGACGACCCAGGCGTGGGTGTGCCCCATGTCAGCCAGGGCTCGAGCTAGGGCGGGGCCCGCTTCGGGGCGGCTGAGTCCGAGGAGCTGGCGACGCACGCCCGCGGGATTGAGCATCGGTCCGAGGAGGTTGAAGACGGTGCGAAAGCCCAGTGTCTTCCGCAGTGGACCCAGGCGACCCAAGCCCGGGTGATGACTTCGGGCGTTCACGAACGTGAATCGATGCTCGGTCAAGAGGGCGGCACTCTGCTCGGGGCTCAGGTCGGTCGCGGCCCCGAGCGCCTCCAGCACATCGAGACTCCCGCAGTTTCCCGAGGCGCTTCGATTGCCGTGCTTGGCCACCGGCGCCCCGGCCGCCGCGGCCACCACGCCGGCCAGCGTCGAAGTGTTCAGGGTGGCCTGACCGGAGCCACCGGTTCCGGCGGTGTCGAGGGCGTCCTCGGGAGCTTCGATCGGGACCATGCGCGCAATGAGAGCCCTCGCGAAGCCGCGAAGCTCACCCGCCTCTGCGCCCCGAGCCTCCAGCGCTCCTAGGGCTGCGGCCACCTGAGTATCGGCCAGGTCGCCCCGCATCACTGCGGTCATGAGCGCCTCGGCGTGGTCAGGAGCGAGGGGCCCGCGAACGAGCTCCGCGACGAGGGATGCTGGATGGGTCACGCAGCAGGTCCTCCTTCAAGGAAGTTCTCCATCATGGCCCGCCCGGTGGGGGTTCCGATGCTCTCAGGATGAAACTGGACCCCAAAGATCGGGAGGGTGGTGTGTCGGAAGGCTTGCACGACGCCGTCGGAGCTATGGGCGACCGGCACAAGCTCGTGCGGAAGGGAGTCCCGAGCCACGACGAGCGAGTGGTAGCGCATGACCTCCATGGGCGACGGAAGCCCGGCGAAGAGGGCCCGGCCATCATGAGTGATAGAGCTCGTCTTGCCATGCATGACGGAAGGTCCCCTCTCGACGCGGGCCCCAAAGCGATGAGCGATACCCTGGTGGCCTAGGCAAACGCCGAGGAGAGGGATCTGAGCTCGACGGTCTCGCATGATGTCAACGAGGCCTCCGCATACTCCGAAGTCTCTGTCTCGCTCAGGCCGACCGGGACCCGGAGACAGCAGGAGATGGGTGGGCTCGAGGGCGAGCACACCTTCGACGTCCAGGGCGTCGTTACGGACCACTTCGACGCTCTCTGCGAGGCCATGAAGGAGCTGGGCGAGGTTGTGAGTGAATGAATCGTAGTTGTCGATGATGACGGCACGAATGGTCATGCCTGACCTCCGGGTTCGGGGCCCTCACTTCGTGCCGAAGCCAACGCGCTCCGGCCGCCGGCGAGGGCCAGAGCCACCGCCGCGAATGGGCTACGCGCCTTGTTGACGCATTCCTCGTGCTCTCGGGCGGGATCCGAGTCGTGGACGATCCCAGCGCCCGCTTGCACGTCGACACGGTCTGGGTAGACGGCCAGGGTGCGGATCGCGATGCACGTATCCATGCTTCCGGCACGGTCGAAATAGCCCACCGCTCCCGCGTAAAAGCCTCGGCGATGGGGTTCCAGCTCCGCTACCAGCTCTGCGGCTCGAATCTTAGGGGCACCCACGACGGTGCCGGCAGGAAAGCCGGCCCGAAAGGCGTCGCAAGCGTCCTTGTCGGCAGCTAGGGTACCGAAGACGTCGCTCACGAGGTGCATGACATGTGCGTAGCGCTCCACATGCATAGGCGCCTCGACGCGTACGGTTCCCGGCCGAGCCACCCGCCCCACGTCATTCCGACCGAGATCCAAGAGCATCGTGTGCTCCGCGCGCTCCTTCTCATCGGCGAGGAGCTCGTGTTCAAGACTCAGGTCCTCCGCGGTCGTTCGGCCCCGACGTCGCGTTCCCGCGATCGGGCGTACCGCAACCTCACCTTCGTCCACGCGTACCAAGACCTCAGGGCTGGCTCCGACCAGGGCGCGGCCGTCCGATCGCTGGACAAGGAACATGTACGGCGATGGATTGAGGGCGCGAAGCGCGCGGTAGAGGGTGAAGGGCTCCACAGAAACATCGACGCTCCACCGCTGCGAGAGCACCACCTGGAAGACCTCGCCTGCCTTGATCGCTTCTTTGGCGGCACGCACCGCCTCTTCAAAATTCTCGGGGCTTCGGTGGGCGTGGCGGGGCACGGCGTCCGGATCCGCGTTCTCGGGCGAGAAAGGAAGGAGGCGCACCGGTTCCGAGGAGAAGCGCAGGAGGCGCGCCTCTAGCCGCTCACGCACCGTGGCAAGCTCGCTCTCGACGTCTGAAGCCGTCAGGTCAACCGTGCCGAGAGCGTGGAGGCGATGGGTGGCGTGGTCGTAGGCGAAGGGAGCGTCGGCCCGGAGCAGGTCGACATCCGGCCAGTCATCAGCGATCGCGCGAGGAGGGCTGGGAACCGGCTCGAAGGTCGCTAGGGCCTCGAAGGCGAAGGCGCCTACGAGCCCACCGGTAAAAGGAGGAAGCCCAGGCGCAACCCAGGCTTCGTCCTCAGCAAGGGCGCTACGAATGGCGGCCAAGAGCTCTTCACCCGTCGTCTCGCTCGCTTGGGGAGGAGAGTCTTGCCCCCCGCCTTCTCGAGAGAGTTTTCCCGCGTCGAGTTGAAGAGCGGGTTGAAGGCCGGAACCAAAGAAGCTCCACCTCCCTGTACGCTCGCCGCCCTCGACGCTCTCAAACAGGAAACGTCCCCCCTCGTCCCGAACGAGACGGGCGAATAGGGACAGGGGGGTATCTCCGTCCGTGATCAGAGAGGCGGCCACCACCGCCTTTCGGTGTCCCTGGGAGCGGGCGGTCTGGAGCTCGTCGCGGCTGGGAATGAAGGCGGTCATGAGCGCTCGTCCTGATCCGCGGGAGGGACGGCCCGTAGCGGAGCCGCCGAAGCGCGGGGGTCTTCTAAGCCGAGCGCCTTGAGCGTCTCGAAGGCGAGATCGAAGCCGCCTGCCCCGGAGCGCAGCTGGTGAGCGCCACGACTCACGGTGGCGATGGCCACCCCGACGTTCTGTTTGACCTCGCGCTGAGTCTGACCCGCAGCCAGTCCACTGACGATCGCCCAGCGCTCGCGGACTGACCGAAGTTCAGCGGGACTCAAGAGGTCCTGGAGAATGAGGTCGATAGCCTCGGGATCCTCGAGCGCGGCGAACACTCGGAGCAGATCCGGTGGCAGGGACAAGCTCATGAGTGTACTAGTACACTAGAACCGCTCTTCGTCAACTACCAAGTGAGCATGGCCCGGTCAGTACAGAGGTAGATCCCCAGTGATGGCGTCCACATCCTCGACGTTTCCGGGCCCGACCGCGACCACGGTTCGGGTGGGGACACCCCCAAACTCCGTGCGTCCTGCATCCACCACCATGGCGGCAACCAGATTTGCCTCGCGGGCGCGCTCGTAGACCTCGAGAAGCTCGGCCTCCGAGTCAACGTAAACGCAGACTTTGGCGGAGCCGGATTCGAGCCACGTCGCCCAAGGGGACTCCGGCCCGTACTCGAACAGCAGTCGCCGCCGACCCTCTCCATCCGTGGTGCGGGCGCACCCGTCGAGGAAAGCCTTCATGGCGGCATGAGCACATTGCGCCCCGATCTTCCCTTTTCGCATCTTGAGGTCCTTACGAACGACGAGGACCTGTTTGACTCGGCGCACCCCTGGAGGGTGTCCAAACCGGCGACGCGCGTCCAGGACGCGGCCGTGCTCAATCCACGGTTCCCATGTAGCGCATGAGGAGCGCCTCCCAGTCGGAAGAGTGAGTAATTTCGAGGATTCGCTTATTGAAGCGCTTACGTAGGGGGGACTCCGGGGGAAGCGCGAGTCCATAGGACTGGCGCGCAAGGCGACCGGGCAGGATATCCAGCTCGCCGGGGCTTTGCCGGGCCAAGTACCGAAGGATCGGCAGGTCGTAGACCGCAACGTCGGCTCGCTCGTCGGCCACAGCGCGAACGACATCCTCGATGTTGGGAGCCGTGCGATGGGCGAGTCCGCGAGCGGCCAGGAAACTCGAAGCCGCGCTTCCTTCCACCGTGACGACCCGCCGCCCGGAGAGATCGTCGACGTCGTGGATCCGCGACTCGAGCTCGCCCACCGTGAGGGACGTGGCGATCGCGGCCGTGAAGCTGCTGATGAGGATGATGCTGGCGAACATCCAGATGAGACCCAGGACCCGCCCCGCCGGAGTGATCGGGGCCTTATCGCCGTATCCGACGGTCGTCATGGTCGTAGCCGACCACCAAAGCCCAGCTCCGAGGCCCCGAAGAGGACTCTCGGGGAACTGACTCGAGTTGGCGCGACGCTCGACGAGCCACACCGCGGACCCCACAACGAACAGCACCAGCAAGAGCGCCCCCGCCGCCTCGAGAAACGAGAGCGAGAAGAACCCCTCGAGCAGACCTCCCACTGTAAGGCCGGCGTGCGGGGGCACCGCCATCCCCAACCCCGAGGAGAGGATCGGGTGAGTGAACTCGACCCGAGCCTCGCGCTCCGCCGTGATGGTCAGGGCCGCGGCGGCCAGATCCACTTCGCCCGAGGCGGTGGCGTCGATCATCTCCTCGATGCCCATGGGCACGAGGGTGTATTCGAAGCCCTCTAGCTCCGCGACCCGAGAGAGCAACGCGTGGGTGAGACCGGTCCAGCTGCCCGCCTCGTTGAGGCTGAAGGGCGGCGCCTCCTTGGTGGCCACCCTGAGCATGGGAATCTCCGCCGGCTGCGGGCTCTCGTCGGAGGCCTTCGGGTTGGGCTGAGCCTGGGCCCGCGCAGCCAGACTTGCCACACCGATGAGCACGACCAGCGCCGAGGGGGTCGAGGCATTCACGTCGGGAAAAAGAGCATCTCGAGGACCCGAGTACCAGTCCGCGTGCTGGCTCGAGGCTCCGATTCGGTCATGCTCCTACCAGCATGGAGCTACGACGGGTGCTGATTGCAAATCGCGGCGAGATCGCGGTGCGGGTCATCCGCACCGCCCGAGATCTCGGTCTCCGGAGCGCCGCCGTCTACTCAACGGACGACGCGAGGGCCCTTCACGTGCGTCTCGCCGACTCGGCGCATGCTCTTTCGGGGGAAGGCCCCTCGGCCTACCTCGACATCAGCGCCCTCCTCTCGGCGGCCCGGGCGTTGGGCGCGGACGCGGTCCACCCCGGGTATGGATTTCTCTCTGAGCGGGCAGATTTTGCGAGAGCGTGCCTGCAACACGGACTTCGATTCATCGGCCCCTCGGTCGAGACCATGGAGCATCTCGGCGACAAAGCGCGGGCGCGAGCGCTTGCAGAGCAGGTGGGCCTGCGCTGCGTCGAGGGATCGCAGCTTCTTCCGGACGCCGAGGCGGCTCGGGACTTCTTTCTCACGCTGGAGGGTGATGCCATGGCTCTCAAGTCCACGGCGGGGGGGGGCGGCCGGGGCATCGCCGTCGTGAAGAGAGCGGACGAGATCGAGGACGCCTTCACTCGCTGCCGCGCCGAAGCCGAGCGATCGTTCGGCGACGGGGGCATCATCGCGGAGCGCTGGCTTGGCTCGGTCCGTCACGTGGAGGTTCAGCTCGTTGGCGATGGCCTCGAGGTCATAGCCCTCGGAACGCGGGATTGCAGTCTTCAGCGACGTCGTCAGAAGATCGCGGAGCTCGCGCCCGCCCCCGGGCTCTCGGCGGAGAGGCTCGAAGCGATGGAAGCAGGGGCGGTGGCGCTGGGCCGCGCGGCCGGCCTCACCGGGCTGGCTACGGTCGAGCTCCTGGTGAGCGATGAGGCTTGGTACTTCCTCGAGTGCAACCCCCGTTTACAGGTCGAACACACCGTGACGGAGGCGATCACCGGCCTGGACCTCGTGGCCCTCCAGCTCCGCCTCGCCGAAGGGAAACGCATTCGTGATCTCGGAATCGAGCGGCTCCGCGAGCAGGGCTGCGCGCTCCAGCTTCGGGTGAACACAACGGGAGGCGGCGCGTTGTCTTCGTTGCGCCTTCCCGGGGGGCCAGGGATCCGTGTGGACACCGCGGCGGTCGAGGGTGAGGCGCCCAACCCCCGATTCGATCCGCTGCTCTTGAAGCTGGTGGTGTCTTCGGATGGAGACCGAGGAAAGCTCCTGCAGCGCGCCCGCCGCGCCCTCGATGAACTCGAGATCGTGGGCCCCACGACGGATCGAGGCCGCCTCCTCACCCTCCTCGAAGCGGACGCGCTCACGGATTGGTCGGTGGACACGGGCTTCGTCGAAGCTCGATTCCCTCTGGAAGGCGACGGCCCGGGCGAAGCGGCGGAGGCCGTTCTCCACGACGGAGTCGTCGAGATTCGGAGCCCGTTGCGCGCTGAAGTCGTGCGGCTTCCGGATAAGGATGAGGTCCCTGCGGGCGGAGAGCTCGTCATCCTCGAAGCTTTGAAGATGCACCACGTCGTCACCGCCCCTGGCCCCGGCCGGGTGCTTCGCGTCGAGGTTTCGGTGGGCGACGTGGTGAGTCCGGGAGATCTGCTTGTGGTCCTGGACGCGAGTGCTTCTGAAGGTCCGTATGAGGAGCGCAAGGCGGCTGTCGATCTGAACTATGTCCGGCCGGACCTCGGCCGTTTGAGAGAGAAGCTTGCGCTCACTGAAGACACAGCCCGCCCGGACGCGATCAGGAAGCGGCACGCTCGAGGAGGGCGTTCGGCGCGTGAGAACATCGCGGACCTTTGCGACCCGGGGACCTTCCTAGAGTACGGCCAGCTGACCGTGGCGGCGCAGCGGCGCGTGCGTCCTCTGGAGGAGCTCGAGCGGGCCACACCCGCCGATGGCTTGGTGGCCGGATTCGGCGTCGTCAACGGAGAGCGCTTTGGCGAGGAGGGAGGGCGCTGCGCCGTCCTGGCCTACGACTACACCGTGCTCGCCGGGACGCAGGGGATGATGAACCACAAGAAGACGGATCGAGTGCTCGACCTCGCGTCGAGCTGGGAAGTCCCCGTGGTGTTCTTTTGCGAGGGGGGCGGAGGTCGGCCGAGCGACACGGATCAAACCGAGATCGTAGCCTCGACGCTGGACGTCGCCACCTTTGCCACTTTTGCGGGGGGTGGAGGGAGGAGCCCTCGTTTGAGCATCGCCCATGGCCCCTGTTTCGCCGGGAACGCGGTCTTGTTCGGGTGCGCGGATTTCACCATTGCCACCCGCGCATCCTTCGTTGGGATGGCAGGACCTGCGATGGTGGAAGCAGGGGGCCTCGGTGCCTGGAAGGTTCAGGACCTGGGGCCTATCGACGTGCAGTCCGCCAATGGCGTGGTGGACGTGGTGGCCGAGGACGAGGCGGATGCGGCGCGGCTTGCGCGAACGCTTCTCAGCTTCTTTCAGGGTTCGATCGAGCCCGGACCTGCTCCGGACGCGCGCCTTCTACGTCATGTGGTTCCCGAGGACCGCAAGCGGACCTACTCGATGCGAGACATCATCCGAGGATGGGTGGATATCGACAGCTTCGTCGAGTTGCGGTCAGGGTCCGCCCCCGGCCTGATCGTAGGTCTGGGGCGGTTAGAAGGGGCACCGGTGGCTGTCTACGCCAACGATCCGTCTTACTTGGGGGGGGCTCTGGATGCGGCCGCGTCGGACCTCGCAGCGTGGTTCTTCGGCCTCGCGGAGCGCTTTCGGGTGCCCCTTGTGGGGTTGTGCGACACCCCCGGATTCATGGTCGGTCCGGAGGCAGAGCGAGAAGGGACGGTTCGCGCAGCCTCTCGAATGATGCTCGCCGCCGGACGCCTCACGGTGCCGCTGGTGATGGTTGGCATTCGCAAGGGCTACGGGCTCGGCGCACAGGCTATGGCCGGGGGGAGTTTTTGGCGCCCGGCCCTGACCGTGGCCTGGCCGAGTGGCGAGTTTGGACCCATGGGCCTCGAGGGGGCAGTGCAGTTGGCATTGCGCAAAGAGCTGGAAGCCGCGAACGACGAGGCGGCTCGAAAGGCCCTCTTTGACGCCGCGGTGGCCAAGCTTTACGAGGCGGGTGAGGCGGTGTCGACGGCGCGGGTCCTGGAAATTGACGCCGTCATCGATCCTGCGGAGACCCGCCCCACGCTGCTTCGAGCTTTGAGGGCGTTCAAGGGTCCGTAGCGGACGGGAGCTCGGCAAAAGGATAGAAGCGGCGACCGGCTTCCCACAGCGCGATGGCGGCAGCCTGCGCGACGTTCATCGACGTATTGAGTCCGAACATAGGAACGCGCAAGCGCATCGAGCAGCGCTCGAGAACGTCCGGAGGAAGCCCCTCGCGCTCCGCGCCTACGACGATGGCGATGCGATCGTAGTCCGCTTCGGCCAGCGACCTCACGTCTCGACTGTCGGCGCCGGTCTCGACGGCGGCGAGGGTGTATCCGGCTGTGCCCAGCTCCTTTAGGACCGGCCCCGGGTCGCCGTCGTAGCGCCAGGACACGGTCTTTTCGGTGGCTCGAGCCAGTCGTCGGATCTTGGCGTGAGGCGGGATCGGCGTGCGCCCCGTGAGGTGGAGTCGTTCCACTCCGAGGGCATCGGAGATCCGAAAGAGGCTGCCGACGTTCTCTGGCACCCGGAGGTCGTGAGCCAGAAGCCGGAGGGGAAACGTCACCGTGTCGAAGGCCGCGGCCGGCCGCCGCTCACTGGGAGGCGGGGAAGGCTCGGCCGGCCGCCGCTCACTGGGAGGCGGGGAAGGCTCGGCCGGCCGCCGCTCACTGGGAAGGACCGAAGGTATCCGAGAAGAGGTCGTGAATCGCCGTACGTCCTTCCTCCGAGAGGAAGCGCGTGCCCGTTCCCGTGAAGCGCGTGCGTGAAATGCGGGGCCGATCTTCGGACTGCCAAGTGCCGTCCTTCCAGGTGAACCAGCCCTTCTTCTCCTGATCGAAGACGTGCACGGGCTTCTTGAAGTGCCGTCCGAGCTCCGCGGCCCAGCCCGTCCCGCCATTCACGGTGTCGTCGGGAAGAATGAGTCCGACCACGAAAACCTCTCCGGCCGTGGCGACCTGATGCCAGATGGTTTGCAGCATTTTCTGAAACTGCGCTGTCTTGGGGAACGAACGATGAAGCTGGGCCTCCACGTACGTGGGGCTGACCTCGCCCTGCTTGAGCTCCGCCTCGTTGAGCTCCACCAACCCACGGGTCCGTGCGGTGGCGCGCCCTGCGAAGGAGAAGTTGACCTCCTCGAGGCCCCACTTCTCGGCGCAAGCCCCGAACTCCGCTTCGGCGCCCTTCGCCGCCCCCGACAGAAGTGTGTATTGGGATGGGGGCAACGCGACAGGAGTGCGCCTATCGAGGTCGTCCTCGACCAAGCGCATCGTGTCGGGATCCAGCTCGAGATGAGTCTCGGGGATCTCGATGTTGTCGTGATCCTTGAGGATGCGTACGGCGACGTGGGCGCCGTGGTGCGGCTCGAGGAATACGGCAACGTCGATGAGCTTCTCGAAGGCCGAGCAGGGGGCGGGGATGCCTGCGGGGGCACTGTCGGTCACGGACCGGTGAGTTTGGGCGCTCAGCCATAGCTCAGCTCCCAGCCGCTTCGCGATCCCCTTAATCGCCTGCATTTCCTGGGTGCGTCCGTCGTCGTCGCCCTCCCACGCCCAGCCGTCGATGAGGATCGCGGTGGGCTCAAAGGACGCGTGCTTGGCATACAGCTCGATCACTTTCTCGAGCTTGTCGGCATCCAAGCGAGTGTCGGCTCCGAAGGCCTGGATGACGCTCCGCCGACCCACATCGGCCCGAACCGCGTCGCGGTTCTCAAGGCTCGTGATGCGCGCGAGATCGTCGAAGAGAGCGTAGTACCAAGCTTGTACGTGCTCCACGGACTGGCCGATGGAGACGTGGAGAACCTGTTTTTGGCGCATGAGGTCATCGAGACCCACCTGAACCAAAAACGCGGTTTTACCGACGCCGGCGCGCGACATCACGACGCCTAGGTTGCCGGCGCCGAGGCCACCGTGGATGGAGCGCTCCAAGATTCGAAGCGGGCTCCGCTCGTTCACTTCTTTACGGTACATGATGCCGTCCGTCCTCTCCTCCGGCGTCCGGTGCCGCCCCTCCCAGACGCGCCGGGTGGGGAACACCGGAGCGGGGGAGGGGCACCGGTCGCGCTACTTCTTGGCCGCTTCCTTCTCCTTGGCCTTCTCGATCAGCTCCTCCTCCACGTTCGAGGGCGTCAGCATGTAGCGTGAAAATTCCATCGAGAACTCGGCTTTCCCCTGGGTCGCAGACCGAAGAACCGTAGCGTAGCCGAACATCTCGGCGAGGGGCACCTCCGCCTCGGTCCGAGTCATCCCGTCTTCCTCTTGCGAGCCGTTGATGATGCCCCGGCGCTGCATGATGGTCTGGAGGACATTGCCGGCGTGCTCCGACGGCCCTTCGACCTCGACCTTCATGACCGGCTCGAGGATGCGCGGCTTGCACTTGTCAAAGGTCGAGCGCCACGCGCCGCGGGCAGCCTCCTGAAAGGCGGTGTCCGACGAGTCGACGGCGTGGTAGCCGCCGTCGTTTAGGACTGCTCGGACCCCAACCACGGGGAAGCCAATGAGCCGGCCCTTGTCCATCTGCGACTTGAAGCCCTTCGCGACGGAAGGGATGAACTGGCGCGGAACGACACCGCCCACGATTTCGTCCACGAACTCGAAGTCCTGGCTCTCCGCATCTTCCGGTAGGGGCTCGATGTAGCCCGAGACCTTTCCGAACTGTCCGGAACCACCGGTCTGCTTCTTGTGCGTGTAGTTGTAATCCGAGCGCTGAGTAATGGTCTCGCGATACGCGACCTGCGGCGCCGAGGTCTCGACGGTGCAGTTGTACTCGCGTCGCATTCGCTCGATGTAGACGTCGAGCTGAAGCTCCCCCATCCCGCTGATCACGGTCTCGCCGGACTCCTTGTCGACGCCCGCACGGAAGGTGGGATCCTCCTTGGTGAAGCGCTGCAGGGCCTTCGAGAGGTTCTGCTCCGACTTGGCGTCCTTGGGCTTGATGGACAGCGAGATGACGGGCTCGGGAACGAAGATCGAGGTCATGGCGACCTTGAGCTTTCCGTCCGTGAAGGTGTCACCCGAGGAGCAGTCGAGACCAAAGATGGCCACGATGTCGCCCGCCGCCGCGTCCTGGATGTCCTCCATGTCGTCGGCGTGCATGCGCACGAGGCGCGCCACCTTGGTCTTCTTCTTGGTGCGGGTGTTCACCACGAAGTCGTCCCGCGCGATCCTGCCTTGGTAGATGCGCATGTAGGTCAGCTGACCATACCGGCCGTCTTCGAGCTTGAAGGCGAGCGCCGCCAGGGGCTCGTCCGGGCTGGACGACAGGGTGAGGCGCTTCTCCTCCTCACCGGACTCGAGGTCGATGGCCTCGTTGGTCACCTCGGTGGGGTTCGGAAGGAAGTAGGTCACCGCGTCAAGAAGCGGCTGAACACCCTTGTTCTTGTAGGCGGAGCCCATGAATACGGGGGTGAGCTGGAGCGACAGCACGCCGTCGCGGACGGCCTTCTTTACGAGCTCCGGCGTCACCGACTCCTCGAGCATGGCCTCCATCAGCTCCTCAGAGAACATCGACACCGCGTCGAGCATCTCTTCGCGAGCGGCTTCGGCGTCGGCCTGGAGCTCGGAGGGGATGTCTTTGGTGACGACCTCCTCGCCCTTTGGCCCCTCGAAGAAGTAAGCCTTCATCTCGATGAGATCGACCACGCCTTCGTGCTTGTCCTCGAGGCCGATCGGAATCTGCATCAGCACCGCGTTGTGGCCGAGCTTCTCCCGGAGCTGCTGAGCCACCTTCTTCGGGTTGGCTCCCGTGCGATCGACCTTGTTGACGAAGGCCAGACGCGGAACGTTGTACCGCTTCATCTGACGGTCGACGGTGTAGGACTGCGACTGCACGCCCGCCACCGAGCAAAGGACCAGAATGGCCCCGTCCAGAACCCGGAGAGACCGCTCCACCTCGATGGAGCTCGAGAAGGAGCGTGGCATCACCATCGCGAGCGCCGCGACCCACTGCGAGTGGAACAAACACCACGTCAACATCATCGACACCCCCGGGCACGTGGACTTCACC
>JBCBRU010000054.1:0-23730 GCA_039819565.1 Myxococcota bacterium | reverse complement strand
GGCTTTCAGCGCGAGCTCAACGAGGTCGGGGGGGCCATCCAGGACGTGTTCTTCGCTCTGCCGGAACAGAGCCAGAGCCACCGCCTGGATGGTGAAGCCCTTCAAGCCCAAGGCCCTCCGCTCCGGCATCGAGCGCGTCCTGGGCACCAGCTGAGGGCCCCCTCCGCGAGCGAGAGCGTTCAGCTCTGACTTTGGCTCTGGCTCTGGCTCTGTTCCGGCAGAGCGAAGAACACGTCCTGGATGGCCCCCCCGACCTCGTTGAGCTCGCGCTGAAAGCCGTCCACCCAATCGTGGAGCCCTAGCTCGAGGACCTCGTCCACGGAGCCGAACTCGAGGCTGGCCCGGAGCTTTCCCAGCTTGCGCTCGGCCGGATTCAGAGGTCCGTGCACGCTGCGATGCTCGAGACCTCGCAGGGCGGCCTCCGCGGTCTCGATCGTGAAGCGGATCGAACGGGGAAAGGTGGCGTCGAAGAGGAGGAAGCGGAGGGCCTTACGAGGGGTCACGCTGCCGTGCCGCTGGCGATACATCTCCAGCGCCGACACGTTCTGGAGGAGGGCGGACCACTGCAGCTCCTCCACGGCCGCGTCCACCCCGCCGGACTCAGGGAGCAGGAAGTACTTCACGTCGAGGATTCGGGAAGCTTTGTCGGCGCGCTCCAGCAGACGCCCTACCTGCATGAAGCGCCACGGATCCTCGTGGCTCATGGTCAAACGGACGGCGCCGAGAATCGCGTAGCAAGACTGCTCCATGCGCTCGATGAAGGGCTCCGGGTCTTGAACGAGAGGATCCGGGTTGCGAGCCGACCGCTGGGCGAAGAGATAGGTCTTGTTGATCTGGGTCCATACGTCCGCGGAGATGACCTCGCGCACCCCCCGGGCGTTCTCGCGGGCCGACCGTACGCACGACCATATCGAGCTTCGGTAGTCGCCATCGAAGGCGAGAAATCGAATCACCCCGTCGCGATCGAAGCTCTGGTGGCGCTCCAGATACTCATCGTCGTCGCCGGTGGCGGCGACGAGAGCCCGCCACTGGCGGTCGCGGGCCCCCGGCATGTCGAGCGTGAGGTGCTCCGTCACGTTCACGAAGCGCGTCATGTTGTCGGCGCGCTCGATGTAGCGACTCATCCAGTAGAGCGCGTCGGCGACTCGACTCAGCACGCCGTCTTCTCCTCGCCCGCGAGCACCCAGGTGTCCTTGGACCCGCCGCCCTGCGAGGAGTTCACCACCAACGATCCTTTCGGGAGGGCCACCCGGGTGAGGCCGCCGGGGATGACTTCGACCTTCTCGCCGTAGAGCACGTAGGGCCTGAGGTCGACGTGACGACCCTCGATCTGCCCGTCGATCAGAGTGGGCACCCGAGAGAGCTTCAGGGTGGGCTGGGCGATGTAGTTTCGAGGATTGGACTGGATGCGCCCCCGGAACTCCTCGATCTGCTCTCGACTGGCTTTGGGTCCCACCAACATGCCGTAGCCTCCCGACTCGTTGGCGGCTTTGACCACGAGCTCGGGCAGGTGATCGAGAACGTAGGCGAGATCCTTCTCGCGGCGACAGAGATAGGTCGGAACGATGGGAATGATCGGGTCCTGATCGAGATAGTACTGGATGATATCCGGGGTGAACGCATAGATGACCTTGTCGTCCGCCACGCCAGGACCGGGCGCGTTGGCGAGCGCGACCCGCCCCGCCCGGTACACGTCCATGATGCCGGGAATGCCGAGCACGGAGTCCGGCCGAAAGACTTTCGGATCGATGAACACATCGTCGATACGCCGGTAGATGACGTCGACCCGCTCGAGGCCGTTGGTGGTGCGCATTTTGACGAACCCATCGTCGACGACGAGGTCTCGGCCCTCGACGAGCTCCACCCCCATCTGCTGAGCCAAGAAGGAGTGCTCGAAGTAGGCGGAGTTGTAGACGCCGGGGGTGAGGACGACCACGACCGGATCCGTCGCGGAGCTCATCGCCTGGAGCGTGGCGAGGAGCCGAGAGGGATACGTCGACACCGGCCGAACCCCCGCCGCCTCGAACATACGGGGAAAGGTGCGCTTCATGAGGGCGCGGTTCTGAAGCAGATAGGAGACCCCCGAGGGGCAACGCAAATTGTCCTCGAGAACGTACCACTCACCGTCGCCGTCGCGCACGAGGTCGGTGCCGGTGACGTGGATCCACACCCCGCGTGGGGGGACGATGCCTCGACAGGGTTCGAGGAAGGCCGCGCTCGACTCGACCAGCTCCCGCGGTACCACCCCATCGTCGAGGATCTTCTGGGCCCCGTAGAGGTCGGCCACGAAGAGGTTGAGCGCTTCGATACGCTGCTGCAGGCCTCGCTCCAAGCGTGCCCAGTCTTCGGCCGAGACCACTCGCGGCAGGATATCGAAAGGGAAGATCTTCTCCGTGCCCTGACTGTGGCCGTACACGTTGAAGGTGATGCCGAGGTCCATCATGGCCGACTCCGCCAGGGCTTGGCGGCGCATCAACTCCTCGGGGCTAAAGTGACGGATGCGGTCGGCGAGCGCCGCACAGCTCGGCCGCGGCTGACCCGAGTCCTCGAACATCTCGTCGTAAAAGCCCTCGAGCGCGTAGTCTCCGAAGCTCGATTCCACGTCGGGACCATGCCAGACCCCGACCGGGCTTTCGAGGCAGCCGGCTCGATTGTCGGCCGGGGAAAGCCCGCCGAGCGCTCGGGTCGCCGTGAGCGGGCGGCTGTCGAGCCGCCGCTAGTGCCGGTCGAGCTTCAAAGGCGACGTCGCATGGGGCAAGGACGGCGGGTGACCCGAGCGTTGCTCATCGTTCTTCTCCTCGGCTCCGGCTGCGCTCGGCCCGAAGAAGCGCGGAGCCGAGCCGCGCGGGTGGTGCCGGTCGAGACCGCGCCGGTCATCCGCGGGTCTCTCGCCCTCACCCGCAGTCTCACTGGCGCCATCGAGGCGGCCGAGGATCGCGTAGTCTCGGCGGATCGTCCGGGTCGGGTGCGCCACGTGGCCTACGATCTTGGAGAGCAGGTTGCGCCCGGCTCCGTGCTCGTGACCCTCGACGACCGCGATAGCCAGGTCCGTCTCCGGGCCGCCCGCGCGTCGCTCTCGGTGACCCGGGCCCGAGCGCGGCAGTCGGCGCGGCGGCGAGACCTCGCCCGGCGGGAGAGAGAGCGGATCGAGGCTCTCCAGGCGGAGGGGGTCAGCTCCTCCGCCGACCTGGACGCGGCCGCCACCGCGGAGGCCGAGGCCGCCGCCGCCGCCGAGGTCGCAGAAGCCGAGGTGGCGAGGGCGCGCGCCGAGCTCGGGGCGGCCGAGCTCGAAAGAGATCGCACCGTCCTCCGGGCCCGGGAAGGCACGCGCTGGGTGGTGGCGGCTCGGACCGTGGATCCAGGGGTCCTGATCGAAGCGGGTCAGCCGCTCCTCACTCTGATCGCGCTGGATCCTCTTCAGGCCACGGTGTTCGTGTCCGAGGCGGACCACGCCCGCGTGAAGCCCGGACAAGCGGTCACGCTCCGGGTCGAGGCCCTCGGAGGCGACCGGCCGCACCCGGGTCGCGTAGCGCGCGTCGCCCCTCGCTTCGAGCCGGGGTCACGCCAGGCCCGGGTCGAGCTGGAGATCGACAATCCCTCCCTCGAGCTGAAGCCGGGCATGTTTGCGCGGGTCGAGATCGCCCTGGGCGAGCTTCAGGACGCGCTCATCGTTCCGCAGGATGCCCTGACGAAGAGGCGTGAGGTGCAAGGGGTATTTCAGGTGGATGGGGACGAAGCCCGGTGGATCCCCGTCGAGCTCGGAGCTACGTCCTCACCCCTCGTGCAGATCCTGTCCCCCGCCCTCGAAGGTCGGGTGGTGACTCTGGGACAAAACCTTCTCGAGGACGGCACCCAGATCCGCCCTCTCTCCCCGGCGGCGCCGTGAGCTTGCCCGGCTTCAGCGTGCGTCGTCCGGTCCTGACGACGATGGCCACGGTGATCGTGGGCGTTCTCGGGGCCGCGGCCTTGGGGCGTTTGGAGATCGATCTGCTCCCCGACATCGAGCTCCCCACCGTCTCGGTGCGCACCGAGTACCCCGGGGCGAGCCCCCAGGTGATGGAGAGCCGCGTCACCCAGATCCTGGAGGAGATCCTCGCGACCGTCCCCGGCGTGGTCGAGCTGAGCTCGCAGACCGCGCAGGGGAGCAGCCAGGTGCGCGTCACCTTCGGATGGGGCGCGGACGTGGATACGGCCGCTCTCGACATCCAAAGCATCCTTCAGGACGAGCTGGACGAACTCCCGGAAGAGACTTCGAGGCCGCAGATTCGTAAGTTCGACATCTCGAGCTTCCCGGTCGTCATCCTCGGCGTCGCCAGCGCCCTGGACCCCATCGAGCTCACGGACCTCATCGAGCGTGAGATTCGCCAGCGCTTCTCCCGCATCCCCCAGGTCGCTCAGGTCGACGTCTGGGGCGGGTACCCTCGAGAGGTCCGGGTCGAAGTCAACCTCGATCGTCTCAACGCGCTCAACCTATCCCTCTCGGAGGTCGTGGAGGCGCTCCGCGACGCCAATCTTGATCTTCCCGCCGGCGAGATCGAGGTCGGGCGAAACCGCGTCGTGCTTCGGGCCCCGGCCGAGTTCGACAATCTGCAAGACATCCGGCGCACCGTGGTCGCCCTCCGCGACGGTGCCCCGGTCACGGTGGGGCAGTTCGCGCGGGTGCTCGACACCTATGAGCATCTCACCCGCCGGGTGCGGGTCAACGGGGACCTCGGCATCCGACTCGCCATCCGCAAGCAAGCCCGCGCCAATACCGTCGAGGTCTCCCGGCGGGTCCTCGCCACGCTTCGCGAGATCAACCGTGACTTCCCCCAGATTCGGGCCTTTCCGATCGACAATCAGGGAAACTTCATCGAGCGCTCCATTCAAAACGTCGCGCGCTCGGTGCTGTACGGAGGGGGTCTCGCCATCCTCGTCCTCCTCCTCTTTCTCCTCTCGGTGCGAAGCGCCCTCGTCGTGGCCGCGGCCATCCCCATCTCGATCCTAGCCACCTTCGCCGCGGTCTTCGGGTTCGGTCTCACCCTCAACCTCACCACCCTCGGCGGCCTCGCCCTCGGGGTAGGGATGATGGTCGACAGCTCCATCGTCGTCCTCGAGAACGTCTTTCGCCGCAGGAACGAATGCAGCGAGCGGGTGGAGGTCGCGGCCGTGCAGGGCGCTACCGAAGTTGCGGGCGCCCTCGTCGCGAGCACCCTCACCACCCTGGTCGTCTTTCTTCCCCTCGCCTTCGTGCGGGGTCTATCCGGCCTCCTGTTCAAGGAGCTCGCCTATGTGGTGGCCTTCTCCCTGATCGCGTCCCTCCTCGTCTCCCTCACCTTCCTCCCCATGGTCGCCGCTCGGGTGATTCCTGCGACGTCGAAGGTGCCGCGCGCGTTCGACGGCGCGCGACGAGCCCTGGAGCGCCTCGACGCCCTCTACGCGGGAGGGTTGGCCCGCTGCCTGGCTCGACCGACCACCACCGTCGCCGTGGCGACCGCGCTCTTGCTGGGCAGTCTCTCGCTCTATCCCTGGATCGGCAGCGAGTTCCTCCCCCCCACGGACGAAGGACAAGTACAGGTCATCGGCCGCATGGATATCGGCACCCGGCTGGATCTGGTCGACGTCAAGGCGCGCGAGCTGATGGCCCGAGTGACCCCTCTGGTCCCCGAGGCGGTGGCCTCCGTGGTGTCGGTGGGAGGGGGCGTTCGGCGCCCCCAAGATGCCGCGTCCGCTCGCGTCCAGATCTCGCTGACCCCGGCCGCAGCGCGGGACCGCTCCAACGTGGAGATCGCGGCGGCGCTGCGCCGAGGGCTGGAGCAGCAGATCCCAGGGATGCGGGTGCGGGTGCGGGCCCCGCAGGGAAGTTTCGTGCTGCAGCGACTGCTCCGCACCGAGGAGGGGCTCAGCATCGAAGTGCGAGGCTATGACCTCGAGCGCCTGGAGGAGGTCGCCAAAGCGGTGGCGTCGGCCGCCGAGACGGTACCTGGGGTGACCGACGCCGAGGTCAGCCGCAAAGAGGGGGTCCCGCAATACTCCCTGCACATCGACCGCGACAAAGCGGCGGACCTGGGGCTGCGCCCCCGAGATGTCGCGGCCGCTCTCCAGACCGCGGTAGCGGGCACCGAGGCGGGAGAGTTCCGCACCGAGGGCGAAGCCTATCGCATCCTCGTTCAGCTCGAGGAGGCGCACGAGCTGAAGCTGGAACGTATCCTCACCCTCGGACTTCCCACCCCGACCGGGGAAGCGGCCACCTTGGGAGCCCTCGTTCGGGTGGAGGAGACCACCGGCCCGCTCGTCATCGAGCGAAAGGACCAGCAGCGGATGATCAGCGTGGCGGTGAACGTGGCCGGTCGCGATCTCGGCTCGGTGGCGGAGGACCTCGAGGCTCGGCTGCGCGCCGTACCTCGACCCCAGGGCTACGACCTCCGGCTGGCCGGGGCCTTCGAAGAGCAGAAGAAGAGCGCCCGCGAGCTCTTCTTCGCTCTCGCTCTCGCCGTGGCCCTCGTCTACATGGTGCTCGCCGCGCAATATGAGTCCCTGCGAGACCCTCTCGTGGTGATGGTCTCCGTACCTCTCTCGGCGATAGGGGTGCTGACCTTGCTCTATGTCACGGACACCACCCTCAACGTGCAGTCCTATCTCGGCTGCATCATGTTGGGCGGCATCGTCGTCAACAACGCGATCCTCTTGGTGGACCAGGCCGGCAGTCTCCTCGCCGAAGGACAGCCTGCGCTCCGGGCCGTGGCCGAGGCGGGAAGACGCCGCCTCCGCCCCATTCTGATGACCACCTCCACAACCATCCTGGGCCTTCTCCCCCTAGCCCTCGGTCTCGGCGAGGGGGCGGACGCCCAAGCTCCGCTGGCCCGCGCGGTCATCGGAGGTCTCTTGGGCTCGACCCCGATCGTCCTCGTCCTGATTCCGGTGGTGTTCATGCTCGTCCACCGCCCCCGCGCCCCATGACGCGCGCCCTCGGTCCGCAGGGCTGGGGCCTCTTCGCGGCCGCCGCCGTCGCCGCCGGCTGCGCCGCCGGCCCCCTCGCCCCCTACCGCGTCGCTCGGCAGGCCGGAGGGACGCCGACCGGAACCGAGTTCCTCGACTTGACTCCGGCTCGGCGGCAGGAACGCCCGCCGGGCCTGGACGGGCCCGAGACGTCGACCCTCACGCTGTCTCTCGAGGAGGCGACCTTCCGGGCCCTGGCGCGGAGCCGAGAGCTCGCCGTGGAGCGCTGGGCTCCCGTCGAGGCCGGGACCTTCGAGGCCATCGAGGCCGGGGTTTTCGACCCTGAGCTCTTCGCCAGCGCCCGCTTCCGCCAGGAGCGCATCTCGCAGGTGGCGCGGGCGACCGGGGAACGCTTCGACGTGGAAGGCACCAACGTGGACGTGAGCGTGGGCCTCCGCCAGAGCTTCGACACGGGGACCGACGTGGAGGCGGTGCTCGAACACGGATTGGATGTCTCCGATCGCACCCCGCGCCAGCAGGTGAGCCGCGTGGGTTTGACGATTACGCAATCCTTATTGCGCGGCTTGGGGCCTGCGGTGAACCTCGTGGGTCTTCGGCAGGCTCGGCTGGACTACGAGGCGAGCCAACACCAGCTCCGGGCCTTCGCAGAGAACCTCGTTCTCGCCACCGAGACGGCATACTGGGCTTTCGTGGTGGCCCTTCGCGAGGCGCGCATCTTCCAGGAGTCCCTCGACCTCGCCGACCGCCAGCTGAAGGAGGCCGAAACGCGGGCGCGGGTGGGCACCGCTCCCCAACTCAGCGTGGCGGTGGCGCGAGCGGAGCGAGCCCGGCGGCGGCAGGGGTGGATCGACGCCCGCGCCCGTGCGGAGGAGGCCCGGTTGCGGCTGAGCCAGCTCGTCGACGGCGACGCGGCGCTCCGCCGCCCCCTTCGAGCCACGTCCTCGCCCGAGAGCGACCGACTCCCGCTGGGGGACGTGGACGATCGCGTCCGGCTCGGTCAAGCGCAGCGCCCCGACCTCTTGGAAGCGGAGGCGATGCTTCGACGCGGCGCCCTGGAGGTCGTCCGGACGGAAAACGGCCTCCTCCCCCGACTGGACCTGTTCCTCACCGTCGGCAAGACCGGCTTCGACGACTCGACCTTCGGGACCCTCTCTCAGCTCGGCAGCGAGACCTATGACGTGCTGGCGGGCGTGGAGCTGTCGGAGGTCTTGGGGCGACGCGCTCGCTCCGCCCAGGACCGCGGCGCGCGCACCACCCGCGCCCAGGGAGAAGCCGCGGTGGCTCACCTCCGCCAACTCGTGGCGCTCGACGTGCGCCTCGCCGCCAACGAGCTGACCCGGGCCGAGGCTCAGGTGGAGGCCCGCCAGGAGACGCTCGAGCTTCAGCGAGCGGTAGCGACCGCCGAACGCGCGCGGGCCCGGGTCGGAAGCTCGACCGGTCTGCTCCTGGCCACCGTCGAGCGGGACCTCCTCCAGGCGCAGCTGGATCTTGCCCGGGCGTGGGTGGCGGTGCGCACGGCGCGAGTGAGGCTCTTTCGCGCCGAGGGGAGTTTGCTCCAGCGACGCGGAGTTACCCTGCTTCCCTAGCAGCCCGGGCGAGCTCCGAAGATCATGTTGGCCCACCTGCGGAAATTTGGAATCGACATCCTGTAGAGCGTTCGCTCAACGCCGAAGGGCTCTTCTGTGAAGCCCTGGCGGCACCTCTCGTTTCGAATGGGAGCGGGGCTCATCGGGGGCTTGATCGTCATCAGCTTCGTGCTCGTCTCCGACCGCACCGCCCGCAACGCCGTCGACAACCGCCACAGTATCCTTCGACTCGAAAACGAGATGTTTCGGGCCGGCGTCGACACCCGCGAATATATTCGCATCCAAGATCCCTCGCTGCTGGAGGTGATCGATCAAGACCTGGGCAGAGCCGAGCAGGAGCTGGCTCGACTCCCTCCCCGCCAGCAGGCCGTTTTCGGGGCCCTCCTGGAGGGGTACCGAAGCGCGTGGCGAGCCACCGTCGAGGCCATCCGGGCGCGGGGGATCGGGGACGGCAAAGGGTCGCTCGGTCAGCTTCAGCAGTCCGCCCGCGCCCTCGAGGAGATCGTGACGAAGCTGGAATCGCCTCGGATCCGCGTCCATGTCCTCAGAGCCCGCCAAGCCGAAAAGGACTACATCCTCGAACAGCAGCCCGCCTCCGTGAAGAACCTCTACGCGTCGCTCTGGGCCCTGCAAGATGACTTCCGCTTGCTGAAGAAGCCCAGGGTCCCGAAGCAAGCGCTCTCGCAAGCTTCGACAACCTACCAGCGAGACTTCGAGTCCTTGGTGGCGCGCCTCCAGGACATTGAGGACCGAGCTCGCGTGCTCGCGGAGAGCCGGTTGCGGATGGCGCGAGCCCTGCGGCGGGTGTCCACCCTCGAGAGCGCCTCGGCGGAGTCACGCACCCGCGCGGCGAACCTCATGCTCCTGGTGGGTTCGGTGACGGCCATGGTGTTCTCCATCCTCCTCGCGGTCAGCCTCCTCCGCCCCCTGTCTTCGATCCGGCTGGCCGCGATGAAGCTCGCCGAAGGGCGAACGGATCTCGAAATTCGGCCTGGGGGCGGAGCCGAGCTGGAGGCGGTGGGCCAGGCGCTGTCCGACGCCGGGAGGGAGATCGGGCGCCGAATGGAGGCGCAAAGCGCCGCCGCCGAGGCCCAGGCCCTCGCCCGCCAGGTCCTCGACGCCCAGGAGCACGCTCTGATCGTGCTCGACCGCGACCTGAGAGTGAAAATGATGAACTCTTCGGTGTACGCCCTTCGCGGCCAGGGATTCGCCGTCGAAGTGGGCTGCTCACTCCTGGAGGGGCTCCCCGAAGCACTCCAGGCCGGCGCCGAGCAGAGGCTTCAGGGGGCCCTCGAGGGTCGAGTCACGCGAGCCAAGGACGAGCTCATCATCGACGCGTCCGGACAGTCGCGATGGTACGCGGCCACGAACGTCCCGCTGCGCGACGCCGACGGCAACATCAAGGGGGTCGTGAAGTCGATGCTCGACGTCACCTCTCGCAAGCTCCACGAGATGGAGCTGACCGAGGCCCGCACCCGGGCCGAAGCCGGACAGGCCGCGAAGAGCCGATTTCTCAACAACATCAGCCACGAGATGCGAACCCCGCTCAATGGCATCTTAGGTATGGCGCAGGTCCTCGACGTCGGAACTCTCGACATCGCGACCCGGGAAGCCATCGATCTCATGCACGGCTCGGCCGAGCGCCTGCTCAGCATGATCGACGGCGTCATCGAGTACAGCGAGATGGAGCACGACCACGAGAGCTACGCGACGGAACCCTATCGAATCGACACCCTCCTCCAGGAGATTCAGCAGCAGTACGCCGGGGAGACGGAGCGTTCGAAGACGACCCTAAGCGTGCGAAGCGAGATCCACACGCCCCTCCACCTCCCCGTCCGAGCTCTCCAGGCCGTCCTGAGGGAACTTCTCGAGAATGCCCTCCGCTACGCCTTTGGGGCCCCCATAGAGATCACCGCCGAACTCGTGGAGTTGGCCGAGGGACGTCAGGTCAAATTGACGGTCGCCGACGAAGGGCCCGGGATTGGACCCGAGAAGCGAGATACCATCTTCGAGGCGTTCGTGCAGGGCGACAGCTCGCGCCAAAAAGCCGAGGGGGGTTTGGGCATCGGCTTGGCCAGAGTCCGCCAGATCGCCGAGCGTATCGGAGCCTCCGTCACCCTCGAGAGCGAGCCCGGGCAGGGCTGCGCCATCGCCCTTCAGTTCGCGGCAGGGTTCGTCGAAGCCTCAACCGCCCCGGAGCCAAACCGTCGGCCCCCCACCCCCAAGCCCGATGTCCGGGTGCTCGTGGCCGAAGACAACCCGGTCAACCAGAAGGTCGCGCAGCGCATGCTCGAGCAGCTCGGCGTCACCCCGGAGATCGTCCCCAATGGGGAAGAGGCGGTGCGCGCGGTGCAGCGCACGAGCTTCGACCTCGTACTCATGGATCTGCAGATGCCGGTCCTCGATGGGCTGGAGGCCACCAAGCAGATTCGCGCCTTGCTTCCCTTGGACGACCAGCCGTCGATCGTGGCCCTCACCGCGAACAACCGCCCCGCCGACAAGCGTGCTTGCTCCGAGGTCGGGATGGACGCGTTTTTGGAGAAGCCCGTGCGGCGCAAAGACCTGGTCCGCGTCCTGGAACAGTTCTCAACCTGAGAGGCGCGAGCGCACCGAGCGGGTCGAGCACTACGGTATTCCGCATTCCCTTTCGCCCTCGATACAACCTGCCGTAGGCCGCGCCCCATTCGGCCCCGCGAACAGAGGCCGTTGATGCTGGCCCCGCTCTTGCCAAGGAGCGGACCCATGCAAACGCTGTCTTCGAGCCCGAGGCTCGAGCTCGGACTCCTCACTCGGGTGCCCACCGCGGCCGGAGCCACCTTCGTGGAGCTGCCCCTATGGAAACTCGCCGCGGGCGCCGACGAGCTCGTCCTCGCTCGAGTCATCGAGCTCGAGGCCCACGTCTTCGAAACCGAGGAGGGCCTGGTCGCCACGACGCTGATCGGACTCGCGGTGGAGCGATGGATCGAGGGCAGCGGTCCGGCCCACCTCCATTTATGGGAAGAGGTCGGGAGACGTTCGCGGGAGCACGGCGAAACACGGCCTTCGGAGACGGAGGGAGAGGTGGTCTCTTCGAGCGCACCGAAGTATCAGCTCGGGGAGCGCGTGCTCGCCTTCCTCGAACGCGACCAAGAGCACCGACGAACCTATAAGAGAGCCCAAGGAAAGTTCTCCGTTCACACCTCGCCTTTGGGCCTAAAAGTGGCGCGGGACCTCAGTGAGTTTCTCGTAGTGGGTTTCGAGCGAGGCTCCGCGGTGCTGCGGCCCGGAGGAAAGATGGTGCAGAGCCTCGAAGACGTCCTCGCCGTGGTCGAGCGCACGCGGGGGTGGATGGCCGACGCCTAGCGCAAGGCTCGGCTTAGCGTCGCCGGAGCGCTCTCAGACCGGCGGCGAGCCCGAACAGGAGCGCGAAGAGCCCGGTCGTCCCCCCGCTCGACGTTCCCCGACAACCATCGGGCTCGACCATCATCGGACCTCCGTCTTCCGTCACCTGCAGGACGCGGGTGACCCGGCGTAGTTCGTTGCGACCGTTGCGCACCTGGATCACGAAAGCCTGGCGCTCGAGAATCGTGGGGGTGCCGCTCAGAACTCCGTCGGTACCGAGGGTCAGCCCGGCCGGAAGGGCCCCATCGAGGATGGACCACCGCAGGCTTCCGTCGTCGGGGGCCGCCTGGAAGCGGAACGGGCCCCCGCCGGGCGCGGCGTAGGCTTGATTGACGGTCGCGGCGGGAAGCTCGGCCCCACCGCTGATGCTCAGATCACCCTGCTCCACCACCTCGACGATGTACGCGGCCCGGTCGAAGCGCATGGCCACGCTATCTCGGACCTCGACCACGAGCGGGAAAACTCCGGCTTCCGTCGGCGTGCCGAAGTATCGTCCCGTGGACGAAGCCTCGACGGCCAAGCCCGGCGGCCCTCCGGTGACAGACCAGGTCACGGGGTTTTCGGAGCCGCTGAAGAGGAATCGGGTCTCATAGGGCATCGAGACCATCCCCGAGGGCACCGCGGCGGTCGTAATCTGAAGGCCTGCCTCCGCGTCCACGACGTCCAGAGCCACCAGCCCGGGGGCGGTGCGGCCGAAGACGTCGGTCACCGTGACCTGGAGCACCGACGCTCCGGCCAAGGCCGCCTCCCCCGTGATGCGTCCCGTGTTCGGGAACAACACCAAGCCCCGCGGCAGCGCGTCTGGATTCTGGAGCTGCCACCGGTAGGGCGGCGTCCCTCCGAGGGCGGTGAGAAAGGCGGAGTAAGATGCGTTGCGGGGAGCGGGAGGGAGCTGGCGACTCACCACCTGGAGATCCAGGCCGGGGGGCACCACGAGCAGAGCGAAGTCGCGCCGAGCCGTCTCGTTTCCGCTCTGAACGGAGAGGGAGAACGGGTTGCGGCCTTCGCCGGCTTCCTCCGGGATACCGGAGAGCTCCCCGGCCGCCGCATCGAAGCTGAGCCCCGGAGGAGGCGCCCCCGCCCAGGTCAAGGTCCAGGCTCGGTCGACCTCTCCGCCGGCGGCGCCGAAGCGCCAGACGAAGGGGCGGCCGATCACGGCCGGAGGGAGCTCGTCGCCGACGATGGCCAGCCCGGACCCGGAGAGGACGGCGGCGACGCTCCGACGGTTGTCGGTCTCGTCGATCTCGACCACCTGGTCTCCGGGGTCGGCCACCGCGATGAGGTAGACGTCCCCCGAAACCTCGGTTTCGGGGATGAGGCCGGTGAAGACGACGTTCTCCGCGGCCCCCGAGCCCAGATCTGCCGCGGGGGTGACGCGCGCGAGCTCCAGATCCGCGGGGTCAAAGCTCGGGTCTCGAGACAGCACCAGCACCACCTCCGGCCGCCCGGGCGCTGTCCCCCGGTTGGCCAGGACCGCTTGCGCGACCACCTGCTCCCCGGCCGCGAGGAGACTCGAGACCTCCAGAAGATCGATGCCGTAGTCCGGGGCGGGGTCTCGAACTTCGATAGGTCCGGACCGAGGCTGCGCGTTGTCGGTCTCGTCGTCCTCCATGACCAGACGCTCGCAGTCGATGCCTCCCGCCACGAAGCGCTCGAGGTTCGTGGCGTTGGCGGGAAAGCTCAGCTCCAGCAGGATACGTTGCTCATCGCCAGCCCGGAGATCGAACGGCGCCGTCTGGCCGAGGCGGGGGTCGAGGGCGAGGTCAAAGGCTGCGTCGGTTCCGAGGAGAGCGCAGGCGCGGACCCCCAGGGCCACCGCACCGCCCTCGTTGGCGACCACCACCTCCACCGGGTACGGGCGGCCTCGGACCGCGACTGTGGCGGAGCGAACCTGGCGGACCACCAGCTCTGGACCTCGCACCTGAATGAAGCCGCCCGAAACCACGACGTTGTTGGTCTCGTCGATCTCGGCGATGGCGTTGGCGACGTCGAGGACGGCCAGGACGCGGTAGTCGGGCGGCGACCGCGGGGCCCCGGGAGGGACCGTGATTTCGACGGGACCGGTCCGCCGCCGCCCATCGGGGAGCGTCAGCGATACTCGGCCGAGGACGAAGTCACTCGCGTCGGGGAGGTCGTCGGCGGAGAGCAGGAACTCGACGTCGAAGCTGTCCATCACCGCGGCCCCCGCACTCTCGACGTCGAGAGCGACGGTCAGAGTCTCGTTGGGCCCCGTCACCATCGGGACCGTCAAGCTTCCCCGAAGCTCCGGACCGGTCCGAAAAGCGGGACCGAACACGAGATTGTTGGCCTCGAAGGCCTCATTGACCTCGTTGGCTACGTCGACCCCGAGGGCGAGGAAGCGTACGCTCGGCGGGGTGGCGGCGGGGACGGTGAAGGTCCGCGTGGTCACCTCTCCGGCGAGCGGAGCCAGTCCGGCCCCGCCCACCCGGAATCGCCCCAGGAGGTCCGCTCCCGCCGTCGACGTCCCGGAGGGGGAAAGCCACATCGCGTAGTCGAAGGCCCCCGCCGCGACCAAGCCTGCGTTTCTCACCGTGACTTCGGCATCGAAGGTCTCCCCTCCCCGCGCGCCGCCCGGAGCCGTGAAGCCTCCCACGAGCTCCGGCGCCGCGGGAAGATCGAGGGTGACCAGCAAGCCGCTGGGAAAGTTCGGGATGCTCCCGCAGGTGGCGGGAATGCACGCGCACGCTCCGGCGCACGAGGCGCTGGCCCGGTGAAGATCAAAGCCATCCCGTCCGCCTTCGCCCTCCAGAGCCGCGGTCGCGTTGACGATGCCGAAGTTGGGGCCGTACACCACCCGGATCCGTCCCGTCCCCTCGGACAAAACGACGGAGAAGTTGACGTCGCTCTGTGGGGTCCGAGCCCGACGAAAGTCGATGTACTGGATGGTGATCGAGCGGTCCCCAACCGGTCCCGAAATGGCGGAGCGAATCTCGGGGAGGGCTGCCCCCGCCGCCCGATCGCGGTCCAGGTCCGCCCACATAGGGGCGATGAAGGCGTCCACGAAGCCCGCCTGGGGAACGAAGAGCGCCGGGGAGAGAATCGTGATCCCGATGGGCGGGGGCTCGAAGGAAAGGAAGCCATTCGTGAAGGCCCACACCGTGGTGTAGCGCTCCCCGAAGAACTCGAAGCTGAAAGGGAGGTCGATCCGGGCCGCCCCCTCGTCCCACGCCGGCTGGGTGCCGTAGGCCACGGGCACGTGATTGGTGCCGTTGGCGAGGCGGGTCCAGGTGGCGTTGAAGTCGTGGCTGACGATGTAGGGCGTGACCTGGGCCTCGGCGAGGCTCGCGGGGGTCAGCCCGAGGGCCACGAGCAGCGCCGCGGCCACCCGCGGCCTCCAGAGGGACGGCATGGGCGGTTGAGGTACCTCGGTGTCGGACCGCACGACAACCTTACCGTGGCGCTCGCGGATTCGTTGCGGATTTAGCGATGTCTAGACGCGACCGCGCAGCATGCCGTGCCAGTACATCTGGGGAAGACCGTAGGCTTTGAGCGCGTACATCGAGTAGCGCTCCTGAGCCTGGTCGAAGGGGAAGCTCTCGGCCGGGTTCTTGTCGTAGTCGAACTCGGCCAAAACCAGCTTTCCGTAGCCGGTGACGAGGGGACAGGAGGTGTAGCCGTCGTAGGCCTGCGGAAGCGGAGCGCCCTCCCGCGCCGCGAGCAGGTTCGCCACCAGGACGGGAGCTTGCTTACGGATCGCAGCCCCGGTCTTGGAGGTGGGCAAGCTGGAGCAGTCGCCGAGCGAGAAGACGTTCTCGTACTTCACGTGCTGAGTGGTGAAGCGGTCCACTTCGACGAAGCCGCTCTCGGCCGCCAGCGGGCTCCGCGCCACGAAGTCGGGCGCCGACATGGGCGGCGTCACGTGGAGCAGATCAAAGGGCTGCTCGACCCTTTCTCCGGTGTCGAGGTGCTCGAAGACCGCCACCTTGGCGTCCCCCCGCACCTCCACCAGGTGGTGGCGCCCCCGCAGCTCGATATCGCGGCGGTCACAGATCTGCTGGAGAGACTTCGCGTACTTGGCGACGCCGAAGATGCTCGGGGGGGGAAGATAGAAGCGCACCGTCGCCTTCTCCCGCAAGCCATGCTTACGGAAGTAGTCTTCCGCGAGGTACATGATTTTCTGCGGGGCCCCGGCGCACTTGATGGGGGTGTTGGGCTGAGTAAAGATCGCATGGCCGCCCCGAAAGCTCCGGATGGCGTTCCAGGTGAAATCGACGGTCTCGTAGCTATAGTTGCTCCCGACCCCGTTCTTGCCCAGGCTCTCCTCGAGTCCGGGGATGGCGCCCCAGTTGATCTGGAGCCCTCCCGACACCACGAGCTGCCCGTAGCCCACGGCCTCTCCGGAGGCGAGGCGCACGACGTTCTCGTCCGGGTCGAAGGCGCTGACTTCGTCTCGAAGCCAAGTCATCCCGGAAGGGATGAACTCGGCCTGGTCCCGTTCGGAGACCTCCTTGGGAAACACGCCCCCGCCCACCAGCGTCCAGATCGGCTGATAGTAGTGCTTGGCTTGGGGCTCGATGATGGCCACCTCGAGCTCTGGGGTCTCCTCGCGGAGGCGAGAGGCTACGGTGAGCCCTCCCGTGCCTCCGCCTACGATGACGACGTCGAACTTTTTCATATACTCCTCCTGGGGGTGGGACGACTCAGCGGCCGTCGGGGAGCGCCGCAGCGCAATCCATATTGCGGCCGAAAGACCGCGCGAAGCCGAGAACGAAGTTCAGTGCGCGCTGGACGTCAGGGTCTCGAGCGGCGCCGAGCGCTCCGAGGAGCCCGGTCTGCCCACAGGCTTCGTTCGACTGAGTGGCGAGGGCACGACCGGCGCGACCCACGACCTCCAACGTCTCCGGAGCGAGCACGTCGGAGGCGATCAAGGCTTTGAACTGCGGCGAGTCGAGCACCTCGGTCAGCCGCACCCCCACCGTGAGGAAGGAGCGAATCGCTTCGTCCACCTCAAGCCCGCCCGCCGCCGCGCGAGCCGAGAGCTCGTCCAAGCCATCCATCATCATCGCCGCGAGCTTGGGCGCGTCGTCCGCGAAGCGCGCAAGCTCCGGGAGCCTCTCCGCGAGGGACCGAAGGGCGGCCGACACATCGGGACGAGAGAGGGTCCGCAAAAGATCGCCCGCGGCCCGCACGGACGCGTCGAGGTCGACCCCCTCCGCCTGGCGGGCGTGCACCCAGGCGTCCGCCATGTCCCCCGCCAGGGCGGACAAAGCGGGAAGCTCGGCGAGGTGGTGCACGGTCTCCGACAACACCTCGGCGCGCTCCAGGATCCGCGCCAAGGGGGCGGACACCTGGGGGTGACTCAGGCGCTCGAGGAGGTGAACCCCCGCGGAGAGTCGAGCGTCGACGTCGATGCCTCGGGCCTGACCGGCGCGGATGACATCATCGAGGGTGTCGACGGCGCCCGAGACCAGGGCGGGGACGGGCTCCGCCACCGCGGCTAAGCGGTCGACCTTCCGCTCGAGGCCGTCGAGGCGCGTCAAGACGAGGCGGAGCAGATCTGCGGTCTCGTGGGTGGACGGGGGGCTAGGATTGGCTTCGGTGGTCAAGTGTCCTCCTCCTCCGGAGGCGGAGCGCAAGACCTGAGCCAAAACCCCTCCTCGGCCTAAGGGGCTGCGGTCATTGATGTTCTCGAATACGGGGCGGCCTCCTCGGCGCAAACTCTGCATGGCCTCGTATCGATGAACGTCAACATGAT
The DNA here is from genome assembly GCA_039819565.1 of Myxococcota bacterium. Taxonomy (GTDB): domain Bacteria; phylum Myxococcota; class Kuafuiibacteriia; order Kuafuiibacteriales; family Kuafuiibacteriaceae; genus JAHQVK01. Next base: position 6,108 of record JBCBRU010000054.1, on the reverse strand, counting down.
GCGACACTACGCGACGCCGCGTGGCTTGGGCGAAACGGGTCTAGACCCTCGAGGGGCTTGAGGGTTCAGCCTCGGGGCATGCGTCGGATACGCACCGTCCTCGGCGGGGGACTGCTGGTCTGGGCGGTGCCCTTTGTCATCTCCATGTTCTTCTACGACCGCAGCGGGGTCCTCACCGTCGATGTATTCTTGTTCAAGAGCATCATGATCGTCGTCTCCGTAGGCTTTGGAGGGTGGCTCCTCCTTCGGAGCCTAGACCATCGGACCTCCGCAGGCGGCGCGGAGGGACTCGCCCTCGGAGCGGCCTGGATGGTCATGAACTGGGTTCTCGACGCGGCCGTTCTCCTCCCCCTGACCGGCATGGGAGCAGGAAGCTACGCAGCTGGGATAGGGTTGAGATACTTCGCTATGCCCATCCAGGGCGCGCTGCTGGGCCGCGCTCTGCAGAGGCGCGCATGACGTCCTACGCGATCGGAGTCTTCTCCCGGATGACCCGACTCCCGATCTCGACCCTCCGCTACTATCACGAGATCGGGCTGCTCCCCCCTGACCGTATCGACGAGGACTCGGGCTATCGATACTACGGCGAAGCCTCGGTCGCGAAAGCTCGCGCCATCGTCGTGCTGCGGGACCTCGGGCTCGCGCTGCCCGAGATCGGCACGGCCCTAGATGCGCCGACGAGGCCGATCTGCTCGAGCTCCTGCGGGGGCAGCGGGCCAAGGTGGACGCCGAAGTGCGGGCCCTCAAGGCGCGCGCCGCTCGCCTCGACGTCCTCATCGAGCACATCGGACGGGCCGAGGACGCCCCCCTCGCGTCCCCCGAGGTCTCGCGCGTGGAGGTTCCGGACCTCCTCTTCGGCGGGATCCTCCATGAGGGCCCCTGGTCGGACTTCGGCGCACTCGCAGGGACGGTGGCGCGCAAGGCGGGCCGGTACATAGGCGGGCCCGCGGTGAGCCTCTGCCACGACGATGCCTACTTGGAAGCTGCACACTACGAGGCGGGCTTCGTGCTGAAGCGAGCGGTGAAGGGCCTCGACTGCCGAATCCTCGAAGGCGGGCCTGCCGTCAGAGCGATCCACGTCGGGCCCTACTCGACGCTCGAGTTCACCTACGAGCGCCTGATGAAGGAGGTCGTGAGCCGCGGGCTCGAGATCCTCAAGCCCACCCGAGAGATGTACCTCAAAGGTCCCGGGCTCATCTTCGCGGGTCGACCCGAAAGGTATCGAACCGAGGTCGTGCTGCGGGTCAGGGCGTGAGGTCGCAGATCACTCGGCGCGCAAACCCTGACGGGCGGAGCGCCCTCTTTCGTACCGGGGGGCCGGAGCGATGAGCTATCACCGGCTTGTGCCCGGGGACGAGGACACCATCATCGAGCTTGCTTGGTCGGACGATGCCCCGTTCGAAGCGATCGAGAAGCAATTCGGCATGCGCGAGGCCCACGTCATCGCGCTCATGAGGGAGCGGCTGAAGCCTTCGAGCTTTCGGCTCTGGCGGCGGCGGGTCAGCGGTAGAACTCGGAAGCACGCGGAGCGCCGCACCCAGTTGGAGCTTCCCATGACGTCCTCTCGACGGGAGTCCGAAGGTCTTCGAGCCGAGTGGAGACGACTCATCGAGGAACGTCTGCCGGCGGCCGCGCCTGGTCGCGGGTGGCCCGTAGAGGACGACCACTGCTTCGCTCGCATTCTCCTCGACAACGCATGTGAGCGGCCTTGGCGCCAGGTCCTCCCCGCCCCCGCCTGGCGGCATGCACCGCCCGCCGTTCTCGAGCGAGCCATCGAGCTGGGCGAAGCGGTCTTGAGCGGGGACACCAATCTGGACGAACTTCAGCAACGCTCGCTCGAGCTACGCCGGGTGCTCCGTTGAGGTGTCGCCGTCCGCGGTGGCGGCGCGGAGAACCTTCACCCATTGCCGTCTCAACCCGGCGTCCCCCAGGTCCCGGCGCGGAACGGGCCCCAACCAAATGCGACGATCGTTGAGGCCCGGAAATGGCCCCTGGACGGAGTTGAGGGCGGGAAACCTCCGCCCCAAGAGGGAGAGCGCCGCCCCCTCTCCCAACCCGACGACGGGCGCCGTCCCCAAGAGAGCGAGCTCCCTTTCTAGCCAGGGCCGGCACCGCTCGATGGTGTCTGGGCGAAGCCGCAGGCGTGTTCGTGGGCCACCGGCTTGTACGCGGTGAAGATGCTTCACGGCGTGAGTGAGCCAAACCGCGTCTTGCGCGAGCCCCACCTCGGCCAGGGCCTCCCCTAGGGGACCGTCGCCCCCGCCCTCAAAGAGAGTTTCGAGCTCGCCGGGCTGTTCCGCGACGATCACAAGTTTCGGGGTCTCGCTGCCGACACCCCGGACCGCCGCCGAGCTCCGAACAACACAGCCTTCGCGAAGAGGTGTCCGGTGGGGGCAGAGCGAGCACGCCTGGACCCCCGCGGCGAGCTCAACCAGGGACTCCGCCGGTGCCGCGAGAGCTCGCGCGGACGGCCCTACGGCATGCATGGCCGCTCGTCGAGAGGGAGCTTCGCGGACAAGCCCGGGGATCAGCGCGGTTTCGGGCAGGGTGGGCCAATGCTTCTTGGGCATCTCGGCCTGCATCGCGCGCGTCTTGATGCGGGCGGGGTTGAAGATGGCCGCGTAGTAGGTCAGCCATAGCGCCTGCACACCGTCTTCCGTGAGGTTCGCGGGAGCCGGGGAACCCGGGCCGAACCGAGACCTTCTTCCGTCCCAGTGCAAGCTCTCTTCCGGAGTGAGGATCGCAAAGCGCTCCACCGCGAAGCGCTCGCTGAAGAAGTCAGCGACCAGACGAAGGACACGGTGGCTGGGCCGATGGTACGCAACCAGAGTTCCATCCGCCGCCTCTCGAAAGCGGACGAAAGCCTTGGTTTTGTGAGCCTCTCTGCGAACCGCTTGCTCCAGCCGCCGGGCCTGACGAACAAGAGGATCACCGGGACGACTCAGGAGCTTGGGCTCACCGTGTCTCATTCGCCAAAGGAGACGATAGGCGATCTCGTGGCGGGAGGACTCGCTCGCACAGAGGAGCCTCTCGAGCAGCGTCGAAAAGGCGCGGATCGGGCGCATCGCCGAGGGTGAGGGTCTCGGAAGGGACTCGAGAAAGAGTCCCGAGCTCCCCTCCGGAAGGAGGAGGACACGGTCCGGAGAAAGCTCAGCCCCCAGCAAGCGTCCTGCGGCGTCGAGCCAATCCTCCGGTGCGTTGGGCATGCAGAAGGACCTCATCCTCTGCCCCTCCCCGGTGAGAAGAGCTCCAGCTGCGCCGCTCCTCCCAGCCCCCCGACGAAACGAGTCTTTCTCGCGGCCGCCACGAAGCGAGCCCGCAGATCCACCCGATCCAGGCCACGCTCCTCACCTGGTCGAGACCCGACACCCACGACGAAGACCGCGGCCTTTCGGCCGTCGATGCCGAGCTCGGGGAGATCCTCGACCCGTAGAAGCTGGTGGCGACGCTGGGCGAGAATACGATGGGCGCCCCGGGCCCCGATACCGGGCACTCGAAGCAAGCTCTCCTTCGAGGCCCGATTGAGGTCGACGGGGAATCGCTCACGGTGTCGAAGTGCCCAGGCCAGCTTCGGATCGAGCTCGAGATCGAGGTTTGGGACCTTGGTGTCGAAAAGCTCGCTGACCTGGAAGCCATAGTTTCGGATGAGCCAGTCCGCCTGGTAGAGGCGGTGCTCGCGAACCAGCGGTGGAGGGTTCGGGGGGAGGCTCCCGGCCGGAGCGGGAATGGGACTGAAGGCCGAGTAGTAAACGCGGCGAAGCCGATGCCGACCGTAGAGACGCTCCGCAGTGTTGAGAATGGCTCGATCCGGGCTCCGGGTCGCCCCTACCACCATCTGGGTGCTCTGTCCGGCGGGGGCAAAGCGAGGCGGAAGAGCTCGGCCTCGGAGCTGCTTTCGCGCTTTCTTGGCTTCACGACGCTCCCCCTCGGAGATGTCGCGAAGACGCCGGATGGAGGACATCGAGGCTTCGACGTCCTCCATGCGCTTGGCGGGAGCGAGCATCGACAGGTCTTCTTGCGTCGGTAGCTCGACGTTGGCGCTCAAGCGGTCCGCGTAGCGTCCCGCGGCCGCGAGGGCGGCCTCAGAGGCGCCCGGCACCGCCTTTAGATGGATATATCCCCGAAATCGATGGCGATGGCGAAGCTGCTCGGCCACCGCGCTGAGCCGAGCCATCGTCTCGTCCGGGCTTTTTACGATGCCCGAAGAGAGGAAGAGACCTTCGATATAGTTCCGGCGATAGAGGTCGATGGTCAGCTGACTGAGCTCCTCGGTCCCGAAGGCGGCGCGAGGGGTCGAGCTCGATATCCGATTCACGCAGTAGCTACAGTCGTAGACGCAGGCGTTGGTGAGCAGGACTTTGAGCAGGGAGATGCACCGCCCGTCGGGCGTGTAGCTATGGCAAATGCCTACGGACTGGGTGCTTCCGAGCCCGGCGCGACTTCCCCGGCGCCTCGAGCCGCTGCTCGCGCAGCTGGCGTCGTACTTCGCCGCGTCCGCGAGAATGCGCAGCTTGGTCTGAGTGCTCATACGTTCAGTATACCCGATACACGGCCACCGAACGACGAACTCTCCTTCGCTGATACCTCTTTGATCTTAGCGGCCGGGAGGCTCCAGCCCCGAGTCCAAGGCGGGCCCGGGGCGACGATGGCGGGGCGGGGAGCCGCGGTCTGGCCCCCCGCCTCTCACCCTCTAGGGCAGAGGGCAATTCACCCTGCGGCCGCGCAGCGTCCTCGACAAGAACTGACCACCGCCCCGGACCTGGATGGCGTCCGAGCTGAAGCGGGGCACGGTCACGATCGTGGACCGTCCGGGCGGCACCACCCACGTGGGCCCGGAGCTGATAGCTCCAGCTCCCTCGGGGAGTTCGAGGGTGGCCCCGAACGACCGCACCTGACGCGTCACTCCGAAGCCGTTGGGGTTGTCGACCTCCCACTGGGTCCGGCCGTTGCTCGTGCACACGTACTCCACCCCGACCGGCGCTTCGCTCTGGCTCTCGATGTAGCCGCGGAGCAGGGCCTCCGCTTCGACGAAGCCGAAGCCGGAGGAGAAGTCGAAGCCGGACGCAAAGCCGGGGTCGGATGCGTTTCGCTGAAGGCCCCCATCGAAGGGATCATCCATGTCCGTGGCCGAGCTCTCGAGCCAGCTCTGAACCTCGTCGGGAGTCAATTGACCTTGCGAAGCCTGAATGAGCAACGCCGCCACCCCCGCCACGTGCGGCGCCGAGGCCGAAGTGCCGAAGAAGAAACGTCCCGAGAGGGGGGTCACCTCGCTGGCGAAGAAGGAGGTCTCGGTCCCCGTGGCCGCGACCACATCGGGCTTTTGCACGGCCAGGGGCTGCGCGAGGCGTTGGCCTTGCTCGTCGAAGAAGCGCTGGGCGCCACCGACCGAGCTGGCGGTGACGAGCGGGGTGCCGTCGCTGGTACGGAACACCAGACTCCCCAAGCCCTCGAAGCTCAGGAGGGGCACGGGAGGCACGGCGGCGACGGGGATGAGCTGGCCGTCGTTGCCAGGCTGCCCGGCGTAGCGCTGGTTCCACAGCTCCGCGCCTCGGGGGGTATCGAACCAAGCGCTCGCCCCCACCACCACGGCCGACTCCTCCAGGCGATAGCTCCACAGCGGCGAAGCCTCGAACTGGGACCGGTCGACCGGACGAAAGTCGTCCTGCAGGAAGGCGAGCTTGATCCGAGTGGGGGTGGTGGTGTCCGTCGAGCGCTGGATGAGGCCGAGGAAGAAGTCCGCGTCGATCAAGCCGTTGATGCCCTGAAAGTAGAGCGTACGCGCATCCTGGCTGTTGGTGGCCCACTGCGTGCCAATCACCGTGAAGTTCGAGGACCCTCGAACCAGGCCCAGCAGGACGATGCCGAGGTCGCTGCTGCGGCCCGGGCACTGATCGCACAGCGAGCCCCAGGGCTCATCCCACTGCAGCAGCACGTCAAAGAGGGCAGGGCTGATCGCCTCGGGCTGAATCTGGAGCAGAATCGCCTCCTCCGGACCGGGGTCGAAATCGTGAAACCGAAGCCCGTCCACCTCGACCGGACGGTAGTCGTCCTCGTAGAGCCGAAACCCGCCGCGCTCGAAGCCGCCCCGGCCCTCATTTCCCGCGGAGG
>JBCBRU010000053.1:0-23786 GCA_039819565.1 Myxococcota bacterium | reverse complement strand
GTCTCCCGCCACCGACTTTCTCAGCTCGGCCCTCAGGATCTCGAAATCCGATAGGTCATCATCAATGACCAGGACACGGGTCAGCGCATAGAAGCCGGTGGCGGGAGACAGCTATCGGCTCGACTGGCGACCCACCCCCGAGGAGGGCCTGAAAGGGCTGAAGGAGGGAGCGTACGATCTGGTGCTCGTCGACTACCGGTTGCCAGGCCGTAGCGGGTTGGAGGTCATCCAAGAGATCGGAGAGCTCTCACCGCAGACGCCGACAATTCTCCTCACGGAGTCGGAGACGAGGCAGGTGGACATGGCGGCGATGGAGGCCGGAGCCTCCTCCTTCGTAGCCAAGCAAAACCTCGAGCCCGAGATGCTCGAGCGGACGATTCGCTACGCGCTCGGGGCCGCCCACGCCCAGGCTGCTCTGGCTCAGGCCAAAGACCAAGCGGACCTCGCCAATGAGGAAGCGGAGAGAGCCAACGAAGCTAAGTCACGCTTTCTGGCCAACATGAGCCACGAGATTCGGACCCCAATGGTCGGCATTCTCGGAATGCTCGATGAGCTGAGTCAGAGCCCCCTCGGTCACGGCGACGCCAAGATGGTTCGGATCGCCCGGGAGTCGGCCTGGGGGCTCATGCGGATCCTCGATGACGTCCTCGACTTCTCGAAGCTCGAATCGGGAGGCGTCTCGCTCGAGGTCATGCCGGTGGACGCTCGCGCCGTCGCCGAGTCGGTCGTGGCTCTGCTCGGCACTAAAGCGTCCGAAAAGAGCATCGAGCTGCGACTTGCGGTCGACCCCGATGTTCCGAGGTTCATCTCGGTGGACCCGACCCGCCTGCGGCAGATCCTTCTCAACCTCGTCGGTAACGCGATAAAATTCACGGAGGACGGAGGGGTTCAGCTGAATCTGGGCTATCGCAAGGGGTACCTGGAAGTATCTGTCGAAGATACCGGGCTAGGGATTGCCCCGGATGTCCACAGCAAGCTATTCTCGCGATTCACCCAAGCGGACGACTCCATCACGCGCAGACATGGAGGCACGGGTCTGGGCCTCACCATCAGTCAGCATCTCGTCCAACTCATGGGGGGACAGATTGAGCTCGAAAGTGAGCTCGGAGTAGGCAGTCGATTTCACTTCCGGATCTCGGCCCCCGAGGCCGAAGGCGATGCGGAGGAGGCTCCGCTCGGTCAGGAGACGATCGAAATCGGTCAGCTCAGAGTTCTCGTGGTGGATGACAACCTCGTGAACCGTACGGTCCTCCAGCGTCTGCTCGAGCGCGAAGGTCATCTCGTGACTCTCGCCGAGCACGGCCAGATGGGCGTCGAGCAGGTTCGCTGCAAGGAGCTGGACGTCGTTCTCATGGACCTACAGATGCCCGTTATGGATGGTTTCGAAGCCACGAGAGCCATTCGTGCCCTCGAGGATGAGCGGTCGCAAGTTCCGGTCATCGCTCTCACCGCCAGCGTCATTGCGGGCACCGTCGAGAGATGCCTCGCCGAGGGCATGAATGGTTATGCGAGCAAGCCCGTTCGGTGGGCAGAGCTGAAGAACGTCATCGCTTCGGCTCTGAGGGCGTAGCGGGATCCTATCTCGAGCCTCGCTCGTCTCGGGCCGGGGGCACGTACGCCGAGCAGGTTCAGCATTCGATGACCGAGACGGCCAAGCCCCCAAGACTCGTCTCTTTGTACTTCGAACTCATGTCTGCGCCGGTTCGGCGCATGGTCTCGATGGCAGAGTCCAGGGTCACCCGGTGATCGCCGTCCTCATGCATGGCCAGGCGGGCGGCGCTGATGGCTTTGGAGGCGCCAAAGCCGTTGCGCTCGATGCATGGCACCTGCACCAAGCCCCCGACCGGGTCGCAGGTGAGCCCGAGGTTGTGCTCGATCGCGATTTCCGCGGCATGTTCGATCTGCGGATTCGTGCCCCCCAGTAGCGCGCACAGACCCGCCGCCGCCATCGAGGCCGCGGTGCCGACTTCGCCCTGGCAACCCACTTCCGCTCCCGAGATGGAAGCATTGCGCTTAAAGAGGCCCCCGATCGCGCTCGCGGTGAGAAAATATTTGGCGAGGACCTCGGGTCGAGGCTCGTCGTCATCGTCGATGAACCGGAGATAGTACTGAAGCACCGCGGGGACGATGCCCGCGGCGCCGTTGGTGGGGGCGGTCACGACCTGGCCGCCGGCCGCGTTCTCCTCATTGACGGCCATAGCCCATACGTGGACCCAGTCCATGTGGGTAGGCATGGGTTTGCCTTTCATTCGGCGCTCCTCAGACTCGAGACGACGGTGCAGAGCGGCGGCGCGGCGCTGGACAGCTAAGCCTCCGGGAAGGACGCCCTCCGCCCGCACCCCGCGGCGCATGCAGTCTTCCATCACCGACCAGATCCCGTGGAGCCGATCCTGGAGCGTGTCCGCGGAGTGAAAGGCGAGCTCGTTCGCTCGGATCAGCTCGCAGATGGAGAGCCCGGCGCGCTCTGCGGCAGCGAGCAGGCTCCCGGCGGAGTCGAAAGCATGGGGGACTTCGACGGCGGGGCCACCCTGAATCGACTCCGAAGTGGGGCGGGCGATGAAGCCCCCTCCGACCGAAAGCCAGGTTTCGTCGAGGAGCGGCACGCCGTCGAGGAGAGCTTCGAGCCTCAGCTCGTTGGGATGGATCCGGACCTCGCGCTCGGTATCGAAGACCAGGTCCTCGTCGGGCCGAAATCGTGCCGAGCCGCTGGGGAGGTCGACGAGGCCTTCGCTCCGCGCGCGGCGCGAGATGCGGGCGGCTTCCGCCGCGTCGAAGCGGTCCGGCGTAAGCCCCGCCATCCCCCACAGCACGGCGCGGTCGGTGTGATGCCCACGGCCGGTATGGGCGAGAGAGCCGAAGAGCGTGACGCGCACCCGGTCCGGGGAGAGTCCTCTCCGCTCTAGGCTGTTGCGAAAGGCCACCGCCGCCCGCATGGGGCCGACCGTATGGGACGACGACGGCCCGATCCCCACCTTGAAGAGGTCGAAAACACTCACGAAAGACACGGCGGTAGCTCCCCCTCGAGGAGGGTGGGCCGAGGGACCCCGGGCGGCAAGTCTCAGGTCAGCGAAGAAGGCCGGCGATGAGGAGGGGGACGCCCACGAGGAGGCCGAGAAAGACCCACGCCTGCGGCCGCGCGAAGTTGAGGGTCTGGCCCATGCCGACCTGCTTGGGGACGAAGATGATGGGGTCCTCGGGCGCCCAATAGATGAGGCCACCCAGGCGCCAACCCTCGGGTCGGGTGCCGAGCACTTCCGTCCCCGCGATGCGTTGTATCTCGTCAGAGACCCGGTGAAGCGGCGGCCCCCAGTAGAGCAGAGAGCCGATGATGCCCCCGCCCAAGCAGAGCTGACCCAGCACCGCCAGCTCTCCCGGCGCAAGCGGGGGCTCGGCGAGGCTGTCGAGCCCGAGAGAGAGACCGAGGAGCAGGAAGCCCCCGGAAAGCGAGGTCATCAGCGTCTCGATGAGCCGGATGCTGAGCCGGCGCCGCTCGATGAGAAGGTCGAAGTGGGCCTGGGGAGACTCCGGGCTCAGCGCCACCCGCTCTTGAGTAAAGGACCAGCTCACCAGGACGTGAAGAAAAATCCAAAAGCTGGGGAGCGCGAGGAGGCCTCGCGCCTGACCCGGCTGAGGGAGGAGAAGAAGGACGGCCAAGCTGGCGCCGGCGAGGACGAGGTGCAGCGCCGTCCAGGTGGGACTGAGCAGCTTTCGGTATCCGGGACCCGACTCGGAAGGCACATAGAATCGAGAGGGGATGCGGGTCGTGCCGCGACTCAGGAGGGTGCGAACCAAACCCGCCAGGACGCCGAGGGCCGGGATGGCCTGAGCCAGACGTATCCATCCCGAGGGCGCGCCGACCACGAGGGCGGCGAGCGACCACAGCCCGGCCCCCACCGCGAGGGCCGTTACGGCTCGCTCCCACCACCCATCCGAGGATGTGCGAGGGCGCTGCAGCTCTACGAGGAAGCTTCGCGAGCGGCGTCGTGGCCACGCCACGAAGAGGGCGACACCGACCGAGGTCAGGATGCCGAGGACTTGAGCCTGTGTGTCAAACATCTGTCTTGGTCTCCAGACGGCGAAAATAGGCGCTGAGGATCGAAGCCATTCGCCGTTCGGCTTCGTCGGGAGGGGCTCCGGCCAAGACCCAGGCGTCCAAGAGGCGGTGAACGGCGCGCTCGTCTTCGGCCTGGCTCGTCCAGGATACGGTCGGGCTCTCGGCACCGGAGGCGGACACGGAGACGGCTCCAGAGGGCGGAGCGCCGCGGGCGAACCGGGCCGGGGTGCCCTTTCGCAGGATCACCAGACCTTCATCGGCGAGCAGTCGATAGGCTTTGGCCACGGTATTGAGATTGACGCCGAGCTGCTTACCCAGGGTCCGCACGCTGGGGAGCACTTCGTCGGCTTGCACCTCGCCGCGGGCCACCCAGCCGCGGAGGGCGTCGGCGATCTGACGGTACACCGGGTCGGAGCCGTCCCAGTCGATGAGGATCGCTTTCACTCCGTACGCTGTATGCGTTCAGTATACGGTAGTCAATCCCGGAGCCGCCCGAAGATGATGGAGTCGCGGATCCCGATATGGGTTTCCCACTCGCCGCGGAGGTGAGCCTCCCGGGCGAAGCCGAGACCTTCGACCACGGCCAGAGAAGGCTCGTTGTCGGGGTCGACGTCCGCGTTCAAGCGTCGAAACGCCCCCCCACCGAGGGGGTGAGCCACGATGGCGGCGGCGGCCTCCCGGGCGAGGCCGCGGCCGCGCGCGGAGGGCACCAGGATGTATCCGATCTCGCCCAGACCCGGGCCTCGGATCCGGATGATGAACCACCCGAGGGCCACCGTGGGGTCGGTTTTCTCGGTGATGGCCCAGCACCAGGATTCATCGGCCTCCACGTTCCAGGCGACGTAGCCACGGGTCTCCTCGAGGGTGTCGAGAGGCCCCCGAGACCAGTAGCGCATCGTGTCTGGGTCCGAGAGCGCGCGGTGAACGCTGGGGGCGTCCGCGTGGCGGAGGGCTCGGAGGTGCAGCCGCTCTGACTCGATGACGGGAAGGAGCTTGTCCCTCGCCGTCTCGGGCTGCCCAGCTCGCACCACCACGTCGTGCAGCCAGGGCCCGTCGACGCACAGAGCCTCGAGGTCGGGCGGAAGGGGCATCTCTTTCGGGACGCTTCCGTGAAGCTCCCCGACCCAATACGGATCCCCTTCTTGCAGGGCGTCCTTCACGGCCGCCCCCGCCGTCCGGGCGGTCTCCGCGAAACCGGGCCAGGCGCGCCGAGTCTCGAGGACCGGCTGAAACCGCCAGCGTAGGGCCTGTCTCATGCGCTTTCGTCGGGGGCCATCTTGACCGCCGTCCCGTAGGCCATGAGCTCCGCCACGCCCTGCAGAACCGTGCTGGTGCTGAACTGGACCGCCACGACGCCGTCCGCGCCCAGGGAGACGGCCTGCTCGATCATGCGGTCGAGCGCCTGCTCCCGCGTGCTGGCGAGGAGCTGCGTGTACCCCTTCAGCTCGCCGCCCACGAGGGTCTTGAAGCTCGCCATGATGTCGAAGCCTACGTTGCGGGCTCGGATGGCGTTGCCGCGGACGAGGCCCAGGGCGGAGACGTTTCGGTAGCCGGGGACGACGAGGGTGGTGACGACCGGGATGGGATGTTGAAAGCCGGTGACGGCGCCCTTCGAAGAGCGGATGAGTCCTTCGTTCACCGGTCGATCTTGCCGTAGGGGTCGCCGTTTTTCACCCGGGCAACGAGCCACGGACCCGCGGCGAACGCCGAGCCCCCACCCAAGAGGGCGAGGCTCACCATCGCCGGCACTCCGAGGGGGAGAAGATAGAGACCGAAGAGGCCGGTGGTCGCGGCCGCGACTCCGGCCCACTGGAGGACGCGGACCGAGCCTCGGGGGCTCAGCGCGGCGTCGGTGGCGAGCCGCTGGGCCAGCGCGAGCCTCGCCGTCTCCGCCTGCGGGCCGTGCGGATCTTGAAGCAGCTCCGAGAGGACGGGATCGTCCCCGGCCAGTCCTCGGAGCTCTTCCCGTTCGGAGGGCGTGAGGGCGCCGTCGAGGGCTTTCAGGACGAGCGCGTCACGGTCGGCCACGGTCGCGTGCTCGCTGCCGAGGTCCCGGGACCGCCCGGATCAAAAGAAGCGCGGGGCCCCGGAGACGGGAGCCTTGCTTCGCTCGGTGGTCTCGCGCACCGGCTCGCCATACTTCTCGCGAAGCTCGGCGTAGCTCGCACCCATGACCTCGTGGAGGTCTCGGTCGAAGCGGACGCGGTCCGCAGCGATCTCCCGAAGGGCGATCACGGGGGCCTTGTTCTTAGCGTTGTCCACGAGGGGCGTCGCTCCCTTGAGGAGCTGGCGGGTACGACGGGTGGCGAGGAGCACGAGGGCGAAGCGGTTCTCGACGTTCTCGAGGCAGTCTTCGACGGTAACGCGAGCCATGGCGGCCCGGTGTAGTCCCCCGGACCCGCGCCGTCAACGATCCTCGAGCTGAGAGAGGATGGCGTCGGCGTCTGGAAAGCCGCGTCCCGTGGCGTTCTTGTTCCAGAGCTCGCGGGTAGGGGAGGCGTCGGTGCGGGTGACGATGAAGTCGCCGCCCCCTCCGCGAACCAAGTCGATGTCGACGCCCGGGTGTTCGGTCTTGATGTTCGCGGCCAACCTGGTCGCGTGGCGCTCGTAGCCTCAAGCCCCGCAGTATTCGATTCGGACCTTCATGGTCGGCACGTTACGTCGCGAAGAGGCCTCGCTCCAGTGAGAACGAGCGGTGCGAACAGGGGCAACTCCCTGGACGATAGCGTCCCGATTCGTCTTTTCGTTGGGGGTTTACCTAGGTAGAGGACGGGTATGGAGGTGCCATCGATGCCAGCGGAGGTGCGGTCCCCTGAGCTCGATCGGTACGAGCTGGCCATCGAGGCCACCGCGGAAGGCATCTGGGACTGGTACGACGTGGAGGGGGACGCGGAGTGGTGGTCCCCGCAGTTCTATCGGCTCCTCGGCTATCTCCCGGGGGAGATTCCTGCTTCCCTCGGCGCCTTCCGGGACTTTTTGCACCCGGACGACCACGCCCCCACCTTCGCCGCGGTGGATGCGGCCTTCCAGCGCGACGAGCCCTTCGAGGTCGAGTATCGCCTCCGCCACAAGTCGAAGGGGTACCGGTGGTTCCGAGGGCGGGCGCGGGTCTTTCGGGACACGTCCGGACGCGCCCGGCGCATGCTGGGCTCCATCGATGACATTCATGAGCGCGTGGAGGCGCGGACGACCCTGGAGCGCACCACCGCGCGGTTGGCGCTGGCTCTGGAGACGGCCCAGCAAGCGACCTGGGAATGGCTCCCTGCGTCTCAGGAGGTCGCCTTCAGTGACTCTTGGTATACGATGCTCGGCTACGCCGTGAAGGAGCTTCCAGAGTCCTTCGATACCTTCGAGCGGCTCACCCATCCTGAGGATCTACCGGCGGCTCTGGAGGCTCTGGATCAGCATCTAGACGGGCGCCGTGATGACTATCGAGCGCAGGTTCGCATGCGGCAAAAAGAGGGAGGGTGGAAGTGGATCGAGGTGGTCGGACGGGTGCAGGAGCGCGACGCGGCGGGTTCTCCGCTCCGTGTCATCGGGATGCATGTGGATATCGATCATCATCGCCAGCTCGAGGCCGCGTTGAGTCAGAAGAACGCGGAGCTCGAGCGCTTTTTGTACACGGCCTCCCATGACCTCAAGTCTCCGCTCTTTACCATTCGAGGGTTTCTCGATCGCATCGTTCGTTCGGTCGACTCCGGTGAGTTGGATAAGGTCTCGGACTATGGCCAAAGGGTCGAGAGTGCTGCGTCGCGGATGCAGTCCAAGATCGATGGTATTCTCGAGCTGGCCCGGGTGGGGGGCGAGCAACCGGTGCCGGCCCCGATACGGGTGCGACCACTTATCGACGAACTTCTCTCAGAGCACCTCGACAAGCCCTCCCTGCGCGACGTAGCGGTTGACGTCGATCTGGCCGTGGTGGAGGTACCGATGAGCTCAGATCACGCTCAGTCGGTTCTGGAAAATCTGATCAGCAACGCGGTCCGCTACGGTCTCGTCAACCCCTCCCCCAAGCTCAGGGTGGCCACCGAGGACGAAGCCGAGCACTGGACGCTCTTGGTTGTGGAGGACAGCGGCCCCGGGGTTCCGGTGGAACACCGCGCGAAGGTCTTCGGACTCTTCGAGCGTCTCCACGCCGACCGGGAGAGCACCGGGATGGGGCTGACCATCGTAGCGCGTCTGGCGGAAGTATATGGGGGCTCGGCGAAGGTCGAGACCTCGGAGCTGGGCGGCGCTCGCTTCGTCGTCAGAGTTCCGAAGATGAGGGGCTCTTCATGAGTATACGTGAGATTGTGGTTCAGGCCGAGGACGATGATGACCATGCCGAGCTTCTGGAGCTCGCGTGGGAGGATCTATCTCCGGACGCCGAGCTGGTTCGCGTTCGTGACGGAGCGAGTCTACTCGATTACCTCACCGGCCTGGACCCCAACCGTGAACGACCCATCCTCATCCTCCTCGATCTCAAGATGCCCGGCATGAACGGCTTCGATGTTCTGCAGGCGCTCAAAGGCGGTGTCGAGACACGAAGGATACCCGTCGTCGTTCTCTCTTCTTCGAGCGCCGATCGGGACGTCAAGCGTGCCTACGACGAGCACGCGAACGGCTATGTCATCAAGGCGGGGAATCAGCACGACTTCGTCAAGGTGTTGATGCGCTTCTGGGGGCGCTTCAACGTGCTCGCCTTCTAACCTATTGCTTCGCCGACTCGAACATCTCTGGAGGAGCCGGGGGACTAGGCCCTAAACAAGCGCTAGGTGGGCAAGAACGAGGATGAGGAGTGGGGAAGGTCCCGGCTCGCCCCGCCGACCGAGCCCACGACGTGAAGCCGCATCGAGTTGGTATGGCCCTTTTCTCCCACGGGAGCCCCGAAGATGATGACGAGGCGGTCCCCATCCCTCACGAGCTGATGGGATAGGAGCCGCTGCTCGACCCGTTGCACCATGACCTCGACTTCACCGGCGACGTCGAGGGCGTCGGTCCGAACGCCCCAGTTGAGGGCGAGCTTGCGTCGGGTCTCATCGTTCGAACAGAACGCGATGATGGGCGCGTAGGGGCGATACTTGGCCACGAGGCGGGCGGTTCTTCCGGACTCCGTGAAGCACGCGATCAACCGGGCCTTGGTCTGAAGGGCCGCCTCGCAGGCGATGCGAGCGGTGGTGTGTGCGAAGCCGGCACGAATGGCTTGGTCGGCGGGAGGCAGAGCCCGTCGAAACGGCACCCCTTCCTGCTCCGTCTCACCAATGATGCGGGCCATCATCCCCACCGATTCCACCGGATACCGGCCGATCGCGGTCTCCGCGGACAGAAGCACACCGTCGGCCCCGTCCGCGATGGCGTTGGACACATCGGAAGCCTCGGCGCGGGTCGGCCGAGGGCTGTCCACCATCGAGCCGAGCATCTGGGTGGCGATGATGGCCGGCTTCCCCGCCTGGCCCGCGAGGCGCAAGATCTCTTTCTGGACCGCGGGCACTCGGGTGATCTCGATCTGGGCCCCGAGATCTCCGCGCCGAATCATGACGCCGTCCGCTCGACGGAGGATGCCGTCCAGGCGACTGAAGGCTTCGCTGCGCTCGATCTTGGCGATGATGGGTGTATCGCGGCCAAAGTCAGCCAGGCGCTCCCGTACTTCGACCACGTCGATGGCGTCGCCGACGTAAGTCACCGCGGAGTAGTCTAGGTGCTCATCCACGGCCATTTTCATGAAGGGGAGATCCCGCTCCGTGATGGCGCTTCCGGTGAGGGGCATGCCGGGAGCGTGCACGCCGGTGTGAGAGCGCACCTCGCCGCCGTAGACGACCTCGGCGTTGGCCGATGTCCGGGTCGCGTGGGTGACCCGCAGCTCCACCACTCCATCGGAGAGCAGCACTTGATCTCCGGGCATCAAGCCTTCGTGAAAGAGCCCCGGGTCCACCGGAATCTCCCGCGCGGTCCCGCGCTGACCCTCATCGCGGATGAGCTGCACCTCCGACCCCGTCTCCAGGCTGACGCCGTCATTCTCCAGGTCGCGCGCGCGGATCTTCCGCCCTGGGAAGTCTCCTACGATGGCGACCGGCCGACCCTGGACTTCATGCGAGACCTTCCTCAGCTTCGCGATGCGCTCCAGATGCTCGTCGACGGTCCCGAAGCTGAAGTTGAGGCGCGCGAGATCCATGCCCCCCTGAATGAGGCCCCGCAGGACCGCCTCGTCGTCCGTCGAGGGACCGAGGGTGCACATGATCTTGGCTCGACGGCCGCGGTTTAGATCACGAGTTTTCCTCTCGCTCATCGCGGCGCGACCCTGCCACGAGCCCGGTCGTAAGGTCAGCCGCGAACTTCGGCCGGACTGAGCCTCAATAGTCGGGGGCGAAGAGAGCACCGTCCTCCTTGAGGAGGAGCTCGACGAGGCCGGGCTGACATCGAAGGAGCAGACGATCTCCGGTGAGCACGTAGTCGAAGGCGAGGGACGCCTCCCCATCGAAGCTCAGGGCGTCCGCGACGAAGAACCGATCGCCCGCCGATTCGACGAAGAGCGGGTATCGCCCCGCACACCCTGCGACGAAGGTGTAGACCGCCTCAGCCGGTCGGTCCGGCTCGATGCGTCCGTCACGAAATCTCGGCCGCGGGTGACGGGGCCGAGTGGGGGAAGCCTGCGGAATGCGGACGAGGTCCCCGTCCAGGGCGGCGCGTACGGTGCGCACCAGGGCGGGCGCGGCCGCGGTGGCGATGGCCTCGAGGATGGCCAAACCACGGTCCCCGGCCTCCGTATCGACCGACCCCGTTTGCACGACGTCGCCCGTATCTTCACCTTCGTCGAGGACGTGGAGAGTCCAGTCGATGCGCGTCCGGCCCTCCTTCAGCGCCCAGAAGAGAGGCGCAGGTCCGCGCTCGTCCGGGAGTCGGCCCGGATGCAGGTTGAGACCGCCCCGCCGGGACAGCTCGAGCAGCGGGGGCGCAAGCAGATGGTGAAAACCACATACGATGAGGAGATCAGGGCTCAGCTCGGTCAGCCACCGGCGCGTGCGGTGCGCATTGGCGTTGCCGGTGCGCACCGCGTCGATGCCGAGAGTCTGGGCGTCCTCCACCAGACCTCCGGGGGGCCGGCGGAGCCAGCCTCCTAGACCTAGCCGGGCGGGCAACCCGCGCCCCTCGGAAGCCTTGAAGAGCCGGCTGTCGTCCCGGGGGGGCGGACGGTCCCGCTCGAGACCTTCGATGACCAACGAAGGTCGGAGGTCGAAGCGACAAAGGGCCTGCAGCGACACCCGAGCAAAGGCCCCAGGAAGCCCGAAGAACGCGATGCGGGCCTGAGCGCGGCTTCCCGTCACGGGCAGGGGAGGTCGGCACCGCCGCCCGCGAGGAGCCGGACGGAGCGCCGATCCACGATGCGACCGTCGCGTACGAAGGTCACGACGTACCCCCCGGGAGGCAGGAGTTTCTCGAAGACTTCGCCGTCGCCGGAGAGCTCGAAGCGGCCATGCCCCCGGACGTGGAGATCGACGGGGCTGGTGCAGCGCACCCGGAGGGCCGCCCCCCGTGGTCTCGCCGTAACCTTCGGCCGCTCGGCTCTCTCCGTTCGGCGGCCCGCGGAACTGCGAGCGGGACGGGGGCGGGCCGCCGCGGGGGGGGCGGGCGGTGAAGGCGCAGGGGCGGGCGCTTCGATCTCCGCGGGGGGCTTGGTCTCCGCAGGGGCGGTCTTCCGTGGAGACGACGGGAGGGCGGCGAGCGGGGCCTCGGCGAGATTCGTCTCTGGGGCGGAGGGTAGGGGCGGCGGCTCCTGCAGGACCTCTTGCGAGTCGGGAGGAGGAGGGGCTTCGATGATCGGCGCCGCCGAGGCTTCGGGTTCGGCGCTCGCGACAACTCGAGCCCCCGTCGTGCGCTCGGGCTCGGGGCTCACTACTCTCGCCCCCCCCGTTGAGGGGCCCTCGATGACGTCCCCTGAAGCCTGAGCCTCCGCCGCCGGCGGCACTGGATTCGGGCCTCCCGAGAAGGCGAGGATCAGGGACGCGGGTAGGAGCGCGACGATGAGGGCCAGGACGGTGGCCAGCCCCATCCTTCGGTCCTCGAGCAGGGCTCCGAAGTCGAAGCGGCGCGTGCCCGAATCCTGAACGAGGGCGGAAGCCGGGAGCTCGGGCAGGACATCCGCAGTCTCGGCGTTCGGCGGAGGGAAGGCGCGATCCTCGACGGCTCGCTGGGTTCGATTCCGCTCACGAACCGGGCGAATGCGCCGCACCACCTCGCTCAGACTGACCCGCTGACTGCGTGACCCTTCGGACAGGGCGTTCAAATCACCCGTGGGTCGCGCGGCGGCGAAGTCGACCCCGGATCGACGGCTCGCCGGATCACCTCCGCCGGAAAGAGGGATGCCCTCGCCACGGGGAACGACCACCCCCGCGTCGAGCTCAGGTGCGGTGGGTTCGGACAGCCGCATCTTCTCGACCGGCGTGCCTCGGATGACCGGGTGAGGCAGCGGGTGAAGAGCGGCGCTCTCCAGCTCCGGGAGGGGTTCTTCATCGAGGCCTAGGTCCAGCTCGTCCGAAGAGGGCTCGGGGAGACCGGGAAGATCCGCAGCCAAGATGGGCTCCGAGGTGAGCGGCCCGAGTCGAGTGGCGTCCTGCTCTTCGGAGGCCGACCATCGCTGAGCTCTGGGGTCTCCTCCGAGGAGCTGGGCGATCTCGGGATCGTCGGCGGACAGCGACTGCGTTTCGGCGTCACCCCCGAGTTCTTCCGTGGTTTCGGGCCCACCGGCCAGCATCCCGAAGCGGGTCTCCTCCGGCTCCGGCCCCTCGTCGCCGAGGAGAGCGCCGAGGCGGGTGGCGTCGCGGGGGACCGCGAGCACCCGATCCGCGGGGTCTTCGATGATGCGGGGACCGTCGAGGCGGCGGCGAATCGCTTCGACCTCGGAACCGCTGAACTGCGTGGTGGGCAGATCGTCCGGCAGCGGCATCTCGTGGAGGGTGATCTCCGCCGTCGGTGGGGCATCCATGGCCGACTCTCCCTCCTCGAAGCTCGGTGGAAAGCCCATGAGGGTGTCGCCGAGCTGAAACGAGGCATCGGAGTCTTCTCCCTGGGTGACCTCGTCCTCGAGGAGCGAGGCGGAGGTGACGTCTTCCGCGGCCATCGGCCCCGTCTCGTAGTCGTCCCCGGTGTAGCTCGCCACGCGAGGGAGGCCGACTCGGGCGCGTCGACTCTGTTCCTCTGGAGATCGAAGAAACAGGTTCCGGAGGAAGTGACCGAGGTGCTCCGGGCCGACGTCGGCAGGCGAGCGTTCGACGTAGCTCTCCAAATCTCGGAGAAAGTCGCCCGCCCGCGGGTATCGGTCCTCCGGGCGCTTCGCGAGCGCCTTCATGACGATCCGTTCGAGCTCCGGTGCGAGATCCGGCCGAAAGTGGCGAGGAGGGGGATCGATCACCGCATCCCGCACCCGCTCGAGCACCGCGAGGTCGTTCTTGCCCGCGAACACGCGGTGCCCCGTGAGAAGCTCGCAGAGAACGATGCCGGCCGCGAAGATGTCGGCCCGATGATCGATGTCGGTGCCCGAGACCTGCTCGGGAGCCATGTAGCCGAACTTCCCTTTCAGGATGCCCGTGGCGGTCTTCTCGCGGGTGGTGGCCTTGGCAATCCCGAAGTCTCCGATCTTTACCTGGCCGGTGAAGGACAGAAGGATGTTCGACGGGGAGACGTCCCGATGGATGATGCCGTACGGGTGCCCCTCGGGGCTGGCCAGGGCGTGCGCGTAGTCCAGCCCTCGCAGGAGCTCCATCACGATGTGGAGGGCAATGTCGGTTGGGAAGCCGATCCTCTTCTTCCCGCACGCGGCCAGGGTCTTTAGAAGGTCCCGTCCGTCCACGAACTCCATCGCGATGAAGTGCTGATGGTCGATCTCTCCGAGACGGAGGACCTTCACGATGTTGGGATGCTCGAGGCGTACGCAGAGCTTGGCCTCCTCGACGAACATCCGAACGAACTGCTCGTCCTCGCTCAGCGTAGGAAGGATGCGCTTGATGACGACATGGGAGACCTCTCCTCGGGGATGGACGGCCAGGAAGATCTCCGCCATCCCCCCGCAGCCGATGCGGTCGTGGAGGACATATTCTCCGTACGGCTGCGACTCGAATCGAGGCATGGGTGGGTTGCGCCCGTAGTGGCCGACGCTCGAGGCGAGCGGACACTGGCTTTCGGGTGGGCTCCTTCAGCCGATGATAGCATGTAGCTCACCGAGCGGCCGCGCATCCGAGCCCGACCATGACCCTCGTTTTCCTTGCCCTTCTCACGGGCGCCTCGTGCGCCGATGCCCCCGCCGCGCTTCAGGCCGCACTTCGGCAGGAGGCCGATCCGGGCGCGTTGTGGCAGCTCGCACCCCTGGCCGGGGCCGAGGGCGTTGAGATCCTGACGGCGCGCTCTCGCGATGTGCAAGGACAGGAGGCCTTGGTCGTGCCGGTGGCCCTCGGCCTGAGCCGCCGCGCAGAGGCTCTCGGCGCTCTTCGAAGGGTGCCGCCGAACACACGCGAGGCGACCCTTGGTCGGGCCCTCGGCCTCCTGGCCCTAGGGGACAACAGCGTGACCGCGACCGTTGCCGATGGGCTTTCGAATCCCCTTCTCGCCGAGCATCGGTCTTTGACCGCGCGAGCCCTGGCCCGGATGCCCGCCAAGATTCCGCGGGAGCTCTCCTACGACCTGCTCTCGGACGTCGATCCCGAGGTACGGGTGGCCGTCGCCGAGCTGCACCTACGTCGCGGGAGCCGCAAGGCCCGGACGGTGCTGGAGGCCGCCGCGCGCGGGGCCGAGCCTCGCGCCGAGGAGGCCACTGCGATGCTGCTCAGGGATGGTCATCGCTTCTCGGCCTCGGACCTCTCCCGGCTCCCTTCAGTACTGCGGGGTCCGGCCATGGTGACGTGGGTCGAGCCCCGCGGCGTGACCCGAGACCAGCTCGTGCAAGGAGACCCGGGTCTTCGCGCGGGGGCCATCGCGGCCAGCCTGAGAAACGGGGAGCCCCCAGTTCCGCTCATCCTGGCCCTCCTCCAAAGACGCTCGACCCGGCACGAGGAGAGCGTCGGAGAGGCCGCGATCGTCCAGGCGCTCACCGGAGAGATGGGCAGCAAAGAGCTCGAGGCGCTCTCTCCCTCCGGAATCCGGGGCGTGGTCGAGGTCCTGACCGCGTTCTCTGTGGACCCCGTTCCGTTCGTGTCTCGGACCCGCATCCAGAACATTGTTCGCTTCGCTGAAGGCTGGCAGGCGGACGGGCGTCTCACGCCTCCCGATCAAGCTCGCCTTCTCCGGGCGCTCGGGCGCCTCGACGGCACGGCGTCGTTGGGCTGGGCCCGAGCCGGCCTCGACGCTTCTCCAGAGATCGCTCTGGCCGCCCTCAACACCGTGGAGGAGGCTGGGCGGGCCAAGGACGCGGATGCTTTGCTTTCGGTGGCCCAGGGAGCCACCGGATGGGTGAGAGCCCGCGCGCTGGAGGCTGCCATGGCGGTGTGCCGGCGATAGGGGTTGCCGATTTGCGTGTAGGCGGGCAGTCACGCCGCGTGCAGCAGCGTTACCCGTCGATCAGCGAAGCGCCAGCGACCGAAGCGGAGCGCCCAGCGCCGCGCCTCTCCCTCCTCATTCCTTGCTTCAATGAAGAGGAGAGCGTCGACGAGCTCGTCAGCGAAGTCTTCGACGTGGTCGACGGCGAAAAGCTTGATGCCGAAGTGGTCATCGTGGACGACGGTTCGAGCGACGACACGTGGACCAAACTCTCGGCCCATGCGGAGCGCGAGCCCCGTATCAAGCTCGTGCGCTTTCGGCGGAACTTCGGCCAGACCGCGGCTCTCGTGGCGGGGCTGGATCACGCCCGGGGCGAGGTCCTGATCCCTCTCGACGCCGACCTGCAGAACGACCCTCGCTCCATTCCGCGGCTGCTGGCCCGCATCGACGAGGGCTATGACGTGGTGTCGGGCTGGCGAAAGGACCGTCAGGACCGGATGGTGGACCGAAAGCTGCCTTCCATGCTCGCGAACCGTCTCATCAGCTGGGTGACCGGGGTCGAGCTGCACGACTACGGTTGCACGCTGAAAGCCTACCGGCGGGAGGTGCTCGAGCGTGTCCAGCTGTACGGGGAGATGCACCGCTTCATTCCCATCTACGCATCCTGGTCCGGAGCCCGGGTGACCGAAGAGGTCGTTAACCATCGCGCCCGAAAGTATGGGACATCCAAATACGGCATCATGCGAACCTTCAAGGTTCTGCTGGATCTCCTGGTGGTCAAATTCCTCGGGAGCTACGGCACGAAGCCGATCTACTTCTTCGGCGGTCTCGGGTTCGTACTCATGGGGGGAGGGACGCTCGCCGCTTTCGTAACCCTCTTCTATAAGGTGTTTTACGGGGTTTGGGTGCACCAGAACCCGCTTCTCTTGGTGGCGATCTTCATGTTCATCACCGGGGTTCAGAGCTTGTTTCTCGGGCTCCTGGCCGAGATCGGCATTCGCACGTACCACGAGAGCCAGTCCCTCCCCATCTATGTGGTTAGGGAGCGTCAGAACCTGACCGAGCCGGCCCTGGCGAAGAACTGATGTGCGGCATCGCGGGCATCGTCGGGGGAAGGATTGACGAGGGGCTTCTCGGCCGGATGACCGACGCCCTTCATCGGCGCGGACCGGACGACCGGGGTCAATACCTCGACCCCGCGGGAGGATGCGGGCTGGGGCACCGGCGACTCAGCATCATCGACCTCGCCGGCGGACACCAACCTCTCGCCACCGCCGACGGTCGGGTTCAGGTCGTGGTCAACGGAGAGATCTACAACTTCGAGGCGTTGCGGGCGGAGCTCGAGGCGAAGGGGCACCGGTTCGCCACCCGTTCGGACTGCGAAGTGGTGGTGCACGGTTGGCGCGAATGGGGGGAGGAGGTCATCGAACGGCTCGAGGGCATGTTCGCGCTGGCTCTATGGGACGCCGAACAACGGGTCCTGCTCCTCGCTCGAGACCGGATGGGCCAAAAGCCTCTCTACTTCGCTCGCCTGGGGGACTCTCGCCTGGTCTTTGGCTCGGAAGCGAAAGCCCTCTTCGTGCATCCTGAGGTCTCTCGGCGGCCGAGTCCCCGAGGCCTGGCTCTTTACCTCACCTATGAGTGCGTCCCCGAGGGCTTCGCGCTTACCGAGGGCCTTCAAAAGCTGCTTCCCGGGCAGTATCTCTGCTTCGCGCCGGAGGCCGGCACGATGCGGGTCGAGAGCTATTGGCGCATGCGCTTTGCGAGTTCCCCGGACGTCTCTCGAGTCCAGGGGGCTTCGGAGAATGATCTGATCAACCTGCTCCGGGAGAGGGTCCTGGCTGCGGTAAAGGCGCGTCTCATCTCCGACGTGCCGCTCGGGGTCCTCCTGTCCGGAGGGGTGGACTCCTCCCTCGTCGCCGCCGCCATGACCCAGGTTGGCAGCGAGCGAGTGCAGAGCTTTTCCATCGCTTTCGACGATGAGAGCTTCGACGAAAGCTCTCACGCACGGCGGGTAGCCGAGCATTTGGGCACCGATCATCACGAGGACCGTTTGTCCCCGGCCACGATGCTGGACATCCTTCCGGCTGTCGCCGAGGTGATGTGCGAGCCCATCGGGGACGCCTCGATCATTCCCACCTATCTGCTGTCTCGGTTTACTCGCCAGACGGTAACGGTGGCCTTGGGGGGGGACGGAGGCGACGAGCTCTTCCTCGGCTACCCCACCTTTGCCGCTGATCGCGTGGCCCGAGCCATGGACGCGGCGGTGCCTCTCGGCGTACAGGGGTGGCTCGGCCGGGGGGCGCTGCAGGCCGCCGGGTATCTCCCGGTATCCCGCAAGAACTTCAGCTTCGACTTCAAGGTCAAGCGCTTTGCCCAGGGTCTGGGCTTTGGAGCAGCGGAACGCCATCAAGCCTGGATGGGCAGCTTCATGCCCCAGGAGCTGCAGGATGTCCTGCAGCCAGAGGTCGCCGACGAGGCGCTAGGCAAGTCGCCTTACGCGCTCATCGAGGACCTTCATGCCGGGTCCGACGCGCGGGATGGACTCGACGAGGCATCTCTTCAGTATGCGCGGCTCTACCTGACCGGGGGCGTTCTCGTGAAGGTGGACCGGGCCTCGATGGCCCACGCCCTCGAGGTCCGTGCCCCGCTCTTGGATCGCGAGGTGGTCGAGCTCGCCACCGCCGTTCCTAGCTCGCTGAAGCTGAAAGGGTTCACCACCAAGTATCTCTTGAAGGAAGCCGCGCGCCCGTGGCTCCCCGAGGGCATCGTCGACCGGCCAAAGAAGGGCTTCGGGGTTCCCATCGCGGACTGGCTTCGAGGCCCTCTCAAGCCTCTAACGCGCGAGCTTCTCGCGCCGGACCGTCTGCGTAGAGCCGGCTGGTTTCGGCCGGAGGCCGTGACCGCGCTGCTGAACGCCCATGAGGCGGGCACCGCGGACCATCGCAAGCCTCTGTGGACCTTGCTCGCCTTCGAACTTTGGCGCGACCGGCACGGTGTCGAGGCCGGTGCATGACCAGGGGCGCAGCCGTCTCTCTCGCGTGGGCCCTCGTCGCGGCAGTGGCGATGGGGGACCTTTGGGTCTCGCTGCGTCCCCCGCTCGAGCCGGTCCCCGCGCCCGTGATGCAGGCGGCCAAAGAAGCTCTCGAGTCCGCGCGCTCGCCGGGGACGCTCATCGTCCACTCACCGCTCCTCGGGGTGGCGGAGGTGGCCGCGCTCGGCGATCTCGCGGCGCGTCCGGACCTGCCTCCTCCGGCCGCTCGAGCCCGTCGCCGGGTGCTGCTCCTGGACCGAGCCGAGGTTTCGATGGGGGGGTTCGGTCGAAAGGGGGAGGTCAGCCCTTTGGGGAGCGGTCTGGTGCTGAGGCGCTTCGAGCCCTCCGGCGACGGCTCAGGTCAGGTCGTGGTCTACGACCTGACGGATGCGCTCACCCCGAACACCCTGACCATCGAGCGCCCGGCCGGCAAGCCCGTGTCCCGATGCCGAGCTGCACGCGCGGAAGGCGGCTTTGCCTGCCCGGGGCAAGCGGAGTGGCTGCACACGGCCCCTCGTCAGCTTCGCATCGATGGGGCGGATCAGCGATGCTCCTGGGCTCATCCCTCTACGGGAGCTGCAGTGGTGTTCACGATTCCTCCCCCACCTCCTCCGCCTGAGGGATATGTGCTTCAGCTGCGGGTACGCTCGGCCCTCACGGACGATGCGGTGCGGCTCACCGGCGATGGGTCCTCGGTCAAAACTCGCGTGCTCCAGGGGGGGCGGCGGCTCGGACAGGTCGTACGCTCGAACGCGGTGGGTTGGGCCGAGGGCAAGTATCTGCTGGGGGCGGAGGGTTCGATTCGCCTCGAAGTCACCTCGGTACGCGACGGCCGAAGGCATCACTGTCTCGACGTACAGATTCTCGAGATCCAGGAGGAGCAAGGATGAGCGGCCCTCGCGGCGCCGAGGACCTTTGGAGTCGAGCGGGGGCGGCGATGGCGGTCGTTTTCTTCGCCCTCACCCTACTTCTGGCCCTCCCCGCGGCGCCGCTGACCGACGACGACGATTTCTATATCCCGGCCGGACAAGACTACGCCGCTTGGTTAGGACGGGTGGCGCGCCTGGACCTGTCCGCCTTTCGGCGCAGCGCTATCGATGATGCCTTCGACGCCAACCACGAGCATCCGCCCGTCGCTAAGTATGCCCTCGGTCTGAGCGGGGCGCTGCTGTCCGGAGCGCTCGGACCGGTCTCGGGACCGCGAGCGGGCACCGTCTTCTTCGCCGTGCTCGCCGCCGCGGCCATGATGTGGATGGCGCGCATGCAGCTGGGTCCACGCCGCGGGACGCTCCTCGGAGCGCTCTCCATCGGGTGCCTCCTCCTCCTCCCGCGCTTCTTCTTTCACGCCCGGGTGGCCACCCTCGACGTGCCGGTGGCCGGCATGTACACGTTGACTGCGGCCTTGGCGCTGCGCGCCGAACGCCGAAGCTGGGCCGCTTGGGTCTTGGGTCCCGTGTTCGGGCTCGCCACCGCCACCAAGCTCAACGCACCGTTCTTCGTGGTGCCGTATCTGGCCTACGCCCTCCTGGTGCGAGGAGGGACGGCCAGGGCCGCCCGCGCCGCCAGCCCCGGCGCTGAACCCAGCCGTCGAGGCTTTCAGCTTCCGAGTCTCCCCTTGGGGCTCTTGTCCATGGCTGTCTTGGGTCCTCTGACCTTCTTCGCGTCTTGGCCTTGGATGTGGTTCGACGTCATCGAGCGGGTACAGAAGTACGTCAGCTTTCACCTCGGCCACTATGGTATCTATTTTCTCTACTTCGGTCGCCTCTACGACAAGGACCCCTACGCACCCTGGCACATGCCTCTGGTGATGGCCGCCATTACGATTCCCCTGGCCATCAGCGTTCTCGCGATGGTGGGCCTCGCGGCGGGGCTCCCTCGCATGGGGGCCCGTATCTACGCAGGCCACGCGGCATGGGCGGCTCAGGGTGATGAGCAAGCAAGGTTGCGAGAGGGAGAGCTCGCGCTCTTCGTGGGGCTGAACGCGGCCGCCACGATATGTACCGTGGCGCTATCCGGCGGGGCGAAGTACGGGGGGGCCAAGCTCTTCATGCCCTTCTTTCCTTTCTGGTGTCTCCTCGCCGGCTACGGGGGCCTCCGGCTCGGCGAGGCGGCATGGTCTCGAGGCCCTCGAGCTCGAGGGTTGGCCGGGGTAGCGCTCGCCCTTGTGATCGCTTCGGGTCTCGGCCAGCACCTGCGCTTTGCGGAGACGCCGCTCTCTCAGTACAACGCCCTGGCAGGGGGACTTCGGGGAGCCACCGCGCTCGGCTTCGAGCGCCAATACTACGACCTTGCCTTCCGAGACCTGGTTCAGGTGTTGAACGACAAGGCTCCGCCCAATACCCGTATTCACTTTCTGCCCAACAACTGGGAGTACGTTCGCACCTTCAAGTGGTACCGACGTGAGGGCAGCTTGCGATCGGACCTCCAGGTGGTGCAAGCGGAAGGCGTGTCAGACTGGGTCGTTCTCACCCACGAACGTCGCTTTCGCCGCTACGGCGAAGACCTCCGGCGGGCCCGGAGCTGGACGGTGATCGAGGAGCGGCGTGTCGATGGGGTCCCGCTCTGGACCATCCTCAGTCGTAGAGCACCCGCCGGAGCCGCTGCTCCACCTGGGCTCCGTCCAGAGGCTTCTTGACATAGTCGAGAGCTCCCATGGCGAAGGCCTGCATGACGTCTTCCTTGCGCTTGACGCCCGATACTACGACCACCCCGGGGCCGCGCTCTTCCTGGCGCTGCATGAACTCCAGCAGCTCGAGACCGCTGCGAAACGGGAGGTCCAGATCCAGACACACCAGGTCGAAGACCTCCGTCGCGAGGCGCGACATGGCTTCGTGCCCGTCGGCGGCCTCCGTGACTTCGCAGCCGTGCCTTTTGAGGTGGTAGGCGAGCACCTGGCGCGCGAGCGGGTCAGCGTCGACCACTAGGACCTGGCGCGGCGTGTCGATATCGATGTCGATCGTGCCCGTAGCGATGGTGGGCAAGGCCGAGAGGTCGTGGGTCCATCGATTGAAGCCGATGGCCCCCCGAACCCGGCGCAGCAGCACCCGAGGGGAGCAGGGGAGAAAGAGCGGTCCACTTCGCTGCTGAGGAGGGGCTCCGCTCGAGGCCGTTGCCTCCCGCGTCATGATCACAGGGGTGGCCGGATAGCGCTCGTGCAACAGCTGGAGTGGATCCCGAGCTCCCGCGTCCTCAGCGCTGAGA
This sequence comes from Myxococcota bacterium, assembly GCA_039819565.1. Classification (GTDB taxonomy): domain Bacteria; phylum Myxococcota; class Kuafuiibacteriia; order Kuafuiibacteriales; family Kuafuiibacteriaceae; genus JAHQVK01. Next base: position 2,055 of record JBCBRU010000053.1, on the reverse strand, counting down.
AGGATGAGGTCCGGGGTCTCTCGGCGGCCGTGAGCGTGCAGACTCTCCAGCCCCGCGAAGACGGTCACGTCGATGTCCGCCTCCCGAAGCACCGAGCAGATGTCACGGCGGAGGCTCTCCGTAGGCTCTACCAGGAATACGAGGGAGCGATCCGGGTCGAAGGACGTCGTATCGTAGGTGGGCGCGCTCTCCTCGATGTGCACATCGGAGCTGCCCTCGAGGTGCTCCGCGAACGCGCGGAGTAGGTCGACCTGACTCACGATACCCACCACTCGGTCCCCCTCGAGCACCGGGAGCGCCCCGATACGGTGATCGAGACACGTGCGTACGGCGTCAAGGATGCTTGCGTCATGAGGTAGGGCGATAGGGTCCCGAGTCATGATCTCCCGAGCCCGTGTCTTCTTGACGAAGCTGTCCACGCGCCGGGGGTCGCTGCCTGGAGCCGGCAGAACGGAGCGCACGTCTCGGTCGGAGATCATGCCTACCAGGCGGCCAAAGCCATCGAGGATGGGGACGTGCCGGAAGGTGCCCGCCGCCATCAGTCGAATGACCTCGGCCAGAGGGGCTGACTCGGGAAGGGTTCGGACGTCCCGGGTGACGTAGGTCCACATGGAGCCCTCCTCAGAAGAGGAGAACCTCCCCGGACTCGAGATCGGTCTCGCCTCCGGAAGCTTCGTCGAGGTCGGCACCGATGGTGCCGAGGAAAGCGCTCTGATCGTCTCCGGCCGTCTCGGCACCGAGAGCTTCCGCAATGGAACCTTCAGTGTTGCGAAGGATGCGTTCGATACCCTCCAGGTCTTGAATCAGGAGATCCTGGAACTGGAGGTGGCTCAAGCCTGCCTGGGCCGAGCCCAAGACCTTCTCCAGGGCTTCCGAACCCTCCTCGATGGAAGACTTGAAGACCTGCTGCAGGCGTTCGTTTTGCTCCGCCATCTCCGAAGCGAGGGTGGCGATCGAGTCGCTCATGGACCGTGTCTGGGCCTGAATATTGGGCAGGGCCTTTTGCAGCTGACCCGCGAGCTTGCTCACCATGGTGTTCGTGGTCTCGACCGACTGCGAGAGTTCGCGCATTTCGTCGGCAATGACGTTGAAGGCGCGCCCCCCCTCACCGCCGAAACGGGCGGACTCCACGCGCGCGTTGAGGGCGAGGAGTCGGCTGGCCCCAGCCGTCTCCTGGATCTGTCTTCCCGCCTTGGCGATGCCGGCGAGGTTCTTCAGGGCGTCCGAGACCAGCTCTTCCTGGGTTCGAGCAATCCGCTGGATGTTCTCTAGGCCATGGTCTACGGCGCTACCCCCGCTCGCGGTGGAGGACATGCGCTCGTTAACCTGTTTCATGTAGCCCTGGGCGTGCGCCACGACGTCATTGAGGGCCACGCCCGCGTGGTAGACCTCTGAGTCGGTCAGCTGACGGGTCTTAGATATACGCTCGACAACCTTCTCGCGACAGAGATTCAGCTCTTCGAGAACGATCTTCTGCACCTCTTCGGGCAGCTTGGCGCCGTGCTCCTCTGTCATGCCCCTCTCCTCAACCGTTCCTGACCGGCTACGCGGTGAGCTTCTGAACCGTGGCCAGCAGCTGATCCGCTTTGAAGGGCTTCAAGATCCAGCCCTTGGCCCCCGCGCCCTTGGCCTTCTGAATGAGGGCCGGGTTGCCTTCCGTAGTAAGCATGACGATCGGGAGGGCTGCGTTGGCGCCGCCACTCTTGACCTTCTCGACCATGTCGAGCCCGTTCATACGAGGCATGTTGACGTCGCATATGACCATGGCGATGTCTGCGTTCGCCGCGATCGCGTCGGCGCCCTCGACGCCATCACCAGCTTCGAGAACTTCGAAGCCGGCTTGGGTCAGCACTGCGCCGACCTGCTGCCGCACCGTCATCGAATCGTCTACCACGAGTACTTTCTTGGACATGAGTTCGAGTCTCCGTTCCGCTCCCCTATTCTTCGGACGTATTCCTCTCTTCAGAAGAGAAGGAGTTCGCCTTCGTCGAGTTCCGCCCTGACTTCACACTCGTGCTCGACGAGAGCGCAGAAAACGCGGTCCCCGACGAAGGC
>JBCBRU010000052.1:0-24107 GCA_039819565.1 Myxococcota bacterium | reverse complement strand
TGCAAGATGTCCGCGAGTCCGCAACTTCGGTTTGCAGAAGCGAAGTAAATTCCTTGCGGACATCTTGCAGGAAAGCCATCTTTCGAGTGCAGCCATGCAGGTTGAATGGCGTGTATGTCCTGTCCCGAGACCGCTCACCTCCGGCCCGGTGACGGGATCGAAGCGTCGGTCAGGGAGGCGCGGTCCGGGCCTGGCGACCAGACTCGGAACCTGGGTAGTAGTAAGGGCGATGGCCTACACGTCTCGACCTCATGCGCTCCTCCTCGGCCTGGCGGTGGCCGGGCTCCTCGCTAGCTGTGGGGGGGACGACGATGCCGCTCCCGACGCCGGGACCCCCGCTACGGACGCCGGCATGGGCGGCACGGACGGCGGCATGACGGGGGACGACATGGGCACGGACGACGCCGGAGCCGCGGATTCCGGGGCCCCTGCGGCCTGTAACCCGGTGGACGGCTCGGGGTGCCCCACCGACGAGTTCTGCGTGCTCCTGTTCAACACCGGGGAGGGCCAGTGCCGGACCTTGCCCGATCAGAAGGCTTTCGGGGCCACCTGTGACCCCGCGCTTCAGGATTGCGGTCCCGGCCTGAGCTGCCTCCAGTTTCAAGGCCAGCCCGAAGCGACGTGCCTCCAGACCTGTACCGCAGGTAGCGGCGGGGTCGAGTGCGCGAATGTTCCCGACATGAGCCGTGTCTACAGCTGCACCGTCACCCCGAACGTCCCGAACCCGACCTATGGCGCCTGCGTGGGCAACAATGGCGCGCCCTGCAATCCGCTCGACATGATGAGCTGCCCGGGCGGCGAGGTCTGCTCCGTGGTCCAGGGCACCGTGAACACAGCCTGCGCGATGGCGGGAGGGGCGATGCTCGGCGAGAACTGCAACGTGGGCAACTGCGCCGAGGGTCAGGGCATTTGCATGAATTTCACGGGTGACCCGCTCTGCTATGAGCCCTGCAATCCGGCCCAGCCGGCGTGCAGTCAAAATGCTTATCGGTGTGTGACCCCCACCCTCGGAATGATGAGCTTCAACTTCGGGGTGTGCGTGCCCCCGGCCGCCGGCGCCTGCAACCCGTTCAACAACCCGTGCCCGGCCGGCCAGTCCTGCTCCATCAACGCCACCCGAAACAACATCGAGTGCCGCGCCGAAGGCATGGTCGCTCAGGGCGGTGACTGCACCACCGACAACTGCGGCCCCGGCCTCTTCTGCACCCCGATCGAGGGGGGCGGAGCGGTCTGCCTCCAGCCCTGCGACCTCCTCGGGACCCCGATGTGCCCGATGGATCAGACCTGCCAGGCCTTCGGCTTCGACTTCGGGGTGTGTAACTAGACCCGCTTCCGCTCGCGGTCCGGGCGAGCCGCCGTCCCGGCTCGCCCTTTCGCGTCCTGCTCGGGCACTCGCCCGGCGAACGCCTCCCTCCGGCCCTCCGCCTCGCTCGTGGTGAAACGCGCGGGCCGCGAGGGGCCCGCGTCTCCTTCCCCGGCCGCAGTCGTAGGGGGGCGTGGCGCTTTTCGCGGGAGGTTGTTAGGGCCACCCCATGCGCGCCTGGATCATGAACGACCCCAAGACCATGGAGCTCCGCGACGTCCCCGAGTCCGAGCTCCCCGAGGGGGACGTCCTCATCGACGTCCACTACTCGACCCTCAACTACAAGGACGCCTTGGCTCTGACCGGGCGCGGCAAGATCGTCCGAAGCTTCCCGATGGTGCCGGGCATCGATCTTTCCGGGGTCGTGGCCGAGAGCAGCGACGCCAGCGTCGCCGTCGGAACGCCGGTGGTCGTGAACGGCCACGGGATGGGCGAAGACCACTGGGGGGGCTACGCCGAGCGGGCGCGTGTACCTGGGGCTTGGGCTCAGCCCATCCCCGAGGTGTTCTCGGTCGAGGACGCGATGGCCATCGGCACCGCCGGCTACACCGCCGCCCTGTGCGTGCTCGCGGTCGAGGAGGGCGGCGCCGAGCCCGGCCAGGAGGAGGTCCTGGTCACCGGGGCCACCGGCGGCGTGGGCAGCGTGGCGGTCAGCCTCCTCGCCCGCCGCGGCCACAAGGTGCTCGCGGTGACCGGGCGCCCCCAGCACGCCGACGCCCTCAAGGCCCTCGGGGCCGCCGAGGTCGTAGACCGCGCCGAGCTCTCCGGAGAGAAGATCCGCCCTCTCGGCAAGCAGCGCTGGCACGCGGCCATCGACGTGGCGGGCAGCACCACCCTCGCCCACGTCCTCTCCATGACCAAGTATGGGGGCGTAGTCGCGGCCACCGGTCTCGCCGACGGCATGGACATGAAGGGCTGGGTGACCCCCTTCATTCTCCGGAACGTCCGCCTCCAGGGCGTCGACTCCGTGATGACCCCGCGGGCCCGCCGGGACCAAGCGTGGAGCCTCCTCGCCGAGAGCCTCGACAAGACCCAGCTCACGAGCATCCGCGAGGTCGTGGGCCTCGAGGACGTCCGCGAGAAGGCCGCCGACCTCCTGGACGGGAAGGTCCGGGGCCGGCTGGTGGTGAAGGTCCGCTGACCTGCGCCCGCTCAGCGCTCAGGCGAACTCTGGGTCTGGGCCTCTACCTCTCGCGCATCGCTCGAGAGCGGGCTCAGTCATCCAACCCTTCGCGGCGGTCGTCGGGCTGAGACGCTTCGGCGCGGTCGCCCGTGGACGGCCCCGTGGCTTCACAGAGTAGATCGGGGGGGAGCCGAACCCAGCCCTCTACTCGTTTGCCATACTCTCGCGGGTCGCCATTGGGAGCAGGATCGTGAGCGATGAAGCCACGCAGGAAGTCACCGCGTTTGACGCGTCGCTCGAGGCCGCTGAGGAAGCTGTAGCCTTCTCGCTCCGAGTCGGAAGAGAGACTGCTTTTGGTTCGAAACTTGAGATAGTAGCCGGGACTCCCGTTCCAATAGGCGAGTTGGAGCGTCGCGAGATCGCACGTGGGGCTGCGTACGATCTCGTTGGGCAGACCCAAGTCCCAGTTGTGGCGGCTGAGCTTTCGATGGAGGCACCACGGGTCGAGGGTCCCGGGCACCTGAGGCAGCGGATCGAGAGGAAAGAACTTCGGCGGTGTCTTGGAGCTTGCCCGCAGGTCTGCGCGACCCGCCTCCGTACAGAGCACGACCCAGGGGTAGCCCTGGACCCGAAAGACGGGCTCGGGGGGCTCGTGGCGGAGCACCAGTCGACGCGGGCTCGTCATGTATCCCGGACGCTCTTCGACTTCGACGCCACCGCAAGCTTCGAGATCGAGGATGTCCAAAACCGGCAAGCCGTCGTTCGGGTCGTAGGGGAGCGAGGCGAGGGAAACACCGTCCCGGAGCGGCCACTCCTTCGAGGCGTCGTAGACTTCGAGCCGGTCGGGCCTCGAGCTGTCGCGGTCCAAAAACTCTCGGCCCCGGACCGCAATGAGCCCCGTCGAGGTCGCGATCGCGGCCTCGGACAACCCGCCGCTGGGAGCATGTACGGCCTCGTAGAGCGGCTTTAGGTGAAGCTTTATCCCCCACCGCTTCTTGGAGGGGTCCCGCATGTCGAAGAGGGCGAGACCGCGCCGACCGCACAGCAATACATGGGGGCCGTCGACCCAGGCGATGCCCGCCTGCGTGGGAGTGGAGGGGGCACCCGAGCCGGCAAGCCACGAAGTCTTGACGGGCGAATAGATCTCCCCCGCGGCGGTGCCCCCTTCGCATTCGATCTGTCGACCGCGGTGGACGAGCATCCAGAAGGTGTCGCCCTGAGCCTTCGCGGACATGATCTGACCCACCACGGGACGACGCCAAGCCTCGACGACGCCGTCGGCCGTCGCTCTGAGGCACACGATCGAATACGCCCCGTCGACGTCCGTCGCGTCCCGTTCGACCATGACGACCTGCCCATCGGCGAAGCCCCCCGCGACCCTCCAACTCCGGCCCTCGGGGGGCGCGAGGGCGCCGCCGAGCGCCTCGCCGGTCTCGACCTTCCGGGCCACCAGTCGAACGGGGTCGAGCGTTTCTGACCAGAGGACGCCCCCGCAGAGAACGACGGCGCGCTCGGCCGCCTCCAAAAGTAAATCTCCGCTCTCGATGAGGCGCACCTGGAGGTGCGCGAAGTGGAGGTCGCACACCCACGAAACGACATACCGATGGTCGTCGAGAATGAGCGGCTCGAGCCACAGCTGGCCCTTGTCCTCCGTCATCGCACCTTCGACCTGAACGTGAAGCTCGGCTTCGCGACCTAGGGAGAGCTCGTCGCTGCGCACGAGGGTGCCGCCGAGATCCACCACGTCGACCTTGAGCGAACGCTGCCCCTCATGAATGGCGACCATCACGCGATCGTCCGGAAGGGGAACGGGCGCCGTCATGCTCACGCGACCACCCGGAGGCGGGTTGGCGAAATCGATCTGATAGTACGGATCGTCCGTGTCGGGGTCGTACCAACGAAGAACAGCGTAGTTGTCCTCCGCGTCATGCTCGCTGATCACGACCTTGCCGCCGACGATGACCGGGCCGCCGTACGCCGGATGAGCCGGCTCGAAAACGCTAAACTGCTTCTTGAATCTCGGCATGAAGACCGCTGGCGCTCTGCCTACCTGAAGTCTAGTGGATCGATAGCGCCGGCGCTACCCATCGACGAGGAGACGTCGCGTGCGAACAACTACCTTGCGAAGACTTCCGGCCTTCGTACTAAGTGCAATAGAAGAGAACGCTATAGTTCCCTCAGGAACCAACGACTCAGCTTTTTCGGCCCTTCTCCGTATCTCTCCATTGTGTCGTTCCTATGAGAGTAGTTCCCGTCAATGATCCGGATACTGCAGAGACCTCCACAATCATCGACGAGATGGGTAAGGCTATATTAGGAAAGACGATGAGATGAGGATAGCAATCTCGACCAGTCTTTGAGTAGAGGAGATGTAGATGGGTCGAGATCGGTATCCCCGTACGCCTACGCTCGCCCGCAGCACTTCTTAGTCTTCTTGCCGCTGCCGCAGAGACATAGGGTGTGGGGCGCCCGGGGCTTTCCGGGGGCGCCGCCGACATAGAACCAATCGCCTCCCTCCCGCACGAACTCGGAGCGCTCGTGAAGGAAGCCGCGCGAGCCGTCCGGACCGCGGAAGCGGGCCGCGAACTCCACCCAGCCCCGGTCCTCGCCGGTCATACCCCGCCCGAGCACCGACAGACCGCGCCAGTCCGTCTCTCGCGAGGTCCGCTCGATGCCTTCCCGGTCGACCGCAGACCCGTCCGAGGGCCGGTGAGTACGCACCAAAAAGTCGACCTCTCCCTGCACGAAGGCCGAGTAGCGCGCGCGCATCAGCTGCTCGGGGCGCTCAGACGCCGCTCCGGCGTGGATGGGCCGGCAGCAGCGGGGGTAGGGCTTCTTCGAGCCGCAGGGGCAGGCCGACGCCGTCACGACCGCGATGGGAGCCCAGCCCAAGCGCCACGTCGAGCCCTGCCCCACCCTCGCCCACGTCCTCTCCATGACCAAGTATGGGGGGGTAGTCGCGGCCACCGGCCTCGCCGACGGCATGGACATGAAGGGCCGAGCGGTTTTGCTCCGGCGGTGAGCGACCCGGGTCCAGCCGACCGACCGGGTCTCTAGCGCGCCTCGGCCGGACGGGCCACCACCTCACCCCGCGGGCCGGCCTCGACGATGAGACGCCGATGCCAGGCGCCGAGGGCTTTCGAGACCTGCCGGCCGTCCGCGAACTGAAGCTCGACCTGCACGCTCGGGTCGCGTTGGCCCGCGTAGCTGAGACCCGTGGCCAGGCTCTGCACGAGGCCCACCGTGCCTAGGATCGCGCCGAGAAAGAGCAACCCAGCACCCCCTCCGTCTCCCCGACCGTTCCCGAACCGGGTCGCTCCGCCCGCCATCAACGCCCCGCCTGAGAGCAGGATCGCGAGACCCATCCCGCCCAGGGCGAGGTAGCTGGAGTCGTCCCGACGCTGGACCCTGGTCTTGAACAGGGACGAGCCTTCGGCCGCGACATCCCCATCGACGGTCACTCGAGCCCGCCCGCTCGCAGGGGGCTCGACGTATAGGGTCTGGGTGGCTCGACAGCCGAAAGAGAGAGCCCCGACGAAAGCGATCGCTCGCTGGGTCGATCTGCGCACCCGTCAGAGTACCACGGGCTGCCCCTAGCCGACCGACCTGGTCACTTCGCCGAGGTGGAGATGATCTCCTCGCGCAGCCAGGCCAGCCCCTGGAACCCTCTCGAAAGAAAGGCCGGGAAACAGCATCCGAGGCCGGAGGTCGTGGAGCACTTTCGACACCTCCATGTAGAGCGTCAGGTCTCTCGGTGTGTATCCTGCCTGCCGCGAAATGCCGACTTCAGTCCCCCTCTTCTCAAAGCCTCCAGCCGGTCCGCTCGGGTCCAGGCGGGATAGCCATCCGTACCTCCTATGGGCACTGGGGGCCCTAGGAATGGCCTGCACGCACCCGAGCTCGGGCACGATCCCGTCGAGCCCGAGCCCCGGATCCTCCCCTCCCCTGGCGTTTGAACAGGTGGTGGCCCTCCCGCCCGGAACCTTCCTGGAAAACCTCACCGAAGGGCCTGAAGGGGGTGCGGTCATCACGAGCTACTTCGACCGCAAGCTCTTGCTTCTGGGCCCCGAGGGCCGGATGGAGACGCTGGCGGAGCTCGACTTTCATCCGGTGGGTATCGTGACCACGAAGAACGGCTACGTCGTGTCCGGACATGGCGCTCCCTTCACCCAGCCGAAGGCGTTCGCCGGTTCGAGCTTGGTCGCCGAGCTTAGCCCCGCAGGGGCGGTGGTCCGCCGAACCCAGTTGTCCGAGGCCGGGTTCTTGAACGGCGTCTTCGCCCTGTCGAGCACCCAGATGCTCATCGCCGACTCGGTGCGCGGCAGCTTGTGGCTCTATGACCTCCCGAGCGGAAAGAGCTCCCTATGGCTTGAGAGCGAAGTGCTGAAGGCCGACTCGGAGGCCCCCACCTTTCGCCCGGGAGCCAACGGGATCAAGAGGTGGGAGGACAGCATCTACGTCTCGAACTCCTCGCGCGGGACGATTCACCGAATCCCTCTGGAGGGCCTGCGTCCCGGCGCCCCTGAGCTCTTCGCCTCGCCGGGGGCGGTGGATGACTTCGTCTTTGACGCTCGCGGATACATCTACGTGGCCACTCATGGAGAAGCGCTCTTCGTCATCGACCGGCAGGGTCGCCACACCGCGCTGATCGAGGAAGGATGCGGGGGATGTACGAGTGTCCTCTTCCCCCCTGCGAAAAGGGGTTCGACCCTTTGGGTTCTCACCACCGGACATCTCCTCGAGGGCGGAAACCAGCCCGCCCAGGTCCTTCGGGTCCGGCTCTGAACCGGAGAAGATCGGCATGGAGGCTGGGGTCGCAGGCGAGGACTTGGTCGTCGCGCGGGCTGTCTATCCTTCAACACACCCCATCGCTATAAGACCTGCGGTCCAGGGGCGCCGATGACATAAAACCACTCGCCTCCCTCCCGCACGAACTCTGAGCGCTCGGGAAGAGAGCCGCGCGAGCCGTCCGGACTGCGGAAGCGGGCCGCGAACTCCTCCGTGCTGTTCTGCGAGGAGCGGCGACCCTGGCAGGACGCCCCCTCCTCTTCACGAGCCCGGCTTTCTTGTTCGAGGTCACCAGTGACTCGTCCCGCAACGTGGACCACGGGTGAAAGTCAGGGAGTATCTCGCCCTCGAGACGGTACCGGCGCACGTCGTCGTCGAGCACGATACTCAATCGGCCACCATCTATCGGCGCGCCACGTCGGGCGTCACCTCGACTCCAATGGCGGGTGGAGGGTTCGCCCTCCGAGACGGCCTCGAGCTCGATAGATAGCGTAGACGTCGAGCTCGAGCAGAGCTCAGTCCTCGCGGGGTTCGTCACTGGAGGAACTCCCCATGACGGCGGGGTCCGGGTCTTCACTGGGGCTCTTCGCCCTCGGCACGTCGGCGTAGACCGACAACGGCTCTTGCGGCGCGAAGTGCACGGTGGAGCCGAGCTCCTTCAGGACGGCCAGCCCCTCCGCAGTCTCGGGCCAGTTTTCGTAGCCGATCTGGTTGTTGGTCACGCTCAGGACCTTGAGGCTCGACAGCGCCGCGAGGGGTCCGATGTCGCTCAGATGGTTGGCGTCTATGATCAGGTTGTGTTGGGCGCCGAAGCCCTTGAGCCGCACCAGTCGCGGAGCGCGCCGATGTCCTCCACGGCGTTCTCGTTGAGGTTGAGGTCTTCGAGACGGTCCTCCCGACAGCCTTTGTAGAATTTGGGCGTGGGACCGACACTCCCCTCGTGACGTGGTTCGAAGCCCTCTTCGGCGTCCCCGAGGATCCCGCTCGGGTTCGTGAGCAGTTTCGCGTCGAGGGAGAGCAGCTGGTGACGCCCGGAGGGCGCCGCTTCGGGGTCGGCCGCTTCGAGACGCCCTCCCTCGGGGAGCTGCGGGCGCGAGGCCGGGAGCTCGGCCGCGGCGGCGCGGCGGAGGTCTCGCACGAGGTGGTCGGCGACGTCCTGGAGCTCCACGCGCTCCCGGAGAACGAGCGGGCGCTCTTTCAGGCCGCCTCGCAGTTCAACTGCCTCGAGTTTCCGTCGCCGGACTGCGTCCCCGAAGACGGCATCACCAACTACGCCCACGACCTCACCCAAGGGCCGGCTTGCGCCCTCGCCGCCGCCGCGGCCGCCCTCCACCGAAACTACTTCGTGCCGGTGACGGCCGGCGCCGCGCGGGGCCAGAGCCGTGAGCATCAGCTCGATCTCACCCGCGACCTCGCGGGCGCCCTCGGATCCCCGGAGCGCTTCTTCACCGTGCGCAACGGCTACACCGACGCCGATCCCCAGCGTCTCAACGCCCTCGCTCGGGAGATTGAAAAGCGCGACCGCGACGCCCTCCTCCAGACCTTGCGCATTGGCGTTCAGAGCGGCGTGGAGGTGACCTTCGCTCGTCGCTTCTCGCCCCCCGCCAGGCAGACCCTCGTATCCCAGGCCTTCTGCTCCGCGGTGTCCTGCGGCTACGTCCCCGGCGTCCCCCGCGAGGCTTGGGCCCCGCTCGCTACCCTGGTCCTGGACGCTGCCTACGAAGCCACCCTGTGGGCAGCGGTGATCGACGTGGCCGAAGGCCGGGGCAGCGGCCGAGTGTGGCTCACCTTTCTCGGGGGCGGGGTGTTCGACAACGACCCGGCCTGGATCCGCGCCGCCCTGCAGCGAGCCTTCGAGGCGGTGGACGGTTTCGCCCTCGACATCCGCGTGGCCCACTTCCGTGACCTCGACCCGCGCTACCTTTGATCGTCGCTCAGGTCCCAAGAGAGTTTGAGAAGCTCGGCTCCCGGGGCCAGAATGGCTAAGGGAAAACCTGATGGCCGACGAGACGTCTAGAGTGGTCGATGCCCTCCTCACGTGCGCCCGCCGAGGCCCCTTCACCGCCTTCGATGTCGCTGTCATCGCCAAGGTTTCGGTAGCTTCCGTTCACAAGGGCCTCGCCGCCCTCAGGGAGGAGCTCCCGGAGGTGATTTCGTCCGAGGAGCGCGACGGCATCGAGATGTGGAGGATGGATCTCCCGCGGTCCGGAGACGACGGCTCCGGAGGCGCTCCAGCCCTGCCCAAGTCGCCTCTACCTTCCCCCTTCAACGAATAGCTCCTCATCCCTGACGAGGCGCGTAGATCGGCTCGGTTTGGGCCGATCTCGCTCCTTCGCGAGCCCCAACTATCTAGAGCCAGGGCTATCGGCGTATTCAAACCACCTTCGATCATTGTCTGATTACGCCTCGTTTAATCTCAACCACTCGAGGCCCAAGCCAGATACGATTTTAAATGATTCGGATCATTTTTAGATAATCCAGAGATACGGATCGATGTATTGAAACCAAATGAGTGATATGATTTCTTGCTCTCGAAGTGATTGAGTGAAGCCGAAGGGCCAGGAAGAGCCCTCGATGCTCCGTCCGACGAGCCTAACCGGCTTATCTTGGGCCATTCTCGGTCGTAGCCGAGGGCGTCTCGGCTCTTTGGTTGAGGAGGGCGCGGGCCAGCCGGCGCGCCGTCGGAGCGGCAAAGCCCACCCGGGTGCGAGGGAGGAGCGCGCCGAAGACGAGGGCTCCGAGGACGAACGCCACGAGGCCGGCCGCTCCGCGTTCGGCCTCCCCTCGGTCGAGCCCGGCCTCCTCGAGGGACCTCTCGACCCGACGGAGCTCGCTCCGGACCCCGCGCCGCAGCTGCTCGAGGAGAGCGGGGCTCCGGAGAGCCTGAGCGAAGAGCCCTACCCAAGCTCGGGCGGTACGCATGCCCGCCTCCCCCCGAAGGGCCAGCGCGGCATCCAGCCGCCCCTCCAGATCTCTCCCTTGGCTGGCCTCTCGGAAGCGGCCCTGGAGGTCTCGGGCCAGCTCGGCGAAGAGCTCTTCCTTGTTCCGAAAGTGGTGATGCACGAGGCCCGGCGCCAGCTCGGCCTCCTGAGCCACCGCCTCGACGGTGGCGCTCCCTACCCCCGAGCGCGCCATGACCCGCTCCAGGGCTTCCAGGATCTGGCGCCTTCGCGCCGCTCGGTTGCTCGGGCGGGGCACCGGGAGACGATACGACGCCCGGACCCCTCGGGGGATCAGTTGTTTGGTTGGTTAACCAATTTACGAGCTCCACCCTCAGCTCATGAGCATCTACCTCCTGGTTCCCGTCGTCCTCGGAGCGCTCTGCTTCATCTGGGGCCGCCGCGGCCCCCCCGCAGAGCCCATCCGGGTCGAGCTCGACGACGACCACGTGACGCTGACGGGCCCCGGCGCTCCCGCTCGAGACCTCGAGCTCGCGGAGCTGAGGGCGGTGGACATCTTCACCACCGACGAGGGGCCCTTCGTCGAAGACGTCTTCTGGGTCCTCACGCCTCTGGAGGGCGAGCCGCTCGTGGTCCCCTCGGGCGCGGAGGGCACCTCAGACCTCCTGGACCGACTGATGGAGCTGGAGGGCTTCGACGCCGAGCGCGTGGTCCTCGCCATGGGCTCCACCGACAACGCTCGTTTCGCCTGCTGGCGTCGCCCGCGCTCCTAGTATCCCGTCAGGGTGATTAGTTGCGTAAGTGGCGAGGCGCTTTTCGCCCTGCCTTCGCGCCAAGCGAGAGAGCCCGAAGAGCACGGCAAAGATGGTCAGTACGGGGACGTTTCGAGGGCTGCCGAAGACGCCCCTGCACCCGCCGGGGGGCTCGATACATCCCAGATCTCGGAGCGACCCGAGGCGCCCCTCGTCGTCCACGGACTGGATGGACAGGCACACCGTCGAATCATCGAGCTCCGATAGGCGGGGGATGGGGCCGGTATATAGTTCTATGGGCTCCTCGCCCACGGCGCGAGTGAGCCGAGGAGCCAAATCCGCTCCATCCACGGTGATGTGGACGAGGAAACGCTGCTCCGAGAGGAGGGTGCTCTTTGCCTCGATCTCGATCCGCCAAGGAAAGTACTCGCAGTCGAGATTGGCGCAGGAGGCCGCGTCCCTCTCCTCGGGAACCATACGCAGCTCGAGCGTCTCAGGAGGAGAAGCGGGGAGGGGCGAGCTCGCCTGGGCGGTCATCTCCACGCCGTCGAGAAGGTAGACCCGGGGCATGAGCGCACTCCGCGGCCGATAGAAGACCAGCGCCCTCGGAGCCCGCTAAGCCGGGAGGCGGATCGACCCGGTCGAGCGTCGTGGTGGGGTCTCCCTCGACGAGCTCGAAGCTATCTGGAGCCGAAGACCGCTCCCGCGCGAGAAGCGGCGTCGAGCCCACCACCGGGGGGTTGGCGCTGAAGGGCCGAAACGCTCAGCAGGAGGGCACGAAGGGCTGGGAAGGGACGAAGGGCTGGGAAGGGACGATCGCGCCCAAGAGGAAGAGCGAGGGTACGGCCAGCATCTACCGGGCTCCTTCCCGCTCGGCCCCGTAGTCTTCACGGCCCGCGCGCGCCCGACGTCGCCACCACCGCCACCGGGGTGCCGTTGAGGGCGGCGTTGCCGGTGAGGGGGTCGACCCGCGCGGGGTCGGTGAGGTCGTTGATGCTCACCCCCGGCTGGGTTGCGGCCACCGTCATCCGGGTGTCGCTCTGGTTATGGCCCCACCCCTGGGGCACGCTGACCACTCCGGGCATGAGATCGTCGTTCACCTCGGCTTCGATCTCGATCTCCCCCACCGCGGAGCGGACCGCCACCATCTGCCCGGAAGTCACGCCGAGGGCGCGGGCGTCTTCCTCGCTCATCTGGAGGGTGCAAGGGTTCTTGCCCTTCACGAGCCGGGCCGCGTTGTGGGTCCAGGTGTTGTGGCTCCGGAGGAGGCGCCGACTGATCATCTGCAAGGGATAGTCGGGAAGACTCGCTGGGGCCTCGAGGAGCGCCTCGAGCCGAGGCACGTCGTCGAGATAGAACTGCGGGGCGAGATGGACCCGATCGTCCGCGGTCATGAGCCGCGCCTCCAGGCAGGGACGGAGTGGTCCGAGGTGCATCCCGTGGGGATGCTCGAGGAGCTTGGCGAGGCTCATCCCCTCCCCACCGTAGGCGCCCGTGCGGAGGCCGAGATCGAGCATGTCCTCGGGGGTTTGCTCGTCCTCCGGGATCCCCGTCCAGCGCGCGGCCAAGGCTTTGAGGATCTGCCAGTCGTGCCGCTGATCGTCCGACTTCTCGAAGAGCGGTGGGGAGTACTTCGCGTTGTTGCTGACCGCGAAGGCGTTGAAGAACACGTCGTAGTGCCCGACCTCCAGGCCCGTGGTGGAAGGGAGGATGATGTCCGCGTGCTTGGTGGTCTCGTTGAGATAGATATCCACGGAGACCATGAAGTCGAGCTGCTGGAAGGCTTCGGCGAGGGCGGGGCCGTTCGGGCTCGACAGCACCGGGTTACCGGCGATGGTGACGAGGGACTTGAGCTGGCCCTCACCGGGGGTAGTGATCTCTTCGGCCAGGGTGGCCACGGGAAACTCACCGTTGAAGAAGGGGAGCCCGCGCACCCGCGAAGTATGTCGGCCGTAAGAGTTGGGCTTACCCTTTTTGGAGCGCCGCACGAGGTCGAAGGCGGGTTCGGGAAACATCGCCCCGCCAGCCTTGTCGCAGTTGGCGGTGAGGAGGTTGAAGACGTTGTTCAGCCACTGGCAGAGACCGCCGTAGCTCTGGGTCGAGGCCCCCATACGGGCGTAGCACACCGCGGAGGGGGCTGAGGCCATGTCGAGGGCGAGTTTGCGGATGTCGGCGGCGGCGATGCCGGTGGCGGGCGCCACCCGCTCCGGGCTGAAGGGCTGAGCCACCTCGCGCATGACGTCGAGGCCCTCGATGAGGGGCTCCAGATGCCCGAGGTCGACCCGGCCCTCCTCGAAGAGGGTGTGGATCATGGCCATCAGAAAGAGGGCATCGCGCTCGGGCCGGATGAAGAGATGGGTGTCGGCGAGGCGCGCGGTCTCGGTGCGGCGGGGGTCGACGACCACCACCTTACCTCCGCGCTCGCGGATGGCCTTGATCCTCCGGCTCACCCCAGCCGCGGTCATCATGCTCCCGTTGGAGACGGCGGGGTTGCCGCCCACCACGAGCAAGAAGTCGGTGCGGTCGATGTCGGGGACGGGGATGAGGAGTCCCGCCCCGAACATGAAGTTCGAGGCCACGTGGTGGGGGAGCTGATCCGCCGAGGCCGAGCTGTAGCGGGCCCGGGTCCCCAGCGCCTTGAAGAAGTGGGGGAGCATCAGGGCGTTGCCGAAGTTGTGGGCGTTGGGGTTGCCCAGGTAGACGCCCACCGCGTTCGGGCCGTGCACCGCCTGCACCCCCCGAATCCGGCTCGCGACCTCGTCCAGAGCCGCGTCCCAGGACATCTCCTCCCACCCCTGAGCCGTCTTCCGCACGGGCGTGCGGAGCCGGTCCGGGTCCGCGTAGTAGTCCTGGAGGGCCACCGCCTTGGGGCAGATGTGGCCCTGGCTGAAGGGGTCCTCGGCGTCCCCGCGAATCGAGAGGACGGCGCCGTCGGCGTGCTCGATGGCGAGACCGCACATGGCTTCGCAGATGTTGCAGGTCCGAAAGTGGGTCTGTGGGGGGGTCGCCATGACGGCATGCTCGACCGACCCGGACGCCCTGTCGAGGCCCACCGCTCACGGCATCCTCCCGGGCGACGCTAGACGGGGCGAGAGCGGGTATGATTTCTTCATACCGTGACCAAGAAGATCGCGATGTCCCTCGACGACGAGCTCCTCGTGGAGATCGAGCGGGTCCGCGGGCGCACCGGAGAGTCGAGGAGCGCCCTCATACGTCGCGCCCTGGAGCAGCTCCTCGATCGCGAGCGCCTGCAGCAGCAGGCCCGCGAGTACCGCGCTCGCTACCGCAGTCGGCCCGAGTCGGCGCCCGACGTCGCGGCGGCCCTCGCCCAGACCCAGGCGGCGTGGGCCACCCTCGAGGAGGGCGAGGCGTGGTGAGGGCCCCGTGAAGCGAGGCGAGCTGTGGTGGGCGCAGGTCGACAAGCGCCGCCCCGTCGTCCTCGTGTCCCGCGACGAAGCCTATGACGTCCGCGAGCTGGTGCTCGCGGTGCCGGTGTCCACGACGGTCCGGGGCTTCGCGGCCGAGGTCCGCCTCGGGCGACGCGACGGCCTCCCCAAGCCCTGCGTGGCGAATTGCGACGTGGTGGGGCCCATCCCCAAGTCGTCCCTCGAAGAGCGCATCGGAGCGCTGAGCCCGGCCCGGATCCGGGCCCTGGATGAGAGCCTGGGCTTCGTGCTCGGCCTCGACCCGTAGGGGCCGGCCATGCCCGGCGGCTATCGGAGCCATAGCGGCGACGGGGATTCCTGAGGGGCTCTCGGTCCGGCACAAGCTTCCGGGACCGAGAACCACCGTGAGATGCACTGGACTCGAGAAGCCCCTTCGTCCTGGAGGGCAGGTCGCGCGAGCGGAGGCGCCGTCCCGGCCGCCTTCCGACGAAACGACGCTGGTCGAGAAGGCCGTCCGAGGTCATCCCGAGGGCACGGAGCTCGTGCGGCGCATGGGTCCGATCATGGCCGGCGCCGCCGCCGCCGTGCTTCTTCGCCGGGGAGAGCCTTCGGGCTCGGCTCAGGACTTGATCGCTGAGGCCGTCCAGGACGCCTGGACGACCCTCTTTCGCGACGAGGCCGCCCCGCTCCGGAGCTGGAGGCCCGAACTGGGGCCCCTGGCTCCGTTCCTGCGGCAGTTCGCCCGCAACGCAGCCTTGAACGTGCTCGCCCGTCATCGACGTCACGCCCGCTGGGCGTCGGATGAAGTCAACGAGGACGAGACCGCCTGTCCGCAGGATGGAGCCGAGCGGCGTCTGGAGCAGCAGCGGATGGCGGCTCGGGTGCTGCGAGCTCTCCCCGAGCGGGAAGCCTCGATGGTGGTCGCCTACTTCGTGGAGGGCGCAACGAGCGGAGAGGTGGCGGAGCGCTTCGGCTTTCCCTCCGGGCACGCGGTGCACCAGTGGGCCTTCCGCACCAAGAAGAAGCTCCGGGACCGCATCCGGGACGCCGCCTGAGCGCTCAGCGCTGTAGGTGAACGTCACCCCGATGACCCTCGACTATCTCGAACCGAGCTGAAAGGGAGGCTCGGGCCTATGAAATTCTTGGCGACGACGACGCAAGCGCTCGCTGTCCTCCTCTGCCTGGGGATAGCCCCCCTCGGCTCGAGCGTCGCTCGGGCCCAGGACGTGCGGGTCACCCCGGAGGTCCTGACGGTGGTGCCGATCGGACTCGGAGCCGCGGTCGAAGCCGAAGTGAGCCAGATCCGCTTCGGTCTCGGGCTGATGTGGGTCCCTCCGGCCTACGTCGAGCTCGCCGACGAGGTTGGGCAGGCCGTGGGCGGCTACAACGACCTCACCTCGGCCCTGGTCCGAGCGGCCACGGAGAACGCCCTCGCCCTCCAGCTGCGCGCGGGCGTGCGTCCCTTCAAGGACGAGCAGTTTTACGTCGACGCCCTCTACACCTTGCTCGCGCTCGGAGGCTCCTTCTCCACGGACGACCTCGCGGCCGCCTCCGGGCAGGTCGAAGTCTCGGGGACGAACGACGGTTGGGATCTCGGCTCCACCGTTCACCAGGTGGGCCTCGAGGTCGGCTACCGCTTCCTGTTCGACGACGTCGCCCTCAGAGTGGCCTTGGGCTGGAACTTCACGGTGGCCGCCGACGTGGACGCCCAACTGGTCACCGCGGCTCGCTTCCCTGGACTCACCGATACGGTGGAAGAGATCGGAGCGGCCTACTTGGAGTCGACGTACACCAGCTACGTGCACATCCCCCTCCTCACCGTGGCCGTGGGTTGGGATCTCTACCCGTAGCCGAGGGTCGTAGGGAAAGGTTGCGAAGTGTAGAGTCCCGCAACTCGAGTGCCCGAGCGGGTTCGTGAGGACATGACGACCGTCCCAGTTCTCCGCGTGATCGGCATCTATCGCTGGGTGCTTGCGGCCGCGATGGCCGCGGCCAGCTGCGGTGATCCCGGAGACGTCTCGGATCTCGGCGGAAGCTGCGAGAGCGCTTCCGGGTGCAGCACCCGCTTTTGCGCGCAAGCGCCGGACGCGGACCAGCTCGTGTGCTCGCAGTGCGGTCAGGACTCCGATTGCCCAGGCCCAGACGAGGTCTGTGAGTGGTCAGAATCGGAGGGCGCCCGCCTGTGCGTGTCGCTCGCGATTCCGCCCCCGGTGGAGCCTCCCCCCGTCGAGGAGCCCACGCCGGTCGAGGACCGCGTGGGGTGGAACGAGGACACTTGCCAGATGGACGATGACGGATCGTCGGCGGAGCCGGGCGGCCTGGAAGTCAGATCCATAGTCCTCGTCGAAGACTCAACCGAGGGCGCCCACGACGGGACCACGCTCTACTATCCGGCCGTCGTGGAGACCAGCCGCTGCACCTTCAAGGTCATCGGCTGGGGCAACGGCTCGACCGGCTCGGGCGGAGCTCACTACCCCGCGTACTTCGACCACCTGGCCAGCCACGGCTTCGTGGTGGCCGTGGCCCACACCAACCGAACCACTGCGGAGAGCCGTCCCATCCTGACCTCCGTCGAGCTCGCAATGGCCGAAAACGCGGACCCCTCGAGCGTCTTCTACCAAAAGCTCGACGCCGAGTTCGGCTTGATCGGGAAGTCCCTGGGGGCCATCGCGGTAGCGAGAGAGATGTCGGACGAGGGAGCGGTAGCGGGCGTGCTGATCGGCTCGGGCTCGGGAGCGGAGACCGCGCTCACTAAACCTGGTCTCTTCGCCACCGGGGACGAGGACTATCTGCGGCAGCCGGTCCGAGCCGCCTACGACGCCGCGTCGGGCGAGGCTATCTATGCCCAAGCCGCCCAAGAGGAAGGTGGGTTTGCCGACGGTCACTTCGACCTCGACGACCGAGAAGGCCTCATCGAACTCTCCACCTCTTTCATGCGCTGCCACCTGCGGGAGAGCGCCCCCGCCTGCAGCTACATCCGCTGTGAGGACTGCCAGGTGGAGCCCTGGAGCGTGTACCAGACCAAGAGCGCGGGGTCACCGAGCGAAGGTGGCAACCCCGGAGGCGGCGGAGGCAACCCCGGGGGCGGCAGCGACGACTACGAGGAGCAACCCATCGAGGCAACCTATTCCGTCAACGGTGCCTTCGAGACCAGCGAAGAGGTGGGTGAGGTCTACACCCTCTACTATCCCACCGAGATGACGGGGGGTCACTCGGTGATCACTTGGGGCAACGGGGCCGGCGGTAGCCCGGCCATGTACGCCGGTCTCCTCCGCCACTTTGCGTCCTGGGGCTTCGTGGTGGTGGCTACGAATAGCTCCACCTGCAGAGGCGAGGACTTGGTAGGCGGGATCGATCTCATGGCGTCTCTCAACGACGACCCCACCAGCGTCTTTCACAACCAGCTCGACCTTCAGGACGTGGCCGCTTCGGGCCACTCCTTGGGCGGGGGTTGCGCGGTAGGAGCCGCGAACAGCGACGCTCGCATCAAGACCGTCGCTATCGGCAACCCGGCCCCCGGAGATCCGGACACGACCGACGGTTCTCTCCTCATCATGGGCGCCGCGGGAGACCCCATCGTGAGCCCGCAACTGGCAGGGCGAACCTTCGAGGCGTCCGAGATTCCAACCGTCTTCGGCATCTCGGACGGGGGAAGCCACTTCGTCTACACGGCCAACGGGGGCATCTATCGAGGGTACGCAACGGCCTTCTTCATGAGCGAAGTGCGGGATGACTCCGGAGCCAGGGAGGCCTTCTATGGCCCCTGCGAGCTATGCGTCCATCCCAGCTGGACGGTCCAGCGAAAGAACATCCCCTGACGGCGTCAAGGGGGGCCGCCTCGCCTCGGAAGTGTTGCAATATGTAGAGCCGCCTATGAGGTCGAACGCGTCCTCCCCATCCCCGTGGGCGAGCCCTTCTTCCTCGAGTTCACGTGCCTCGAAGGTGAGCTGAGCCCGCTCGACGGGCAACCCATGGCCTGCCCGACGCCCTGAGATCCTCGGCTCGGCGGCCTACGTACGCCCCTCAGCCCGAGAGAGAGCTCAAGGGATGTACTCTCGGACCAACACCTGCACTCATCGATATGTTTACATACCTAGGACGATGCATCGAGGCCCCTCCGCTTCAGGACCGGCGCGAGATCTTCCCCTTTGACGATTGAGGTTCACGCCGGCCAGCGCGGCCACCCGCTTCGTAGCTTCAGCGGCACTCTGGGGCGATGCGGAGGAGCGACCCGCCGGCCTCGCATCGCTCCACCTCGGCACCACAGGGCCACCAGCTGGGCGCCGCCGTGGCGGTGGTCACATAGGCTTCTACCTTTGACGCGACGCCGCATTCACATGCGGGGGAGCAAGCCGGCACCCTCGACTCGAGCACGAGCACCTCGAGGCCGCCTCGCGGACGACACTGGGCACTCGCGAATGCGTCCTCTTCAGGGAGCAGCGGCTGAGCGACCGCCTCGAGGTCGACCGAGACGCAGTCCGCGACAGCGAGGCCGCAGAGAGCCACCGCGTCCAACCCCGCGTCGAGCCAGACCGAAGTCATCGGCTCGACGATCGGCAAACGGGTGATATCTACCCCGCACAGCCGAAGGGCCATCTGGGAAGGCGAGGCGAGATCCAAGGTGATGGGATGATCGTCCGGGGTTAGGAGCTGCTCCTGGATGGGGAGCAGGCTTCGCTGTCCCGGAGGCACCGCCGCCCGAAAGTCTGCGGCAAACTCCGGCGGAATCATGAGCAGCTGGTCTTCGAGTTCGGGGAGAAAGGCGTAGCCTCGACCGTCGATGACGGTACCTACGATGACGTCGACGTCAGGCCTATACGTCCTGGAAGCATCCCCGTCGAGATACGCCAAAAACTCGACCCCGAGCCCTCGAACGGACAGCACGGACGAGAGTCTATTCACGAAGAAGAACTGCTGAGTGCCCCCGGCGGTCTCCGGCTCCGCGGCCACCAGATCGATGGCGAGACCAGCCGCGGTGGAGGTGACGGAGCGATCGAGCCACACCTCGGCGCTCGCGCTACGGAGGTTCAGACCCGCCACGACACGGAGACCTTCGAGGCTCACCGTGCTCGACCCCGTGAAGACCACCGACGTAGACACTCGGGCGCTCGGGACGGGGGGGTCGAGATCCCCACAGGCCGAGCTCGAGAGCGCGATGACGACGCACCATCCCCACCGGTTCATAGACAGACTTCGCCTTCGATAAACAACCCCGCCTGGTCGATGAACCGGTTCGGGACCGGCGTGCGAACGTTGCCGAAACTAGACACCGACTTATTGGAGACGAAGACGGAGACGAAGTGAGGGAGCCCGGCCGCGATGTACCAGGCGGCTCCCACCGAATAGAAGAGGCCCGGCTCCCAGCCCGGAAGCACCCGCCCGTCCGGGGCCCGCACCAGGACCGCGTTATCCGGGTCGGGGGCTCTTGCGGCCCGCACCCAGCCCTTGAATTCGAGAAATCCCTCCCAAGGCCCGAGTCGGTACCGCCCCTCCACCATGACGGCGTGGCTCCACTGATCGTACGCGGCCGTGGTCCCGAGGAACTCGAAGGCTTGGGTGGCGTAGGTATTCTCGAGAACGGGGTAGGCCGCCAAGGCGGAGGCCGAGCCAACGCTGTCGAGAGGACCGAAGCCCTGCTGGAAGAAACGAAACTGGTAACCCCCGTGCACCCCTGACTGCATATCGCCCAGCGTCCAGTCTGCCCGAGCCAGGATCCCGTGGTGCAAAGTCTCTGGTCCTCCGACCCGCCCTACCCACTCGAGCCCAAGATTCAGGCCACCCCCCACTGGCCAGCATCCGTGGACGGAGAGGTAGTGCGCGTCCAGCAAGGGTATCACGAGCGTCGGGTCGTCCGGACCGAGCGCCCCGCCAAAGCCGCTGAACCAGCGCGTGTAGCCCACTCCGAGGGTACGACGGTTCCATTCGAAACCCAGATAGAGGTAATCGTCCGTCTCCCAGAAGACCCGCCCCCCGAAGATCGCGTGAAGCTCCCAGTCGCGCCAGCGAAGCCCCGCCATGAACCCCTCCAGAAAGACATCCTGCAGCAGCGCTCCTTGCCCCACAGTGACGAGGTCGAGGTCCGGACCGACGAAGTCGACATAGATGGGCTCCTCGCCGAAGAGAGACCAGGGCACATGAATGGAGACCGCGAAGCCCGGAAGAATGTCGCTCAGCACCCTAAACCCCCCCGACGCGGTGACGTTGAGAGTAGTGAGATTGAGGTTGAGAGCCACCCCCTCGAGTACCTCGAGCTCGAGAAAGACATCAGCCACGAAGAAGCCGTGAAACGGCGTTGGACTCGATCCCTCGAGAGGTAGCTGCGTACCCAGGATCGCATCTACCGCCGCGGTGAAGGGAGGGAGTTCATCCCCGAGACGCCAGGGCTCCAACTGGGCGGCGAGGTCGCGATTGACCAACCGCTTCCGAAGAAGGTTGCGATGATTTCGGCCGTCGCCATGGACAGGAGAGTCCAAGGCAGGAAAGTCCAAGGGAGGAGCCCCAGCCGTGAGCATCAAAGCGAGGAGGAACTCCACTGAGCGCTTGAAACCACACACCTAGCCTTGTGTCGACGATGGTGACCAGCTCGTTGAGTCGCCAACCACGCGCCAGCACGAAGGACGTCGCTCCCTACTCAACGGGCAGGTACCGAGGCTGCGAGGCGTTCGGCCAGCCGCGCGCTTCGGGCAGGTTCAGCATCGCCGCAAATGACCCATGAACATCAGCGCCGACCTGGGGAGGCGATGCGGGAAGTATCGGCCGCAGGCGACGCGCGCGGGATCGAAGAGGAGGATGGGCACCGAGCTCTCGTAGGCACCGAAGACCGTGCACCATCCGAGGTCGTTCGGCTGGCTCCTTGGTCGAAGTGATGGAGGTCACCTCCGGTGACGCCGCCCAGAGCGACGAGACCTGGCCCTCCCCTTCGCCTTCCCTGCCTGACTCCGGCTCTCCAGTTTAGGCTTGAGGCATGAACTGTACCTACTCAGAGTGATCTCCGCGATTATCGTGGTCGAGGGTCTCCGACAGAAATCAACTCGAACTCCGAGTGCGCGTACCTGAGCGGGGGCGTCCAGTATCCGCGGTCGTCGATGCCGCTGATACAACCGCCCGTATGGTTCGATCCCCTTCCCCATGACAATACGTCTACGAGAACTCGGAGCCCATCCTCGGACTCGACCGTGCCGGTGAAAGTCGCCTGCGTGGGTCCGTCACAGCTCCTCGACACCAGCCGCGCGGGTAGCCCCGAGATGTAGATGTTCACCACGGAGGCGCCGACGCACTCGTCTCGTCCGCACCCCGAGGAGTGGTCGTCGAACGTCAATAGCTCGACCCTTTCTATCTGGGGCGCGTCCAACCCCGGGTCGACCATCCGCAGATTTCTCTCGGGAAAATTCCTTCGAGGTCGAATCGATAGGCATCGCAGATCCCTTCAAAGCCATCGGTGCCGCGAAGATTTGGAGCCCACAGCAAGAGGGCCAGTGACGCCACGAGGCTGAGCTTTCGGGTCATCGAGCGGCCATCTTCTCTCTTTCTCCGCCCGGAAGCCACGGCACGTACTGCGCACATTCGAGGCAGGCTCCGGCCCGACCGGCGGCGGTTCTCTTTTTTCACCGCGGATGACGGGGGCCCGGTCGGGAGGGCGGCTGATACTCACCATGAAGGCCGCCAACGCTCTTCCGCTGTCTCCGAGCGCCCCCGCCTCGCGCGGGCCGGGGGCCCTCACCTGGACCCCATCGGCGACGCCTCGAAGGGCACCCCTGGGGCTCGACTGCGCGATCCTCGCGATCGCCGTTCAGCTCGGTCTGGCGGTGCTCCTCGCGTGGTCCGAGGCGCGGGTCGGCCACCGTGTGCAGGCGTGGGCAGAGGTCGGCGGGCGCTACCCCTACGTCCTTCACCTCGTCGCCTTTGCCTCGGCGGTCCCCCTCAACATCTCCCAGATCGCTCGGAGGTTGGAGACCCTGCGGCCAGACCTCTACTGGCGGCTCGGAACCCTCTCCTCGGCGCAAACGGTGGTGATGCTCGTGACCGGCTACGCTCTGATGGCGCGCGCGTCCGCCCTGAGCCTCGAGTATCAGATCTATCATGAGGGCACCGTCGTCCTGGTGAGCCTCGGAGTGGGGGTTGTGTTCGCGTTCGCCTGGGTCATGACCCTCGTGAGCCGCGCCCACCGCGACGGCGCGAGCTACCGCATCTGGAACACCCGCCTCTTGTGGCTGGTGCTCGGCTTCGTCCTCCACCGCTTCGTGTCCATCGGCCTTCTCATCGCCTTCCCCGAGCTCGACCGAGGGCAGGCGGTCTGCGCCTCCTTTGGGCTGAGCAGCATCTGGGCGTTCATGATCATCGAGTACGGGCTGGTCGCCGCCGTGCGCCGCGCCGAGGAGGCTTCGCGATGATCGCCCGGCACCTCCACGGTTTCCTCACCCACGCCCCCATCGCTCTCCTGGTCCTGGGAACGGTGTTTCACAGCTTCCGCGTCGCTTGCGGCGGAAAGCTCCGGGAGTGGGGCCGGCTCCTCATGTATCTCGGCGGCATCTCCCTCCTCCCCGCCTGGGTGAGCGGAGCGATGACCCTGGCCAGCCAGGACCTCGATTCGAGCCTCGCGGGGATTCATCATGGGGCGGCCCTCTCTCTGATCACGTTGTGTATGGGCTTAATCTCCTACGACGTCGGCTGCCTCTACCGCGCGTGGAATGAGTCCGTGGTCCTAGGCTGGGCGCTCCGCACCTGGACTTTGGCCACCGTCCTCATCATCGGCGCCAGCGGCTCGATGCTCAGGGAGCAGATGACCCTCGCCCGCGCCGAGGCGGCCCGCATCGACCCATCCCTCGCCCGGCAGGGCGACTCCCCACCAAGGGCCACCTTCGCGAGGCGCACCGAGTGAACAAAGAGGAACGCTCCAGCCCCCTGACATAGTCTCGAGTAGCCCGCCCCATGCTCATACCCCGAGCAGCAGAAGCGAACCCCTCAGCATGACTGGGGCTCCACTCGGCAGCTGCCTTCCGGGAAAACCTACCGGGCGGCGCCCCACATACCCTGCCGCAAAGACCATCGCCGTCCCTCCGCTCCGCTCTGGCTGCGTCTTCTCGGCCCTTGCAGTCGCCTCTCGAGTCGAACTAACGCGGCGCTCCTCCTGGGCTGGCGAACGGCCTCCGCTTTGGCAACCGGAGCGACTTGATGGCTCTGCGATAGTTTGAGGCAGGTCGATGTGGGGCTTCGACCGGAAGGTCTCACCGGAAGGTCTCACCGGAAGGCGCTGCCAAAGGCAGCTGCCGAGAGGCGCTGCGCCAGACTATCGGAGAGCCGGACGTCACGTCGCGCCGGTCGCCAGAGCCAAGGCCGTCGCGGGCGGGAGCGAAGCCGGCGGATCCACTCCGGAACGAAGGGAGCCAGAGCGAAGACCGTCGCTGGCCCGGAAGCGAAGCGGTCGGCTCGACTCCGGACCGCCGGGAGCCACGCCAAAGGCCGTCGCGAACCCGGGAGCGAAGCGGTGGAGTCGACTCAAGAGCTGAGAGCGAGGGGCCGAGAAGGCGCGGTGACAGCGGAGCGGAGGGACGGCGATGGTCTTCGCGGCAGGCGATGTTGGGGGCAGCAACGGTGGCCTTTCGAAGCTCGGAGTACCAGGGGCCCCACCAAGGCGCTGCAGCAGACTATCGGAGAGCCCGACGCCACGTCGCGCCGGTCGCCAGAGCGAAGGCCGTCGCCGGCACGGGAGCGAAGCGGTCGAGTCGACTCCGGGCCGAAGGGAGCCAGAGCGAAGGCCGTCGCCGGCACGGGAGCGAAGCGGTCGAGTCGACTCCG
>JBCBRU010000051.1:0-24168 GCA_039819565.1 Myxococcota bacterium | reverse complement strand
GCACCCCGCAGAAGGTGGTGGCCGGCACCATGCTTCTTTTCAAGCTGGTGTTCGTGCTCGGCGTCCTGTGGTGGGTGGTGAACGCCGATGACCAGGGCGGCGAGCCCCGTCGCCATACCTGCCGCCAGCCCGAGGGCGTCCGGCCCCGCGGCGTTCATCACCCACCACAGGACGCCGAGCACGAACACCAGCTTGAAAAGAAGCATGGTGCCGGCCACCACCTTCTGCGGGGTGCCCTGGGTCGGATCCAAGAGCATGCCCACCAGCCAGATCTGCACCGCCCCCGAGCCCCCGACCACGGCGCCGCCGAGCCCCACCGCGAGCGCGATCTCGGGCCCGCCCAACAAAAGTCCCAAGAGCGCGGCGGCCGGGACCATGACCGCCGCGGTGCGCAGCATGTACGTGAGGAGAACTTGGGTAAGCATCTATTCGTGACCTTTTTCGAGCTCGGCTTGATGCCGAGCGAGGGTGCGAAGCAGCGAGCGGAAGCCCGCCACAAAGCCGAGCCCCACCCCGGTGAGGGCCAGCCAGGGCTCGGTGCCGAGACGCTCATCGAGCCACGACCCGATGAGGAGCGCGCCCACCACGGAGAGGCCCAGCTCGAGCCCCACCGAGCTCAGCCGCCCCGCCGCGCCCAGCTTGCTTCCGCCCGCCATGTCCGAGGCCTAGCCTGGGCGACCGCTCTCGGTCGAGGCCCTCGCCGCCCCCTCCGCGTCGAGGCCGAGGACGCGGGACCCGTGCCCCAGCGCCGCCCAGGCGTGCTGGACGTAGTCGATCCGCACCACCGGCGAGGCCAGGGACTCGCTGAAGCCGCCCGTAACGTCCAGGCGGTCCGTGCAGGCAAAGCAAGCCACCTTGTCCCACTGGGTGTGCACGAGGAAGTCGAGGGTGCTCCGGAGGCCCGCTTCGACGGCGGGCATCGAGACCCCCCGCACCTTCGCCACCGCCAGAGCGGCCGACGAGGCCTCTCCGT
Source organism: Myxococcota bacterium (assembly GCA_039819565.1). GTDB lineage: Bacteria > Myxococcota > Kuafuiibacteriia > Kuafuiibacteriales > Kuafuiibacteriaceae > JAHQVK01. Next base: position 23,195 of record JBCBRU010000051.1, on the reverse strand, counting down.
AGCCTGCGGTCGGCGTGTTGTAGGGCGCGGTGACATTAGCGAAGCCGTTGCCGCCCACCGCGTCCGGGGAGTAGCCGCCCCCGGCCGCGAGGACGGTGCGGGTCTTGAACTTGATGTAGTCGAGGCAGAAGCGCTCGTAGGCGTCGTGGCGACGGGTCTCGAGCGCGGCGCGAGCCGCCAAGCAGTGCCAGTTTTCCTCGATGAAGAAGAAGCGGCGGGCGGGATGGTGCCAGTACTCCTCGCCGTAAAAGGTCATGGCCCGCTCCGCAGCCTCGCCGTAGACCTCGGCCGACTTCGGCAGCACCTCGGGGTGGGCGCGCGCGAGGCGCTCGAGCATGACCAGCGCGTACACCGCCTGTCCGTCCGCATAGAGCGAGAAGGGGGCGTCGTGGGCCGCCCCTTTTTGCACGTCGAAGTAGGGGGTGAAGCGTCCCGTGGGGAGGAGGGAGGCGAGCATGAGCTCCCCGAGGGCGGCGATGGTGGGATCGAGCCGAGTGAAGCCAAAGCGCTCTCGGCAGGTCAGGATCGCCACCAGGGAGAGCGCTGAGGGTCCGAGCGCGAAGTGGCTCGGCATCCGTCCTCTCGGCCAGGAGACCGCCCCGACCTCGGGGCGCCCCGGGGCGCGGAGGATCAGCCGCTCCATGAGCAGCACGCTGCGGTTGCTCACCATCTGGGTTTGGGATCCGCGGTCCCCCAGCTCGCACAGCGCGAGGGTGGTTCCGGCCTGGCGAGCCACCGAGAAGGAGCCGTGATCTACGGTGCCCCGATACGGATCGGTCCGGTAGGTGAAGCGGCCGTCGGGGATCTGAGCCCGATGTACGAAGCCGGACGCGGCCCGGGCCGCGCTCTCGACGTCCGAGGGCTCCGCAGCCTCACGCGGGGGCCGCCCCCGCACGAAGCGACGCCATACCCCGTCGTCCCCGCGGACGAGGCTGGCTACCCTCACCCGCCGTAAGCCCACGAAAGGGGGCTTGCCCTCCTCGGGCTCCGGAACCCCGAGCCGCTGCCGCAGCGAGGCCGGGTCCACGCCGAGCCGGAGGTCGGGAATGAACGGGAGGGGACGAAAGGCGTTGAACTGATCCAAAGCCACCAGCTGCCAGGGCATCACGCAGGTGGCGGTCCCGCCGTCCGAGCCGGCGCATACACCATCGAGACCGGGACGAACCACGAAGGGGGGCGCGAGTGGAGCCAGCCGATCCAGCGCCTGCTCCCCGAGCACGAGGTCGACCCGAGCCCGCAGGCCCCGCGCCCGGGTGGACAGCTCCCGGCCCACCGCCGCCACCACCTCCTCCGCCGCTCCGGACCAGCAGAGGGTCCGAGCCCGCCCCGAGAGGTCGACGTAGGTGGCCAGGACCCGGGTGCGATCCTCGCCGAAGGGCGGACAGCTCGCGGCCTCCGCGGACATCAGGCTCCCCGACGGAGCGGTGGTCGCGGTGGCGGCGCCGAGGCTCGAGATCTGATCTAGGACGGCGTCGGCCTGAGCGTCCCTGACCCAGGTCTCCCCGGCGCCGATGAGGCGCCAGCGCACCACGTCGCCGCCGAAGATCAGCAGGGCGAGGCCCAGGACGGCCGCCTCCGCGCGGTGGCCCCCCGCCCGGGTGACCACCAGCGCCCAAACCGCGGTCGGCAAGAGCACCAGGGCAAAGGGCGCGTAGGCCGCGAGCATCGCCGCCCCGAGCCCCGCGCCGAGATCGCCATAGACCCCGACCATGTAGCTAACGGAGCTGGCCACGACCCAGCCCAGGTAGCCAAGGAGCGCGAGGGAGAGCCACCCTTGCACGCGCCACACCCGCGGGAAGGCGCCCGGGAGGGCGGCCGCGGCGCCCGCGCTCGCGAGGTGGACCGCGCCGGTCACGAGCAGCACGGCCGAGAAGGCGTCGAAGCTCCACGGGAGCGAAAAGGCGCCCCAGGTGAGGAGTCCTCCCTGGACCAAGGCGAGCCCCCCCGCCGTGACCCGGGTCCATGTCGTCACCATGCCGGGGGACCATGCCGCTCTCGAAGAGATTCGAAAAGAGCGTCCGCCCCTCGGCCGAACTGGGGCACCATCGGCGCCTCCTGATGCGAGCTTCTCTTCACGCCTACGGGCTCACCGCCGGGGTCGTGCTCCTGGTGCTCTCCCCTCTAGGACACGGGCAAGATGGCTTTCCGCTCTCTACCTACCCGATGTTCTCGTCTCGGCGGCCCGAAGTAGCCACCTTGGCCCGCGCCGTCGGAGCCACGTCCACCGGCGAGCCCGTCCCCCTCAGCCCCAGCTTGGTGTCAGGAAGCTCGGAGCCGATGCAGGCCGTGAGCACCGTCAACCGGACCATCCGCGCAGGAAAGCCTGCATCCGAGCGCTTGTGTCAGGACATCGCCAAGCGGGTGGCCGACGCCAAGCCCGAAGCCCGCGAGATCCGTATCGAACTGGTCGACGTTCACGTGGAGGGGTGGTTCGCGGGCGAGCGGGCGCCCCGCCGGACCCGCCGCATCGCCACCTGTCCGGTCCCGGGGAGCTCCGATTGAGCGTCCTCGCCCGTCTCGACGGCTTCTTCCGAGCCCCCGCGCCGCCCGCCCGACTGGCCCTGGTGCGGATCCTCGTGGGCCTGTTCGGGATCATCTGGATCGCGGTGCAGCTCCCGGCCTTCGCACGCCTCGCGGCGAGCCCGCCGGGGGTCTTCTCACCGGTGGGCCCCCTGGCGCCGCTCGGAAGCCCGCTGCCGGGAGCCGCCCTGTACGCGCTCCTCGGCGCCGCCCTCCTCTCCGGCGTCGCGTTCGTGCGGGGCGGGCGCTTCCGCATCTTCGGACCCCTGTTCGCGGCCGCGGTCCTCGTCCTCGCGAGCTACCGGAGCAGCTTCGGGATGATCTTTCACACCGACAATCTGCTCGTCCTCCATCTACTGATCTTGGCCCTCACCCCCCAGTGCGCTGAGGTCTGCGCCCCGGGGCGGCCCCTCCAGGCCCCGCCGGAGCCGCGCTTCGGCTGGCCTTTGCTCACCCTGGGCCTCGCCACCACCCTCGCCTATTTCTTGGCGGGGATCGCCAAGCTGAGCGCCCTCGGCCTCGCTTGGATCGACGGCTCGGTGCTCCGCGGCCACGTGGCCTACGACGCGCTCCGAAAGATCGGCGTCGGCCGCGCTGCCTCTCCCATCGGCGGGGCCATGATGAAGATCCCCGGCATCTTCGGACCGCTGGCCGGGTTCAGCCTCGTCCTGGAGCTCGGGGCGCCCCTCGCCCTCCTTCACCGCAAGCTCGGTAGGCTTTGGTGCGCGGGGGTGTGGAGCTTTCACGTGGGGGTCTTGGCCATGATGCTCATCGGATTTCCCTATCCCCTCTCCGGGGTGGCTTTCGCATCCTTCTTCCCTCTCGAGCGCCTGCTGGATCGGCCGGGGGTGGCCCGCGGCCTCCGCGCGCTCACCGGGTCTCGAGAAAACGCAGACGAGAGCACCGGTGCTTGCTAGCAGCGAGACGGGACGACAGCGCCGTGCAGCGCCAATCATCGGGCGGCTAGGGTTGGGGGTGCTCGACGAAGAACTGCCAGATCTCCTCGCTGGCGGAGATCGTGTGGCTGGTGCGTCCCACGCCCGGGAGCGGCCTTCCCCCCGGCCAGGTGTGACCGCCCGCGTCGACGGTGCATAGCGCCACGTCGGCGTCCCCCGAACACCCGTCGCAGCGGACGTCGTCCCGGGTGAAGAGGGTCTGAAGAGGCCCGCAGCGGTTCGTGTCTCGCCACGCTTCGATGGTCTCCCGAACGCTCGGGAAGCCGAGGAGCGCGTTGCCGTTGTAGGGCACGACGTTGTCGTCGGTGCCGTGTATCTGCAGCACCGGGACCGGGGTCGCGCACGGTGAGACGGTGAGCAGGCCGGCCACCGAACCCACCGCGGCAAAGACCTCCGGGCGCTCGCAGGCAAGTCGGTGGGAGAGAAAGCCCCCGTTGGAAAAGCCCATCGCGTAGACCCTTCGAGCGTCGATACAGAGCTCGGACGAGAGGTGTTCGACCAAGGCAGCCGCGAAGCCCACGTCGTCCACGTCGGTGGTGGAGGCCACCCCGCAGCAGGCCCCCCCGTTCCAAGAGTTCACGACCCCCTGGGGATACGCGACTACGAAGCCCTCCCGCTCCGCGAGGGGAGTGAGTCTCGACAACCACTCCTGCGCCTGAGGGTTGGACGTGAAGCCGTGAAAGGCGAGCACCAGGGGCACCGGGTCGCTGGGATCGTAGCGGGGAGGGATGCGGAGGATGTAGCTTCGCGATCGACCGTCGAAAGACAGACTGCGGCTTCCCCCCGCCGGAGCCGCGGTCCCGCAGCCGGCCGAGCCCACGGGGCTGGCCGCATCCGTCGGCCCCGCGTCGGCGCCGCCTCCGGCGTCGTTCCCGGCGCCGCCTCCGGCGTCGTTCCCGGCGCCGCCTCCGGCGTCGTTCCCGGCGCCGCCTCCGGCGTCGTCCCCGGCACCCGGAGGACCTGCGTCGGGCCGGCCCCCCACGTCTGCGGCATCAATGTCTCCCCCGGCGTCCGCCCCGTCCAGGCGGCGCGTCTCTTCGCTACAGGCGACCGCGAGCAGCGCCGCGGCCGCGATGCGCACGCCTCGTCGGGCCGCGCGATGCGAGATCTCGAGAAGGGCATCGCGAAGCGAAAGCTCCCGGGGCATGCTGAAAGTCATGTCACAAGCCGTTCGGATCCACGAAACGGGGGGGCCGGAGGTGCTCCGCCTCGAGACCGTCGATCTCCCGGAGCCGGGGCCAGGTCAGGCGCGCGTCCGCCACACCGCGGTCGGGATCAACTACATCGACACCTATCACCGCACCGGCGTCTATCCGCTTCCCAGCCTACCCCACGGCCTCGGAACGGAAGCGTCAGGTGTCGTAGAGGCCCTCGGCTCGGGGGTGGAGGATCTCGCCGTCGGCGCCCGCGTGACCTATATCTCCGGGGTCCCGGGCACCTACGCCGAGCATGGTCTGGTCCCCGCGGATCGGCTGGTGCCCATCCCTGACGACGTGACCGACGAGGTCGCGGCCGCCGCCCTCCTGAAGGGCATGACCGTCGAGTATCTGGTCCGCCGGACCTATCGGGTCACCAAGGGCGAGACGGTGCTGCTGCACGCGGCCGCCGGAGGGGTCGGCCTCATCGCGTGTCAGTGGCTCCGCGAGATCGGCGCTCGGGTCATCGGCACCGTATCTACCGAAGAGAAAGCGGCCATCGCCGAGGCGCACGGCTGTACTCACCCGATCGTCTATACCCAGGAGGACTTCGTGGAGAGAGTTCGGGAGATCACCGGCGGAGCTGGCGTTCCCGTGGTCTACGACTCGGTGGGCGCCTCTACCTTCGAGAAGTCTTTGGACTGTCTGGAGCCGCGCGGCCTGTACGTCGGATTTGGCAATGCCTCCGGCAAGCCGCCCCCTTTCGACATGGGTCTTCTCGCCCAGAAGGGGTCGCTGTTTCTCACCCGCCCCACCCTCTTCGATTACGTGCGGGCCCGCCGAGACCTCCTCGCGTCCGCCAACCATTTGTTCGGCCTGATCGGCACCGGCGAGATCAAGATCGACGTCCGCCAGCGCTGGCCCCTCGCCGAGGCGGCCGAAGCTCACCGAGCCCTCGAGTCCCGCCAGACGGTGGGGGCCTCCGTCCTCGTCCCCTGACGGAGCTCCCGGAGGCGACGGCGCGCCGCGTCGAGCACCGTCTGGTCGAACACGCAGCCCCACCCGTAGGACGAGCGCTTTTTCTTCTCGGGCCCGAGCCCGTCGGGATCCAGCCACACCGCGGTCAGCGCCACCCCGCGCGACACCCCCTCGTTGGCAGCTTCGACGAGGCTCGCCACCCGGCTCCGGCACGCGGAGAGGCTGCGGTCTTTACACAGCGTCTCCTCACTGAACTCGGACAGCACCCAGGTCTCGGCCGTTTTCATGAGCTGGACGCGGACGCTGTCCGTCAGCGGCTCGAGCATCTCCTCGGGATGGAAAGTCCTCGGGTGATATCCCACCGCGCAGTGTAGATTGCGATTGAGCAGCGATGGGTCGCGGATCCAGCTGGGCACCTCGTCCACCGCGTACTGTCGCGTCCAGTCGCTCCGAGTCACTTGGGCGGGGTCAATGCGAATGCCGGCCGCCGGAGTATCCAGGCAGGCGCAGGCATAGGTGCGCTGGGGCGCCCGAAAGGGTCCCTCGCCCTCGACGTCGAACCAGTGCTCGACCTCGGCTTCCCCTTCGATGCGATCGACGAGGGATTCGTCGATCTCGAGGTATCGCTCCTGCTTCGACCAGTAGTTGGTCTCGCTCTGCCCAATGATGAGGGCTGAGCTCACGACGGAGCGCAGCATACCGGCAAGGCTGCGCGCGGCCCGGTGCCGGGCCAGCTCCCGCATCTTGGGATCGTTCCAGCGATAGGCGCGCCCCGCCACTCCGAGTCCACACACCCGGTCGGGGGTGACCAGGCGCCCGGCTACGCAGGCGGGGGGCGGGGTCCGCTCGGGAAGAGGGTAGGCTTCCGACGCCGGCCGCAGCACCGGTCTGGGTGACGCGGTGGGCGCCACCGAGGCCGAGCCCCCGCACCCCGACGTCGCCGCGATGAGGGCGAGCCCGAGGACAGGGATCCGGCCGCACACCCCGGGAGGGTAGCGGCGCCGAAGCCCCTCGCAAAGCTCGTGAGCTATCCCCCGCCCTTGAGGAGAATGGCCCGGCCCCGTTCGCTCAGCCCGAGACGGTCGATCCATCGCTCGATCTCCCCGTCAGATACGCGCCCCCCCACCAAACCATTCAACTTGGCGGCGGTGGCGGAGGCCAGGAGCTCCGCCTCCTGGGAAAAGGCGGCCTCGAGCTCGGACCAGAGCTTGGGACAGCGGCGGAGACGCCACTTTTGATGGTAGCCCTCCGCCGGATAGTACGGGGCGTCGCGGACCACCTCGGTGGCCACGGCCCCGTGCTCACGGAGGAGGGCGGCTCTCGTGGCCTCGGCCTTCTCCCACTGCAGGTCATCGTGACAGTAGACGGCGGCGCGATACTGACCGCGGCCGGGAAAGGTCGGATCGTGGCCTCGCCAAAACCGCTCCAGCAAGGCGTCGAAGGAGAGGACGTCCGGGTCGAAGCGCAGGTCCACGGCCTCCGCGTGATCGCCGATCGCGTGGTAGGTCGGGTTGGGAGTGGAACCCCCGGCGTAGCCCACCTCAGTGCGAACCACGCCGTCGAGACGCCCAAACTGGGCGTCGGGCCCCCAGAATCAGCCGAGGGCGAAGGTAAAACGCTCCAAGCGCTGTGGCGGATTCTGATCCAGCGGAGGAAGGTCTCGGGTCGCGACCGCTTTCATCTTTCTTAGGATGCTCGAGAGTCCGGAGGGGTTACGCAAGACCTAAGGCAAAACGCGCCATGGCCACCACCGCCGGCCCCGCGGTCTCGGTGCGGAGCACATAGGGTCCGAGGTGCACGCCTCGGTAGCCAGCCGCGGCCACCTGCGCGTGCTCCTCTGTCGAAAGCCCTCCTTCGGGCCCAACGAGGAGAGCCACCCGCTCCACCGAGGCGGCGGCCTCGAGGGCCTCTCGAAAGCCGAGCTCGGCCCCCACAATGAAAGCAAGCTTGCACTCGCTGGCGACCGAGGCGAGCCCCTCGGCGAGGGGACGAGGCGAGTCCACCTGCATCCGATGAGCGCGACGGGACACCCGCAGGGCGTCGTCGGCGATGCCGCGGAGACGCTCCAACTTGTTCTCCCGCTGCGCGACGGCTCGGTCCGTCCACACCGGCACGAGGCGAGAGGCCCCGAGCTCCCCGACTTGGCGGGTGACCAGATCGAGCTTCTCACCCTTGCCCACCCCCTGCAGGAGCACGATCTCGGGACGGGGGGCAGACACGCTGCGGACCTCGTGGAGGCGAAGTTTTCCCCCGCGCTTGTCCAGGGTCTCGAGCACCCCGACCGCCTCTCGACCGTCCCCATCGGTCACCTCGAGCTCCGCCCCCGGCTCCTGGCGAAGCACCCGAAGGTGGCGGACATGCGCTTCATCGAGCTCGACCTGCGCGGGGCGGGACGCCAAAGCGCCCGCCGGCAGCACGAGCCGGCGCTTCATGGCCGGGTCACGACCAAGCGCGCCCAGTCTCCGCGGACGGTGAGGTTCTCCGGAAGGAGGCCTTCGGCTTCGTAGGCCAACACGACCTCGTCGGCCTGAACGGGGAGGATCCCGGAGAGGACGAGGGTGCCGCCCGGCGCCACCCGAGCCGCGAGGGCGGGAGCGAGCTCGACGAGGGGCCCCGCGAGGATGTTGGCCACCACCGCCGGAAACACGCCGTCCAGCTCCTCGACCGGGGTGTCGGCGAAAACCACGCTCGAGGCCCCGTTGAGCTCTCGGTTTTCGAGAGCGACCCGCACCGCTTCGGGGTCGTTATCCACCCCCACAACCCCGCGTGCCCCGACCCGCGCCGCCGCGAGGGCAAGCACCCCGGTGCCTGTGCCCACATCGAGGAGCCCGGTCGGCTTCGTCTCCAATACCCAGTCGAGGCAGAGCGCCGTCGTGGGGTGCAGGCCGGTCCCGAAGGCACTCGACGGGTCGATCCGGAGGACCTGGCCCGCGCCCTTGGGCGCCTGGAGCCAGCTGGGGACGATCCAGAGAGGATCTTCGTCGGGCCCGAAGGACAGCGGCTCGAAGTGGTGTCGCCAGTGGGTGGACCAGTCGATGTCCTCGATCGGTACGATGCTCACCACCGCCCCGGTCGTGCCCCGCTCATCCAGATAGGCACGCACCCGCGCCGCCAAGGCTTCGCGGCCCCCGTCCTCGGGAGGAAAGGACGCCACGGCGGTGAGGGGCGGTCCGTCTTGCCACTCCAGGCCCTCCGCCCCCAGCTCGAAGAGCACCGAGCCGAGGTAGTCGGCCTCCGTGTCCTCGGTATCGAAGACCCGTGCCGGGAGGGCAACGTGGACGGCGATCCAGGGCTCAGACATCACTCGAACTCACGCAGGGGCCTCGAGGGAGGCTCGAAATCAAAGGTGGCGGTGGCGGTGGCAATAGGCGACGGCGCGTCCACGTAGCTGAGGGTGCCCGACATGCGCCCCGCGAGCCGCTCTCCGTCCCCCGTATCCTCGCCGTCGATGCGAATACGCATGGCATCGAAAATGACCGCTCCGGAGACCGCGGAGTAGCCCGGGAAGCGCTCGCAGGTTCGGTAAAGCGACAGGAGAACTTGCGCCTCGCTCCGGTCGTCGCCGACCGGGACGCGAAGGGGTAGCGCCGCGGGCACGAAAAAGGCCCCGTCTCGCACGAGGAGGTTGGCGCGCTCGAGGCCCTCGAGGTCGATGCGGGCCCCCATCGAGTCGGTCTCTAAGATGTCCACGTTGAACTCCTGGACGTTGACGATGAGGACGTTCCGAAAGCGATCCGTAGACAGATAGCCCGCGTCGAAACCGAAGTCGCGGAGGTCGCCCGCCTCGACCCCGGGAGGACATTCGGCCCGGAAAAAGCGCGCGTCCACCCGGCCTAATCCGTTGGCGTCGCAGGCGACGAGCGCCACGAGGGCGAAGCCCAGGGGCAAGAGCCTCCGCATCGCGAGGGCACTAGAGCACCGATTAGAAACTCGCGCGAGCGTCCTCAGCGAGGACCCGACCGCTCCGGTCGTGCGGCGAAGATTCGAGCCTCGTTCAGAATCGCACCGCGAAGGCGCCCGGCCCCACGTCCACATCGGCGCTGGGAGATGCCTCTCCGCGATCCAGAATCCAAAACAGCACCGCCCCCACCGCCGCCACCCCCGCGGTGGCGTAGGCGACGTTGGCCGCGGTCTGGAGGTCCTGGGTCGAGTCCAGGTCCGGGCCAAAGTTCGGCGCGCGCAGATCGTTGGCCTCGCTCCAGGTCACCGCCCCCAGGACCCCACCGGTCCCCGCCGCGGCCAGCGCCACGCCGCCGAGGATCCACGTCGCCGCCGGCGGCGGAGAGATCCCCCCGCCTTCCTTGTCCGCGACCTCTTCGGCGCGCCCCGTCGGCAGACCCTCCGGGCCGTTCCCCGGAGGGGGCGGAGGCGGGGTCAGCGCGATGGGCTCCGGAGGCTTGTCGATCTTCGGACACACGAAGTTCTCGCGAAAGAGAACGTCCTTCAGCTTCGCCTCGAAGTCTTCACCGGCCCTGATGCCGTTGGCGGAAGCGAGCAGCTCTTCCGCCGGCCCCAGCAACAGGTCTCCCATGCTCAGCCGAACCGCGCACTCGGCCAAATACTGGGTTGCCAGCTGCGGATGTTCGACGCTCCTCACGCTCTCTTCGCCCCCGAGCTGGGCCGCCAAGAAGAAGTGCCTGAAGGCGGTGGCGTAGTTGGTCTCGACGCCTTCCAGAGCCCCGAGGAGGTCGAGCGCCCGGGCGTGCTCCGCCTCGGTTTCCTTGGTCGTGAGCGCCACGTCGAGCCACCGCCGGGCTTCCTCGATCTCGAAAGCTTCGAGGGCCTGTTGGGCCTTCTGGAGCGCTCGCTCGTGGCTCGACGCGTCGGCCCGAGCCAAGGTTGAGAGGTTCGCGAGGCAGACGATAGATGCAAAGATATAGGCTCGGGATCTCATGGTGGGTTCCTCAGTCCAGGGTCATGACGGTCGGTTGATCAGGGACGCGGATCGTCTTCTTTCTCCACATCCCATCCGCGCCGACGTATTCGATATCCACCGTCGAGCCCCTCTCGAGATGTATTGAGATCGGAGGAGAGGACTGGCTCTTCCCGTTGATCCGAACCTTCAATACGCGAGAGCCCTCCGGGGCCTGAAGTCCCAGGCGGACGGTCTTTTTACGCTTCGCCGGCGCGAGGGCGGGCTGAGCCCCCTCAGAGCGGCCTGCAGCTGCAGTTGCGGACGCCGGGCCCGCCCCTCCGGGAGGCGTCCGCGGGGTGGGGCTCGAGGGGGCCGGAGGGGGTACGGCCGTTTCGGTCATGGCGCCCCGACCGGGGGACGGGGACGACGCCCGTCGCCTCGGCGGGGGCCGCGGTCGACGACGATGGGGTTTCGGCGGAGCTAGAGCTTCCGTCGGGGGGATCCGCGCAGCCGAGCTCTTCGCTTCCGCCGCGCTCGCTCTCCCCCGGGCGAGCGCGCTTTCCGCCGTGTTCGCCTTCGGAGGCGGCGTCGTCTCACTCCCTCCCGGAGCCTCCGGCGGGGGCGCCGCCGCCGAGGCCCCCGGCGAGCCTCCCGCCGGCGCTTCGAGGGGAGTGACGGTGACGTCCGGCCGGTCCGGCCAGAGCCAGAGGGCGCCGCCCCCGAGTGCGGCGGCGCCGGCCAGGAGGAGGAGCGCCGCGATGGTGACCGGGCGCGAGCGCGGCGGAGGGGCGGGCTCCTGCACGACGGAGTCCTCGAAGTTGGCCGTGATGGGGGCCAACGCAGGACGGGCCTTCGGGGTCAGGCCCGGATCCGACGTGAAGATGCTTCGCGGAGTGGTGGGGTCGGTATCCTGGATAGGTCCCGCGGGCGGCGAAGCGTCGAAGCAGGTGGTGCGGATATGGACCACCGTCGACACGAGCTCGGCCGCGGTCGGGCGGGCCTCGGGGCTCTTTTCGAGCATGCGTTGGATCAGCGCTTCGAGAGGGGTAGGCGCTTCGATCTCGGCGGGAAGAGGCGGCGGCGGAGACCCGATATGCTGCCTCAGCACCGCGTGCTGCTCACCACGAAACGGAGCCACGCCGGCCAGACAGCGGTAGGCCACAACGCCCACGGAATAGATGTCTGAGCGCAACGTGGGGGTGCCGTTGATCTGCTCCGGGGCCACATAGAGCGGCGTCCCTACGATCATCCCGGCGCTGGTCACGGAGTGGGCTTCGGCGTCGCTGCTGATCGACTTAGCCACTCCGAAGTCCAGGAGCCGAACCTCGAGTCGACGCTGGCCGGGATACTCCGTCAAAAAGATGTTGCCCGGTTTGATGTCTCGGTGGGCCAGCCCATGAAGATGGGGCTCGTGGACGGCCCGTCCGAGGTCCTCGAGGACCTCGAGGGTGTCCAGCACCCCAAGACGGTTGTGGTCCTCGAGGTGGGCGTGCAGAGATCGCCCCGTCAGGAGCTCCATGACGAAGTAGGGCTGACCGTACTCGGTGAGTCCCCGGTCGTGGATACGCACGACGTAGGGACTTCTCAGCGCCGCCAAGGTTCGCTGCTCGATGTCGAACCTCGCCTTGGCTTCCTCGAACTGCTCGGGCGAACTCGGCACGAGGAGCAGCTTGACCGCCACCTGGCTTTGGAGGTTCTCGTCAAACGCTCGCCACACCTCCCCCATGCCCCCTCGCCCGAGGCGTGACGTGAGACGATAGCGTCCACCCAGGATATCGCCGGATGTGATGCTGGACGGACGGCTCACGATCATCTCCCCCTAACAGCCCGTTGATCTGGAGCTGCACGGCGCTGTCGGCCGGTCTGTCCGTGAAACGCTCCGACCGGCTTCGCCTCTCCTCGGTCGCGTAGGCCCGATACGCTCACCTCGTCGTCGAATCGTTTCACCAAAAGCCTGACTCGACATCGCCATACATCTCCAAATCAACGGGATCCTAGGGGCCGCACGTGACGGGCTGGCATCCCCGGATGACGGTGGTCGTGTCGCAAGAGACCGTTCCGCAGGAGACCGGTGCATCCCCCTCCTCCCGCACCGTGAACACGGAACTATCCTGGGCCTGGAGGTCGACGGCGTTGGCCATCATTCCCGTGGGCGGCCCCTGCCAGCCCAACATGATCATGGTGGAGTTCGCGACGGCGCTGTAGCCCACCCCGTTGCTGTCGGACCGACTCCCCTCGGCCTCCACCACGGAGTTGTTGGTGGCCTGAAAGCCCGCCACGACGTTCTCGGTGGCGATGGCCGCCGGGGCGGTCACCGACGAAGCGTTGAGCGCCCAAAAACCAAAGAAGCAGTTTTCGACCGTAGCGTTCGGGATATCGATGGTGCCGCCCCTGAGGGCGAACACCCCGACCGAGAAGACGTTGTTGCTCGTACCCGAGAAGCACCGGACGTCCGTGCGGGTGGTGAGGTCGCCGGTAGGGGGAACACTAATGTTCCCCCCAATGGTCTCGAGGGCGAACCTAAAGTCGAGGATCGAGAGCTCCTGAATGGCGAGGGTGGCCCCCACGCCCACCCGAATCCCCGAGCTGCTCTGCGCCTCCGGGTTCGTGTTCTGGATGGTGAGCCACTTCAGCGTCCCCGCGGACACCCCGTCGGGGACGGTGAAGCCCTCTCGGGTGCCGTTGAAGAGGATCTCCGTCCGCTCTTCGTTGCTGGGCCCCGTAATCTCGAGCTCGATGCCGTCGAAGTCATCCAGCTTGATCGGCTCGCTCAGAGTCTGTCGGGACCGCACCTCGATGACCACCCGCCCCCGGACCTGTCGCATCCGCAGGAAGTCGAGCGCCGTGATCAGAGATGAAAAACTATTGGGATCGTCGGGCCGCGCACTATCGCTCACGGTGAGCATGAGATCGCCATCCGGCACCGGAAAACACACCGGTGTTTGGGACAATACTTGCTCTTCGGCGTCGAGCTCACCGTTGCCGTTGTCGTCGACACCGGACACCACGCGCTGCCCGCCGTTCGGGCATTCGGACCCGGGGGCGATGGCTTCGGTACTCAGTACCTGTCGAGGCGTCGGAAAACACAACGCCGTCTGGGACGATACTTGCTCTTCGGCGTCGAGCTTCCCGTTGCCGTTGTCATCGACACCGGACACCACGCGCTGCCCGCCGTTCGGGCATTCGGACCCGGGGGCGATGGCTTCGGTACTCAGTACCTGCTGAGTTTCAACCTCGATAACGCACGCCGTTAAAAACGAAAGACTGGCCGCAATACACGAACGAATGACTCGTGCCATTTTGCCGGAGCGTAATACGCTGTCGACCACCGGGACAAGGAGCATTCGCGAGCCCAAGCGCTTTTCTTCCTGAGCGGGAGTTTCCATCACCGGAGTGAGTCTCATCCTTGAAGTATCCGGCCTAGTCCCCCATTAGGGGGATGGCTTGTATTCGCCCCGCGGAGGTAGACAAGGGGGGAATCTGAGAGGAGTGTCCGGCGCGTCCGCAGCGAGATTTTTCGGCCATTCATGATGGCAGACCCGGAGTCGCGGACGACAAACCTTCAAATTTGAGAGACTCGGGCCAAGGACCGTCGTAGGTACGCCGCCCGGCGAGACTCGAGAGGCCGGCCCCACCCCTGAGAGCGAGGCCCCATGACCCTCAGCGAGATCGCCGTACCTGCCTTCCTCCGCGACCTCCGGTACTGCGGGGCCAACTATCCCGCTTCGAGCTTCGGGGACGACCTGAGTCGGGGCGCCAACTGCCAGGTCTTCGCGTACGCTTTTCTCCGGGCGCACGGACGGGTGCTCCCTCCGTTTCGCTCGAGCGAGCTATGGGAGGACGAGACGTGGTCCCGAGCGGTGGAGGTCCCTCTGCCCCTCGACCTCGTGCTTCTCCACGACCAACCGCGAGCCTTCGGGGCGCACGTCGGGGTGTGCGTGAGCGGGCGCCGGGTGGCTCATCTCTCCCGGGCCCAAGGACAGCCTCGCGTCGAGGCCCTGTCGGCCCTGAGAGAGCGACCCGAGTACCGATACCTGGTGGGATTCAAGCGGGTGGATCCGACGCCAGGAGCTGGGCCCGAGCCACCATGAGAGCAAAGCCCAGGAGGTTCAGACCGTTCCAAGCATGGGGATTCTCGGCCCGCGGATCCTGAGCCGCGAGGCCGATGCCCCAGATGCGGTCCCGAGGGCTGGCCTCGACGAGGATCCGCTCCCCAGTCGTTTCCAGAAAAGCCCGCAGCTCCGGATTCTGACGGAACTTCTCGAAGCTCCCGCGGACCACGATGTCGAAGCGCGCCGCCTCCCAGGTCACGCTTTCGAAGCCTTGCACCCCGCGACCGATCCGCTTGGCCTCCCCCGGGTGCTCAGCCGCGAAGACTTGCCTGCAGGCGGCCAGGTCGCCGAAGAGGCGGGCTTTCTCCGCCATCATCCAGTGCTCCGCGGTGGCGTAGGTCTGTCCGTCCACGGTGAAGGACGAAGGATACCACTGACTCAGGCAGGCTTGCGTCACCCGCCCCGGAGCCTCGGTGTGCCCCCAGAAAAAGAGATACTTGGGGACTTGCCCCGCCGCGAGCGCGGCCAAGAGGTCTTCTTTGTGCCTCAACATGAGCAGGTCCGGATCACCGAGAACACGATCGGAAGAACTCGGACAGAGCCTGTCCCGTCGCCGATGGGTCGGCCACGCTCGGCCAGTGACTCGGTGCCGAGTACTGAAGCTGCGAGAGCTGATGGGTTTCGATGAATCGCTGGGTGCGCTCGGGCGTTGTGGCTTTCGACCAATAGTACAGGCTCGGCACTTTGAGCCTTCGATAGGCGTGTCCCACCGCGTCCTCAGCGCTCACCCGCTTAGCGTCCCGGCCGAGAGCCCACATCGAGGGCGCGTGGCCCATGACCGCCCCCGCGAAATAGCGTCGGAGCTCCGTCTCGTCCCCTCCCCGCGTCCACAGGGCGTCGAGAAAGGCGTCCTTGAAGGCCTCCGGCGTGGGCCAATCCGCAGCCATGCCGGTGAAGAAGGCGTCGTCCATGGTCAGGTTGCCCTCGAGAGAGGCCACGCCCACCGGAGGCGAGGACAAGTGATCGGTGGCCGCCACCGCGATCGCGGCCGCGATCGAGTGACCGACGAGCCCGACGGAGGCGCCAGGGGCGAGCGCGGAAGCGAGCTCGGCTACGGCTCGCCCGTAGTCGGCGACGAGGGCTCCAGACTTCGGGGGCGAAGCCCCGAACCCGGGAAGATCCACGAGGACGAGCTCGAAGTGCTCGGCCAGCGCCGTCTCCAAGAGGGGAAGAAACATCAGGCCGCTGTCCCCGAACCCGTGGAGGCAGATGAGCTTCGTGCTCCCGGCGCGCCCCCCGCGTCGAAGCAACATATCCTGCATAATTTCGATTCGATGTTCGACCACGTCGTCCTCCTGAGTGAGGCTGAGCCTCGCTCGATGAGCGGCTCGCCTTAGGCAACGCCTTGACGGGCGCGAAGCCAGAAGTAAGCCGCGTAGCCCACCGCGACCCCCGGCGCCAACCCCAGCAGCAAGCATACCCACCCCCGCCGAACTCCCTTGGCCCGCGCCTCGTAGATCACCCAAGCGAGGAGGATGAACCAGCATGCGAACACGTCGGCGGAGTAGCCGGAAGCGTACGGGTTGACGAAGCCGGCCGCGAAGGCGCCGAGGACGTCGGGGTGCTGGATCAGGGGCGGAATCACCACCGCGGCGAAGAAGACCGTGAAGGCGAGGCCCACGGCGGCCACCACGATCAGGAACGTCCTTTCGTTCATGCCTCAGCCTACCTGATCTCGTCCCGAGAGCCCGCACCAGGCGACGAACGGAGACTTGGCTCCATCCGCTCGCTGGACCGCATCGTGGACGTCGCCCGGCTGGAGACGATGCCGAGCCCGGAGCGCCTCCCGCAGCTCCTGCTCGCGGGCCACGTCGGGGGCCAGGCCCAGCTCACCCAAGGCCCAGAACTCTTGGCAGGAGCTCGCGAGCCGAAACACCTCCTCGTAGAGGAGGCGCCCGGGGCTGAGCGCAAGGTGGCATGCGTATTCGTGGGCCTGGCCACGAAGGACTTCGAAGTCGAGGCCCGGCACCTCAGCTCCCAGCGCGGCGAGGAGCTGCCGCCGCTCCTCGCCGTCCACGCCGAGGGCCCGACTGCGAGCTTCGAGCTTGACGACGAGCCCCAGAACCTGGTGCGGCCTGTGGCCTCGCCGGCACGCTCGCCGGAGCCACCCTTCTAGATCGTCCCTTGGCCCCATCCCGCGCTCGAGCTCCGAGACCACCCTGCGCGCCGCGCTCGCCGCCGACAAACGCGGCCTCCCCTCCGTACGGAGGAGGCGCATGAGCCCTCGGAGCTCATCGCGTGAGGGCGATCGGCCCTACACTGGGCGTTCTCCTCGGCTGCTCTTGCGTTGGAGCCTCGATTTAGTGCTTCTCGTGGACCCTAACCATTTTCTTCCTATCACGTCATTGCCTCAAAATGGTTGAGACCATATGCGCACCAAGTCGATTAAAGGTCTATATTATCTCAACCATTTCTTACCGAGTATGGCTTCATTTTCAAACAAAATGGAGAGGACTAAGTCGATACGCCGATAGGGACTCAATGGTTTGGGCGAGCGAAACGTAGAAGTCGTAGCCCGATCCCCTTCTCGAAGCGCAGAGATCCGCCTCCGTCCAGCCCGCGAACGACGAGCGATCACCATCCAGGGCTCTCTTGGAGGCCCTGCCGATACTTCCATTCGAGGGGGCGAGGGAGAGACCCGCAGGCGTACTCGACGTGGAGAACAACCCGACGTCGGCCAGCGGACGGGCGAAGGGAGCGGTGAAGCAGGAGCGGGCGCATCGCCAGCACCGCTCCGGTGTGCCCGCTCAGATCCACGACCGGTGCGCCCTCGACGGCGCGCTCTCGCTCCACCCGGTCAAGCGATCGATGGTGGGTGCCGGCGATCACCTCGAGGCCGCCCGACGGAGACGGGCACGAGAGAAGGTGGAGCCGCAAGGCCACCATCCGCCTGAGCACATCGTCCGGCGCCAGCGCGTGGTCGACTCCCGCCTTGCGCGACCAGCCTTCGAAGCCGAGCGCGTCG
This sequence comes from Myxococcota bacterium, assembly GCA_039819565.1. GTDB lineage: Bacteria > Myxococcota > Kuafuiibacteriia > Kuafuiibacteriales > Kuafuiibacteriaceae > JAHQVK01. The sequence goes on along the minus strand of JBCBRU010000051.1, from coordinate 5,673 downwards.
ACCCGACGCTCCACCGCCACGACCCGATCCTGGTGCCAGGGCACCCCCCAGCTCCGCGAGGGGGACTTCACGAACAGATGCGCGCGCACCGGGAACGCCCGTCCCCCGAGAAGCGAAGAGGCTCCGGCAAGCATTTGCGGAGCGGAGGCCAGCTCTCGCAGCGCCGGAGATGAAGCCGACCGGAGGACGTCACGGACGGGAAGCTCGCCACCGGTGTCGGATATCTGCGCGGGGAGCTCGAGATCGGGGAGCCACGTGAATCCCCAAGCGTCGAGCTCTTCCCTAGGCAAAGTCATGGGCCCCGGTCCCTTCTCCGACCGCTCTGCCACGAGAGCCACGCGCCTCAGCTCCAAAACCTCTGTCTGCCCTCGGTCTGGAGGACAAAGTGATGGGCCGGCGAAGAGAGAGCCAGAGTCTCCTCCTCGCGTCATCCGTTCCGCTCGGCGAAGTCATGGACGGTCACGTTCACTCCGGCCTCGACGAGTTTGGTCTGAGCGACCGCTCCCACCTCGTCCCAAGGGCCGCCGGCGAGATCAAAGCCGATGCGTGGCCTGTGTACCGAGGCGCGGGCTTCCGGAGCCGACCCGCAGCTGGTCCCCCACGGGCACAGACCGCACCGCACCCGGCGCGAGGGGCTCCTCCTCAGAGCCAGCCCTTCTTCCATCTTCGATAGACCGCCTCGGGCGCGCTCCAACGCTTCGACAGCCCCACCACGAAGCCTCGTCCCCATCCCCCGGTGTCGTTGCAGATATGGACGATGACCTTCGGGCCCTCACCCACCGGGGCTGTGGCACCGATCTTTCGAAGCGCAAGACGTAGGAAGCGCGCTGGGCTCATGTCGACCCGCCCCTGTCGGCCTCGACCCCTCTCCAAACGATGTCGACATCCGCTACCTCGGAAAGAACCTCCTTCAGACCCACCCCGAAGGGCTCGACGCCGTCCCGTAGCCGGTCCGCGCCATAGAGGACGAGCGTATAGTCCGGACGGGACGGCCAATAGAGATAGTCGTTCAGCGCATCGAGGTTCCCGTTCCAGTGCCCCCCGATGAGATGTACGAAACCCAAATTGAACGCCGTAACGACACTCTCGATGCTCTCGGCCGCGGACAGATCGACGAAGAAGCCCAGCACCGCCTCATCATGCTGAATGAGATCGGGCAACACGGGCGCCGGCGCGAGCTGGAGGGGTGATTCAAAACATCGCCCCTTCGGCCATCGAACATCGACCTCCTCCGACTCGAGCCCGAAGGGCGGCTCGACGACCTCCCCCACACCCAGGCCGCGTCCCCATGCGTCAAAGGCATTGGGGATCCAGCGCAGAGGATCTCGGACCACGGCATCTCCGACCTTCGGTGTGCCGCCCAAGTTCATCGATAGGCCCTCATACCTTCCTCACTGCGCCGTCCCGCCGGGGTCCGGGCCGTCCGGCTAGGCCGCCCGTTGCGTCGTTCGCAGCCAACAGCTCATCCCAGGTCAGGATAAGCCATCCTCGGAGGTCAGCCCAGCCGAAAGGACGCGCTCTACGGAAGAGACCTCTACCTTCGAACAGACTAAGTCAGCTCCCCCGGAACGAGCTGCACGTTTCCGAAATCGCCAGCCGAGCTCCCGTCGGCCTCATACCATGGTCTCCACCTGCGGGGCCGGCCCGTCAGGGCCAACGGATGGTTGGCGGCCCCACACCGCCTTCGTCGCTACACACTACGGCTGAACCACGACTTCTGCATCTCCCGTGACGAGAGTCTGACATGAGTCGCTCCAGTCCGCCTCAGCCGAATAGATAGGCGAGACTGAGCCATTGAAGCCCCCCGCGAGACTGTTCAGTTCGACCTCCAGCGTCGGCGGCGAGAAGTCCTCCGACAACCCCCAAAGGATGAAGCCTCCATTCTCTCGGCACGATAGCTGAAAAGGGTCTGCGATCGCGCCGTCATTTGGGCAGGTGATACTTCCCGTAAAGGTGTCGCTGCTCACCGTTGCCGTGAAAGCCATCAGCCCAGCCCCTTGGCTCGTCGTCACATCGACCGCGAGGCCTCCGAGCACGCCGATATCGTTGCATTGAAAGTCCCCGCAAGACGTCGATCCAACTCCGCAAAGAATGCTCGCAATCGAGACTAGACGTTGCGCTCTCCTCATCGCCCGCACTCTACGCCTTTGGAGTTCAGCTCGGCGAAAATACCTGAGGAGACCCTGACGGCGGCCCCGAAGAAGGGGGGTCACGCAGCGGCATGTCGGACCCTGGTCCAGCTCACACCATGGCCGTCACCTGCGGGGTCCGCCTACCGAAGGAGCACCCCGCTGGGCTGTGGGCCGGCCCGCAGGTGCGACAGATTATCGGTGGCCGCTTGTCACCTCCCAAACAACACCATCGCGGCCCACGACGGAGGGGACGACGACTTAACCCACTCGATGAACGAGCAGCAGCCGCCAACGTGGCCTCATTTCTCTTCTTGGACGGCCTCGAGCCTCCGGAACTGGCCGTTCTCAGTTCGCTCGAGGGAAACCGGAGTCTCCAGGTGCAGGACGTCGAAAAGAGCCGGGTCCCGGTCGAATACCGTCGAGGCGTTGTACATCGCGAAGTTCTCTGGCTCGTCCGCTTCGGTCTGCGTTTCGTCCCCAACGAAGAGACGCCAGCCACCATCATCACTTCTCTCAGGGGGCTCTCGGTACAGGTATCCCGTCGACGCCCTGCCCTCAGCAAATTCGCGATTCGCGATGACGTATCCAATCCTCACGAGGCGCCCCGACCCATCCGATTCCAGGCCGTCCGCATTCCTTCAGTCTACACCCTAGCGTTCGTCCGTGGGGCCGACCCGTCCTAGCCACGGGTCCATCTCGGGGCGGCCCGGCCCCGTCCGGAGGGAGGGTTTGTTGGACGGCTCAAGGCCTAGACCCTCGCGCCGAGAGCTGCTGCCCTTTGCGGATCCAGATGAGAAGGACCTGAGTCTCTTCATCAGGAGAGTACAAGTGATGCACGACCCGATAGGTGCCCGGCTCCACGTCAGGAACTCGATAGAATCCACCCTCATCGAGTCGCAAGGCGGAGTCCATGAGGATAAGACTTCCATCCGAAATGTCCCATTGAAGTCCCGGCGCCTCGGGAGCAGATGGTGCGTCAAGCAGCACTTGCTCCATGTGGCCTTTGCTAGGCGCATAGCTCCAGCGGGCGACGAGGAGTCCCGTCGGTTCACGGCGAACCTGCGTGGAGAACGGTTCGTCGCCGAGCACGATCACATTCCCGTCCAAGAGAGGGATCAGCTCGACATAGTCGTCCACCGAGCAAGCCCGCGAGTAGTCGCTATCGGGCCATTCGCTACCCTGGACCGAGTGGGATGCCCCGGAGCGCCTCTCCGACGCTCTTTCGAGACCGGACCAATAACGCGCAAGTCTGTGCTCAAGAAGGATTGGAGGACCTCCCCCCGTATCGAACCACTCACCCATCACGCTCTCCGAGTCCGGCCAACACCCTAGCGTTGAGCCGCTTGGCCGGCCCGCGGAATCCTCGGTTCACCAAGGGGTGAGCCGGCCCCGTCAGCTCCAACGGTCTCCCAGGCGTCGCCAGTCGCTATGGGAAACGATACATTTTCTGCCTGAGGCCGTCCAGGAGGGTGGAGGCACGCTTCATCGCCGTAGGATCCGAGAATCCACCTCGTCCAGGCTCTGGACACCAATGGGCGGGGAAGCCTGCGCACTCAAGCAGTACAAATCGAAGGAATCCGCGGAAGGTCGCATCTAGTCCGCCAGCCCCCAATGAGAAGAAGCGGTCATCCATAGGGTGCGCTCCGAGGCTCATGTGCGCCCCGTCGCAGCGGCTCAGCGTTCGTCCGGCGTCGGAACTATCGTTTTCCAGCAAGAGAGCACGTAGCTCATCTCGTTGCCTACCTGGTCTCCGTCAGCTGCAGCGGGAGGTGAGCCAGCCGGCATTGATCTGCGCTTCTACCCAAAACGAAGCGCGCTGTGGGATGCTGTGGAGGTGGGGACCGTGGACCGGGAGCTGCTCGGGGAGTTGTACGACATGGTGCACTCCGTCGCGGAGTTTGGCTTCGGATACTGGGGCTCAAATCTGGGTCGCGACCTGTGGCTAGCCCTGCACACGGGTCGGGAAGGCATCGGAGACGTGATGATGCCGCTGCGTTTTCGGAGTACACTGCTCCGGCTAAGTCAGCGTCTCGGTGAGTATCCGGTTGAACGCCAAGATTTTGGGGGTCGCCCACGCGGCCACGTTTGAGGCGGCGTGGGTCGAGATCAGGCGAAGTTTCGAGGCAGGAGCTGGTGGACGTCTCTTTGGATGACGCCACGGGCGAGGACGGGGATGACCTCAGCCAGGTAGCGGACGGGGTCGAGGCCGCAGAGGGCACATGAGCCGAGCACGGAGTAGACAACGGCCGTATCTCGGGCGGCGCGCATCGAGCCGGCGAAGAGATAGTTCTTTCGAGTCAACGCCGCTCGAATGTGGAGACGCTCCACAATCCCATTGTCCATCGGAACGCGACCATCGACCAGAAACATCCCGAGGGGCTCGGACTGGCGGACGAGGTATCCCAGTCCCTTTCCCAACGGAGAGCTCAGACGCTCTCGGTCCTTCTCGCGGACGGCCCACTCCAACAGACGCATGAACAGCGGAGAGCTCCGCTCTTGCCGGAGCGCGAGACGCTGCTCAGGGTCGAGCAACCGACCATCCTCTTCGATCTTGAAGAGAGCTTGCCAGGCTTGGAGAGGGAGCGCGGCGCGTTTGTCCCCCGCATCGAAGGCCTTCTTAAAGTAGCGTCGGGCGTGCATGTGGCACCCGCACTCGATGATGCCCTCCCGCTGGAAGGTCTTGTCGAAGATGCCGGCGGCATCCGCCACCGTGAGCCCCTCTCTCAAGCCGAGGAAGTCTTCGGGACCGATCGCAGTATCATCATCGAGGGATGCATGCCCCGAGGGAGCGAAGAGATAGAGGGCGCTATCCGTATCTCCAACGTATCCCCAGAGCGTGCCCAGCTTTTTCTTCGCACCCTTCCGGGAGCCCTTCGATCCCCCCTCAAAGAAGGCCAGGGACGTCGCATCGAGATGGAGGACCTCCGCGTCGAGGACCGCAATCTGAAGAGCCCTCCACAAAGGTCGCAGGAGCTCGGCGCCCCAGGCGACCTGATCGGAGAGAGTCGAGTTGGGGATATCGACGCCCAGTCGGCCGAATCTTTCCCGTAGTCGGTTGAGAGGAAGCCCGTCTCGGAACTTGTCGACGAGCAGTTGCCCCACGAAGCCTGGACCGAACCGTCCGCCTTCAACGGCGCGTACGCCGGCGGCGGCTCGCTCGAAATGGGGCCTGTCGCAGGCATCGCAGACGACCTTCTCCCGCAGGTCCCGGCGCACGAACACCTTGGCCGGGACAAACTCCAAGACCTCGCTCGTGTCGTGCCCGCAGGTGCGCCGCTCACCCCCGCACTCTGGGCACGCACGCTCAGACTCGGCGACGGCAATCACGTTGTCGATACGCTCGAGGTCTTCAGGGAACGGCTTCTTGGACGGACGAGGGGGCTCGGGCGGCACCGTCTTCTCCCGGCGCCGACGCTCCCGCTCCTTCTGGATCTGCTCGCTCAGCTCATCCGTGCGGGGCGCATCCGGATGGGGGTCTTCTTCGTTCGCGGCCTGCTCCAGAGCCAGCGCGAGCTGACCCGGCGAGAGCTTCTCCGAGGTT
>JBCBRU010000050.1:0-24262 GCA_039819565.1 Myxococcota bacterium | reverse complement strand
GGTGAAGTCCACGTGCCCGGGGGTGTCGATGATGTTGACGTGGTGTTTGTTCCACTCGCAGTGGGTCGCGGCGCTCGCGATGGTGATGCCACGCTCCTTCTCGAGCTCCATCGAGTCCATCTTGGCGCCCACGCCGTCCTTGCCCTTCACGTCGTGAATGGCGTGGACCCGGTTCGTGTAGAAGAGGATCCGCTCGGTCAGGGTCGTCTTGCCGCTGTCGATGTGCGCGGAGATTCCGATGTTCCGGACGGTGCTGATGTCGCTGATCACGTCTGTTCCTCGATGCCTTGGAGCCGCGCGGCGAAGGGCCGCTCAGGGAGAGTCGGCGCTCGTCGGGCGCTCCGCCGCCTCATTCTGTCAACCGGCTGAGAGAGTAAAGGGAGAAATGCGGTCCGGCCGGTTCTCAAGGTCATAGGCCCCCGAAAGCGGGCGCCCGAGGACGGCTGATTCTCGAAGAATCAGGGGGGCGGGCTCTCGGTCCAGTCGCCGCCGAGCGCACTCACATCACGGCAGGTGGCCCCCGGAGGGAGCCTCCGAAGCCGAAACCAAGATCTCCTAGGGTCGGGATGTGGCTCGGTCTTTGGGCGGTGGGCGAGAAGACTGTGCGTCACCGCGACCACACGCTGATCTGTCCACCAGCGGATGCGACCGGCGATCTCCGACGGCGGTGAAGTCGAAGGATCGACGCGACCGGCACCCGCCGTCCAACCGCGGGTCACGACCCTGACGAGCCCGGTGACGAGCCCGGCAATCTCTACGGTCAACCCTGGGGCTCCGTCCCCGTCCCCGTCGACCACCCGCGGATCGTCGGCAGACTCCGGCAGAGGCGCGGTCACGGCATCGAGACTCGCGCCTTTGACCTCCCAAGCTCGAGGCAGGACCAGCCAGGTGGCGTCCCCTCGTCGCTCGAGGCGACCTCGACGAGCGCTTCCCGAGAGCGCCCGAAGAAAGGCGGGCGGGTAGACGGTCTTTACGAATGGGGTTGGGCTCGATGTCTCGAGGCGGCACACCGTCTGCGTGAGCTCGAGCTCGCGACCCTTCTGGCGGATCTCGACCAGACTAAGAGCCAGGGTTTCCGTCGTCAGATCGCCGAGGAGGGGGGCTTCGGAGACAGCCGTGGACACCTGCGCCGAGGCCCAACGCCCCGCGAGATCGGGCCACTCCCCGGTCGCGCGAGGGATCGCTTTCGGGGTGAGCGGGCGACGGGGAACCGAAGATGCACTCGCGGAGTCACTCGCGAGCATGAGGAGCCCCAACACCACTGGGGTCATGAAGGCACTCCGAGGTCATCGAGCACCGCTCGGGCCGCTGCTCGCCCGCTGGATGCGCACAAGGGCAAGCCCCCACCGGGATGGGCGCCTCCCGAAGCGAGGTACAAACCTCGCGGTTTCGGCAGGCGGTTCGGGGGGCGCTTAAATGCTGAGAAGGTGGAGTTGGAGGCGGCTCCGTAGAGCGCTCCGCGGCTTCCGGGAAAGGCTTCGGCGAGGCCACTCGGCGTCCGCGTCCACAGGAAGGGGGCTTCCGAGGTGGTGATGCCCGCGGACTGGAGCCGCTCGAGAACCCGCTCCTCGAGGGCCGACCACACGGACGAGTCGCGCGGTCCGTCCTCGGGCTCGGCGGGAGCGTTGGCCATGACGAACAACGGAGAAGCGTCGCTCCACCCTTTCCGCTGATGGGTCGCCTCTTGGTCGCAAAGGTACACGGTGGGGGTCTCCGGCGGACGGTCCCGGTCAAATAGGTCCGCGAACTCCTCGCCGTAGGCTTCGGGGAAGAGGACAGTGTGAGGGGCTCGGGCGGCGTCCCGGGGGGCCCGGACGATCGCCGTCCAGCCCGACGTGGACGGGACCGCCCCGGAGCGCAGGGCGTCTCCCATGCGGTCGGGGAGGAGATGTCGAAACACATGCTCGGGGTCGGCGTTGGCCACCACCGCGTCAGCCAAGAGGGTCGAGGTGCCGACCCGCACGCCGGTGGCCCGCTTTCCGGTCACCACGATTTCGGTGACGGGCTCGCCGTAGCGGATCTCGGCCCCCACCTGCTCGGCGATCCGCGCTAGAGCGCGGGCAAGCTCGTGGATACCCCCCTTCACTCCGTAGCCGCCGAGCGCGAGCTCGACGTGGGCAATGCAGTTGAGGGTCGCGGGGGCGCGTCGTGGGTCGGAGCCGTTGTACGTCGCGTAGCGAAGGAGAAGGTCGCGAAGGTGCGGTGAGCGAATGCGATCCTCGATCGCCCGAGCCATCGAGCGCGACGCGTCGATGTCCAGGAGCTGTCCGATACCTTTGAAACCGAACTTGACCACCGAGTGGAGGCCAGGAGCATCTCCGAACACGAACGTGTCGGCGCTCGCGTTCCAGATGCGTTCGGCATAGGCCATGAACGAGACGAGCTCATCGCGGGCCTTCGTCCCTAAAGCTCGGTCGACCTTGTCGAGCGTCTCTTCCAGTCGGTGGTGGACGTCGAGTACGACGCCGTCCGGATAGACGTAGCGGAAGGCGGGAGAGGGGGAGAGGAGCTCCACCTCGTCCTCGAGCCGAGTACCCGCCGTCTCGAACACTTGTCCGAAGATTCTGGGCAGAGTCAGTACGCTGGGACCGGTATCGACCTCGACACCATCGAGCTCGACGATGCCCGCCTTGCCGCCGGGGCGCTGAGAAGCCTCGAGGACGGTGACCTCTAAGCCTCGGCGGGCCAGCTCGATGGCGCTGGCCAAGCCCCCCACTCCGGCCCCGATGACGATGGCGCGCTTCACGGCGCGCTCCGGGATGGGCGAGAGGCATACACCCGTCCTCGCCATACGATGTTGCGTCGCCACCGCCAGGAGTTCAGCCCGATCGCGATGAGCGCCCCTATGGCGACCGGGTGCAGGAGGACGGAGACGAGGCTCTGCCCGTAGCGACGGGCTAGGAGTCCACGCTCCAGGAGGTTGGCGCCGATGCCTATGAGGCTTGGGGCGAGGAGGGCATCGAACCCGAGGAGGGCAACGGGGAGGGTGAGCCACGGAAGCAGGAAAGCCTGCACATTGAGGCCGAGAGCAATGAAGAGAGCCATCGGGTGCCCCCCGACGCCCTCGTAGATATTCTTGGAGAACCCTTCCCATACCTCTCGAGCCGATGTGTACATTCGACACCGGGCCATTCGGCTGCCATCGGCAAAGCCGACACGCAATCCAGCCTGCTTGGCGGCACGGCAAAATGCCATATCGTCCACGACTTCGTGGCGAACGGTTTCGTAGCCCCCGAACTGGCCATAGGCCGAGGCCCGAAGGGTGAGGAGCTGGCCGTTGGCCGCCAGGAACCTCTCGTCGTCGGAGAGCCACACGAGGGGAATCGGCAGCCAGCTCGCGTAGGTGAGATGCAGAATAGGCAGAACGAGGCACTCGAACCAGGTTTCGGTCACCTGCAACGGCACGGCCGTCAGGACATCCGAGCGAAGATGCTGCGCTACGTGAGCGAGATGCTCGAGGCCGTCCTCCGTGAGAAGGGTGTCCGCGTCCAAGAAGACCAACTGCTCCCCGCGGGCGGCTTCGGCCAGTCGATGGCACGCGTGAGGTTTTCCGACCCAGCCTTCGGGGAGCGTCGTGCCCTGCAGCACGCGAACACGCGAGTCCTCGCCGGCGAGGCGACGGAGGATGTCTCCCGTTCCGTCTTGCGAGTCGTCGTCATAGACCACCACCTCGAGGAGGGGATGACGACTCGCAAGGACGGACCGCAACGTCGCCTCGATGCGCTCCGCTTCGTTCCGCGCGGGAATCAGAACGGAGACGGTTCCTGGAAAGCGGGCTCCTGGTCGACCACGCGGCCACAGCGCGAGGTTGAAGAGTGCGATGCCAAGCACGAGGACGGGGAGCAGGGCCACTAGCCAGGACAACGTCATGAACTTCCTTGCGAGGCCCGACTCAGGCTCGGCGCCTGAGCAAACGAGCCATCCGTCCCCTTGAAGGTCCCGAAAAAAGCGGCAACCAAAACGAATTGGAGCCACGAAGGTCGTGGACGGCCATCCTGACGAGAGGTCGGTGACGTCCGAGGTCGATCCGGTCCGGGACGATCCACTCCGCCAACCCCATGCCCCGCTGGGACCCCGCTACGACGTTCACCACCGTCCGCGCGTAAAAGGGGCCGTCATCGACCCGCGCGCCCACCTCGGCCTCTAGCCAGGGCTCCGAGCTACCGGCCTCCCGGAGCTCGACTCGACGCCAAGTACGCAGCCCGAAGGCCCCCTTGCGCGGGGCCTCTAGTATCGCCTCCATCTCCTGAACGCGCACCGCGCCATCGGCGAGGAGCTCAGCCCCCCAAGCCACCGGGGGACCGTCCTTGGCGTAGCAGAGATACCAGATGGCGGTGCGTTCGGGCGTGACGAGGCGCCCCCACGACCAGTGGTCGATCCCGAGATCGTCGAACCTATGGGTGCCTTCGTTGCGGTCGTGATAGGCCGGCCCGTCAATCTCGAACCGCTCCGAGCCCACCGTCAGCACCCCTTTCGCTCGGGACGGTCCGAGCACCGGGGTCCACCGGTGCGCGAGGTCGGCGCTCGGCGTAGACCCGGCGAGATGGGCGGGAGGCCCCTCGACCTCGAGAGTTCCTTGAAGGCGCGCTCCGGACCCGGGAACCTCGGCGTCGAAGTCGATACGCACCCGGTCTTCCTGGGGGCGACTCATCCGCGTGTCTCCGAAATGGAAGTTGCCGGCTCCGTCCATGGAGGCCGCCTCGGGAAGGTATTCCTGGAGGAGGTAGAAGGCTCGCTTGCGGTTCCGGTAAACGGCGAGGTTTAGGCTGGGCCGAGCGCGTGCAGGATCGCCGTCGCCCGCTCTCGCCCCAGATAGATAGCCAGGAAGAAAAGGGAGGCCCCACGACCAGATGACCACGGCGCCGTTGCCGTTCGCGTCGACCGTGTCGACGTACCACCAGGCGAAGCCTCCCGGGGCGTCGAGGACAGCCTCGGGGACCTGGGTGGCCTTCGGATCCCCGAGGCTGATGAGGGCGGGGGGCGCTTTGGAGGAGGGAGCGTTCATGGCATGACCCACGCGTGGGGGAGCGCGTCGTAGTTATAGGATCGGGACCTGCGGGATGGGCCGCAGCCGCCGCTTGTCGGCAGGAGGGATTGACCGTAGTTCTCGTAGCGCCCGACCCTTCCGCGCCGTTTCGCAACGGTTATGGCGTATGGGCGGACGAAGTCGACGGGCTTGGTCTGGGCGACATCTTCAGCCGGCGATGGCCTGGGGTGAGAGTGTACTTCGAGCCCGGCGAAGGACAGCGGCTCCCGCGGGCCTACGGACGCGTCGACAACGCTCGACTTCATGCCGCCCTCAGGGAGAAGGCGGAGGGGACGGAGACGGTCGCGGGAAAGGTCGCCTTCGTCGCGACGGAGGGGGGGCGGGTGGAGCTTGACGACGGGCGGACGCTCCCCGCCGACGTGGTCGTCGACGCCTCCGGTCATGAGAGCTCCCTGGTGCACCACGGGGCCGGTCCCCAACCAGGTTGGCAGGTGGCGCTCGGCTGGCGGCTGGAGGTCGAGCGGCCCCATCCTTGGCCGGTCGGCGAGGCAGTTCTCATGGACTTTCGTCGAGCGGATCCCGCCGATCCCGAAACGGCGAGGTGGCCGACCTTCCTCTACGCCCTTCCTGAGGACGACCGGAGGGTCTTCGTGGAGGAGACGGTGCTGGTGTCCCGTCCCGTGCGGACGCTCGAGGCCGTTCGGGCTCGGCTCGAGCGACGCCTGGCGCTTCATGGGGTGAAGGGTTTCAAGATCATAGAGGAGGAACGATGCTTCATTCCGATGGGCGGACCTCCTGCGCCGCTGCCCCAGTCGGTGGTGGCCTTCGGAGGTGCCGCTCGCATGGTGCATCCGGCGACGGGCTATCTCTTGGCGAGGGTGCTGCGCACGGCGCCTCGTCTTTCCCGCGCGTTGCGAAGCGCTTTCGACGAAGGGCTCGACCCGTGGGCGCGTTCGGAGCGGGCTTGGGAGGCGGTGTGGCCAAAAACCGAGCGCGGTGCTCACGACCTGGCCCGTTTCGGGATGGAGGTCCTGCTCGATCTCGACACGGAGGGCACCGCGGAGTTCTTCCGGACCTTTTTCTCTACCCCGCCGGAGCGCTGGGAGAGCTACCTTGCCGGAGGGGCTCGAGCCGGAGACGTTCGAGCGGCCATGCTCAGCGTATTTGGTAAGGCTGGTTGGGGACTTCGTTTCCGGCTCGCGCGTGCTGGTTTTGGCCCGAACGGCAACCTGCTTCGCCGCGCGCTGTTCGTTCGGTAGCTCAATCGAGGGACCGACCGCCCCGCCCAGGGCCACTTTTCGTTCCATTTCGGCGCGGACCGTACTTAGAGAAACCCTTAGACGCAGGTACAGTCCGTATGTGGTCCATTTCCTCGACTCTGTTGGTCGCTTTGGACGATATCCGCCGCGTATTCCACGAAACCGTCCATGCATGCTCCGAGGAATTGGGTGTCTTGTCGAGGTGTTGTCAAATGTTACCTAGACAAATAATTGACATGAACCCTGCCTACCCCGAGAGACGTGCGCTCTTCCCACTGAGATTTTCACGCTGCCGGGAAGAATGGAGACCATCATCATGTCGTCGCTGAGTTCCGAGACCGACCCCGCGCGCCCTCGCACGCAAGCGCCCGCCGCTGCTGCGGCCGCTGAAGGCGCAGATCCCCGTCTGGCTGAAATCAAGGCCCTGATGCTCAAACTCGCTGCGGGTCGTAGATTCGAGCGACTCGGAGCGATCGTTCAGGAGCACCTGTTCACGGGCGGAAAGCGCCTGCGGGCGAAGCTGGCGCTCGCCAGCATGGATGCGCTCGGTGCCGATGCGGAAGCAGCCGTGGGTTGGGCTGCCTCCTGCGAGCTCCTACACAACGCGAGCCTCATCCACGACGATCTGCAGGACAGCGACCCGGTTCGGCGCGGTCACTTCACGGTTTGGGTCCGCCACGGCCAATCCCAGGCCATCAACGCCGGCGACCTCCTCCTGATGCTCCCCTACGTCGCCCTCGAGCACGTCGAGTGCTCGGATGCGAATCGGTGGCACCTCACCCGCGCCATCGCTCGTCGGGCCGAAGACACGGTCCGAGGTCAGTCGCTGGAGATGTGCCTCCTCGACAGCGGGCAGTGGGATTGGCAATCGTATGTGGACGCGTCGTGCGGAAAGACCTCCGCGCTGATGGCTCTGCCCGTTCACGGCGCTGCGCTGCTTGCCGGCCGCGACCCCGGGACGGCCGAGGCTCTGGCTGACGCGTTCAAGCCGCTGGGCCTGCTGTTTCAGATTCAGGACGACGTGCTCGATCTCTACGGGGACAAGGGACGGGGGGAGCCGGGCGGCGACATCCGTGAAGGACGCGTGAGCGCCCTGGTCTCGGAACATCTCCGACTTCATCCTTCGGACGAGAAGTGGCTGGTGGGAATTCTTGCCCGCGCCCGAGAGGAGACTTCGGGCCGCGACGTTGAGAGAGTTGCGGAGCGCTTTCGCGCGGCCGGTACTCTCGATGCGGTCCTCGATCGAATCCGAGACCTCGCCGACGGCATCGAGAACGCCGAGATCTTGGTCCAGGAGCCTGGGTTGCGGGCGGTAGCGCTCGAGCTGGTGGAACGTTCTCTCGACCCCATTCGTTTCTTGATGAAGGAGAAGGAGGCTTGAGCGGCTCAAAGCCTGCGGTCGTGATTGGGTCGGGATTCGGAGGGCTCGCCGGAGCCGTGCGTACCCGAGCTCTCGGCTACGAGACGATTCTTCTGGAAGGTCGAGAAAAGCTCGGGGGTCGCGCCAGCGTCATCGAGGATCAAGGCTTCAGCTTCGACATGGGGCCGACCGTGATCACCGCCCCGTACTTGGTCGAAGAGCTGTTCAGCCTCGTCGGTCGGGACTGGCGTGACTACTACGAAATCGTCCCCGTGGATCCGTTCTATCGCATCGACTTTCACGACGGTGCGAAGTTCGACTACGTCGGAGACGAGGAGCGGCTGCTCGAGAACATTCGAGAGTTTAACCCTCGAGACGTAGACAACTATCGAAGGATGCTCGCGAAAATGAAGGAGATATTCGAGATCGGATATCTTCAGCTCGCGGACGTGCCCTTCGACCGGCTCACCGACATGCTCAAGGTCGTGCCCGACCTCGTCCGGCTCGGGAGCTTCCGCAGCGTGTACTCGATGGTCTCGAGCTATATCGAAGACGAGCATCTTCGCCAGGTCTTCACTTTCCAGCCGCTTCTCGTGGGTGGGAATCCGTTCCGGGTGACCTCGATCTACGGGCTCATTCACTACCTAGAGCGGAAGTGGGGCGTTCACTTCATCAAGGGTGGGACCGCCGCCTTGGTCCGAGCGCTGACGAATCTCCTGGAAGACATCGGCGTGGAGGTTAGGACTTCGGCGCCGGTCGATGAGATCGAGGTGGACAGTCAAGGGAAGACCTCCGCGGTGCGATTGGCGGGAGGCGAACGTATTCCTTGTTCGCTGGTGGTCTCTAATGCGGATCCTCGGTTCGTCTACTCGAAGATGATCGACAAGAAGCATCGCAGGAAGCACACGGATGCCTCGGTACGTCGAAAGAAGGGGTCGATGAGCCTCTTCGTGGCCTACTTCGGTACCAAGCAGACGTACCCCGATCTCGCGCACCACACCATCGTGCTGGGGCCCCGCTACAAGGGTCTGCTTAATGATATTTTCGATAAGAAGACCCTTGCCGAGGACTTCTCACTTTATCTTCACGCCCCGACGCGCACGGATCCCTCACTGGCTCCGGAGGGCCATGAGAACTTCTATGTCCTATCTCCGGTGCCTAACAACTTGAGCGGTCTCGACTGGTCCGAGATAGGGGAGTCGTACCTAGATCGGATTTATGCCGAGCTTGAGCGCCGAGGTATTCCGGGCTTGAGAGATGAGCTGGTGACTTCTCACTTCATCACTCCCGATCACTTCGAGGGCGAATTGAGGTCCGTTGACGGAGCCGCCTTTGGTATCGAACCCACGCTGACCCAGTCGGCTTGGTTCCGATATCACAACCGCTCGGAGGACGTGGACGGCCTCTACTTCGTGGGGGCCAGCGTCCATCCCGGAGCCGGTCTTCCAGGGGTCATTTCTACGGCGAAGGCTACCGAGAAGCTGATGCCTCGGCTGGATCCTTCCGATCAGGTGCCCATTCCCCCGCCCGGCGGTTCGAAGAAGGTCGCGGTGTGACCAGCCCCGGGGCCTTGGTGGCGGCCGAGCGCCCCGACTTTCGGGCGGTGCTCGGCGCAGGATCGAAGAGCTTCTCCTTCGCGGCGAAGTTCCTTCCTCCGAAGGACCGCCTTGATGCCGCGATCGTCTACACCTTCTGTCGCACCGTCGACGACGCAGCCGACGACGCCCCGGACGCCTCGGCGGGGGAGGCCGCGGTTCACGCCCTGGCGGATGAGCTTCGAGGTGGAAGCGGAGCGGGTCCGGTGGTCGGAGCCTTCCTCGAGGTGTCCGAGCGACGAGGTATCGATCTGCGCCACGCCGAGGAGCTCCTCGAAGGGGTGCGCTCGGACCTTGGGGAGGTGCGCCTGCCCGATGACGCGGCGCTCATCCGCTACGGCTATCGTGTGGCTGGGACGGTCGGGCTGCTGATGTGTCCCATCATCGGCGTGCGAGAGAGGGCGGCGTATCCTTTCGCGGTCGATCTTGGGGTGGCGATGCAGATCACCAACATCTGCCGCGACGTGGCCGAGGATGCGTCCCGGGGGCGGCTCTACCTGCCTGAGCGCCGCCTGGTCGGGGCCGGGCTGGACGTGGAGGCCATGCTCGCGGGTGAGCCGGTCAACGACGAGTTTCGCTTTCGCGCAGGGACCGTCGTTCGGGACGTCGTCCGCCTCGCGGATGCCTATTACGCCAGCGGGGAGCTCGGCTTTGCGTTCATTCCGCGGCGGCCGCGGGTGGCTATCGCTGTGGCGAGTCGAGTGTATCGAGCCATTGGCCACAAGCTGGCCATGCGTGGGGGCGACGCCTTCGCGGGGAGAACGGTGGTGTCGACCACCGAGAAACTCGGTCGGGCGGCACAGGCCCTGCTTTCACTCGCTCTGAGTCCAACTTGGTGGAAGCCCATGCCCGAACACGTGGCCACTCTTCACACGCCTCTCGCCGGCCTTCCTGGGGCCAATCCTCTTGCCGGAGCTCCGCGCGAGTTGGAGGCCGGCCTGGAAGGAGCTCGCGCGTGAGCGAACTCGAGCCGTCGCGAGGGCCCTCCCGGGGCATCGCGGGCGCGGACTCTGAGAGCCACTACCTCCTCGGGACTCACGTGAGACGCCATGGAAGGGGGCCCCGACACTTTGTCGGGCTTCACGGCTGGAGTGGTTCTCACCGGAGCTTCGATCCTCTTCTCTTCGCGCGTCCGGAGAACGCGACGTTCTGGGCCATGGATCTCCCTGGGGCGGGAGCGAGCGTCCGCCCCTCGAGTTGGTCTGCCGAGGCCGTGACGGCCCGTGTGGTCTCAGCGCTCGAGGGCCTAGGGGTGCGCAAGGTGACGCTCGTGGCCGCGTGTGGGGGCATTGGCTTCGGTCTTTTGCTGGCGGCCCAACGCCCGGACCTCGTCGCTCGCTTGGTCCTGATCGATCCCTTCGCTTTCGTGCCTTGGTATTTCCGTCTCTTCACTTGGCCGGTGCTCGGAAGACCTCTGTACCTGCTGACCTTCGCCAATCCGATCGGACGGCGGCTCACGGATGGTGCGCTCGCGGATCGACGAACCGACGAGACCAGCCTCACCGAGGGCTTCCAAGAGGTCGAACACACTCAAAACCATCGGATGCTGCAGGCGATGTGCGATGCGGCTCGTGTGCCGCTTCGAGCGTTCGGGGTCTTCCCGGGAGAGGTCGACATCGTGTACGGAGCACGCACATTTGCTGCTGTGAAATCCTCGGTGAGGCGGCTGGTACAAGAGCCCTTTCCTGAGGCGAGGGTGTTTCGGGCCGAAGCGGCCGGACATCTCCCGATGCACGAGGCTTCGGCCCAGGTCGCCGAGATCGTCTTCGGTTCCTCGGGTTGAGGCGGCGAACGGGTTCGAGGTTGCGGATGGAGGAAGGGAAACCGGCCGGAGGGCTCTATCCTATGCGTCTGGTGACGCGGCTCACGGGCCTGAGCGCGGACACCATTCGGGCTTGGGAGCGCAGGTACCGCGCTATCGAGCCCCGCCGAAGCGCCGGCAACACGCGTCGTTTCTCGGCCGAAGATGTCCGCCGGCTGGTGCTCCTGCGCGAGGCGACTTCTCGCGGGCATGCCATCAGCAGTATTGCTCGTTTGGGCGTCGACGAGCTTGAGCGGCTGATGGGAGATACCGAGGAGGTCGCGCGGATGCCGGTCGCCTCTACGCCTCTCCCGTCGCGGCCCGGTGAGGACCGGGCGCCGCCTCGCACGCCACCGGGGGCGGCAAGCGGCACTATCGATCGGGGGCTCCAGGAGCTTCGGACCGACTACATCGAAGCCGTGGCCCGCTTCGACTCCCGGCGGGCCTATGAGATCCTGATGCGGGCCGCGACCTTCCTCGACCGCAGAGAGCTCATCTTTGGGGTGGTCGTGCCGTTGGTGACGGAGTTCGGCCAGAGATGGTCGAACGGGGAGCTGGGCGTAGCTCAGGAGCAGATGGTCTCGGCTCAGCTCCGTAGCGTGGTCAGCTCACTGCTCCGCTTTTCCCCGCCCGGTGCTTCGGCCAAGCAAGTCATCCTAAGCACTCCCCCCGGACATCGACATGAGTTCGGGATTCTGGTGACCGCACTCCTCGCGGCAGCTCGAGGCTTGGACCCCTTATATCTAGGGCCGGACCTTCCCTTCGAAGAGCTCTGCATGGCGGTGCGTATGAGCCACGCCGCCGTGGTCGTCCTCGGGGTGGCTCGAGACATGAGCCCCGAGGAGGTTCGGGAGCTCCCGGTGCTGGTCGAGCAGCTCGCGGCGGACGCTGAGGTCTGGGTGGCAGTGCCGCTTCGTCACGCCGCCACCGTGGGGCTCGATAGGGCGCGGATCTTCCACGACTTCGAAGGGATAGACGCCGAGCTAGGGCGATTGAACGGGGGGAGCTAAAGCGCCTCCTTACAAAGCGCCCTTCACTCGAGGTCGATGCTGAACTTGTCGATGCGGTAGCGAACCTGATCCCGGTTGATACCAAGAAGGGCTCCCGCTCGGGTGCGGTTTCCCCCCGACCGACGGAGCGCTTGAAGCAGCAGGTCCCGCTCGAGCTCGGCCAGGTCGAGGCCCTCGGGAGGAAGCACGACGCCTCCGGCCGGCACGTCGCTCGTGATCTCGGTGTCCAGATGATCAACGTCGATCTCGGAACCCGAGGTGGAGAGCAGCGCCCTCTCTAGGGTGCTTTGAAGCTGGCGCACGTTGCCCACCCATCCCGCTTCCTCCAGGTGAGACCATGCATCTCGCGTCAGTGTAAGTTGCGGGCGATGCAGCCTCCGCCCGAGGTCCGCCAGGATGTGCTCGGCCGTGGGGCGGATGTCTACGCGTCGAGAAGACAAACCTGGGAGGTGAACATGAGCGGCAGTGAAGCGGTGGAAGAGCCGCGGAGCCAGGGCCGGGTTGGCGTTCACCGCGGTGGCCATCACCCGGGTCTGCAGGGCTCGAGGGCGACCCTCGGCTTCCTCGTGCTCAAAGGCGGCGGCGAGATCTTGCTGCAGTGAGAGCGGCAAGCGACCCACGTCCTCGAGGCAGAGAAAGCCGCCCCGAGCGCGGACCCAAGCGCCGTCGAGGCGCTCTGGACGCGTCAGGCCCGCGCTACCAAAGAGGACCTCACGTAGCGTCGTCTCATCGGATCCGGCGCAGCTGATATGCACAAAGTCGGTTCTCGGAAAGTGGGCGTGGACGAACCGGGCCGCGCGCGTCTTGCCCACGCCGAGGGGACCCGTGATCAAGATCGCTGGGGCGCCCCGCCGGGCAGCACGGGACAGCGCGCTGCGGGCTGTGCTCATGGCTTCCGAGACACCCACCAGAAAAGTATCGAGGCCCGGATCTCGGAGCTGGACGTTGGTCCAGAGGACGTCATCGAGGTTGCGCCGCAGGCATCCGAGAATCTCGCCTTCGGGGGCGTCGGCCACGACGCCATCCGAGGCCCCAGACCGCATCGCGGCAAAGGCCCAGTCTACTCGCCCCTGAGGAACGACCCCCACCACGGGCGCCCCTCGGGAAAATCGCTCTAGCCCGGCGAACCACTCTTCGAGAGCCACGGTGTTCGAGGACACGTCAGCGAACACGATCTCGAACGCGTCAGCCTCCTGATAGGCAGCATCGGTCAGATCTCCCCAGGTCACCCTAAGCCCGTGCTCCGCGAGAACCCGTTCGAAGCGGGAAAGGGCGCCGGACCTAGGGCCCACGAGAAGTGCGCGGGCAACTTTGGAGTCCATGAGGGCCGTCACGGTCGCGTTGGGCAGCCCAACGCTTCTCCAAAGTGACTGATTTTACCTCGAGGATCTCTCCCCCGAATCGGTGACGGGGGTGACCAAAAAACTATGATCAGGCGCGGTGCCGCCTACTTCCCGTCGGCGATCAGGCCAAGCAGCTCGCTGCCGTAGCGTTCGACCTTTGTCGGGCCGACGCCACTTATGGCGAGGAGCGCTTCGGGGGTGCCGGGTCGCTCTTCGGCGACCGCGCCGAGGACGCGATCCGAGGCGACGACGTAGGCCGGCACGCCATCGGCGCGAGCCCGCTCGCTCCTCCACGCGCGGAGTCGCTCGAAGAGC
Organism: Myxococcota bacterium; assembly: GCA_039819565.1. GTDB lineage: Bacteria > Myxococcota > Kuafuiibacteriia > Kuafuiibacteriales > Kuafuiibacteriaceae > JAHQVK01. The sequence goes on along the minus strand of JBCBRU010000050.1, from coordinate 10,592 downwards.
GCCCGGCTGGCGTCGCTGAGCTGCACGGGCGCCTTCGACGTCTTCTTAGAGGCGGAGGAGGGCTTCGGGGCCTGAAAGTCGAGCCGCAGCGGTGCGCCTCGAAGGATCTCGGCCCCTGACTCCGTCAACGACAGCTTCGGGTACACGTCGAGCGTGGTGCGGACGAGGTCGGCGCGGAGGAAGCTGTCGAGGAGGGCCATCAGATCCGCCTTCGGCCAGGTCGAAAGGAGTCCAAAGGTCGAGAGTCGATCCAACCCCGCTTCGGTCACGGCCTTGGTGGTCTTGCCGAGGAGTACCTCGGCCACCCGAGTCTTGCCGAATCGCCCGTGCATCCGAGCTACGCAGGAGAGCGCCTTTAGGGACGCGGTGCGAAGGTCTTCATCTGCGAGCTCGGCGGCCGGAGCTAGGCAGCGGTCGCAGGTCCCGCATCCCTCCGCCAGGGCACCATCGGCCTGGAAATACTCGACCAAGTATCGCCGGCGGCATGTCGCTCGGGTGACGTACCCGATCGCGGTCGAGAGACGATTGCGCTCATGTCGCGCTCTCGCCTCAACGGTCTCGGCTGAGACCCTTGCCGGACCGGGGGCGAGCACATACCCCTCGGGCGTCGAAAGCAGATCACCGGCCCGCTCCAAAGCCACCAGAGCCGCGCGAGCCGCCGGTCCGAAAGGGCCTTCGAGGGCTGAGGACAGGGCATCGAAGTCCATCGCTCCGCGGAGGTTTTCCGCAAGGTCGGCGTGGATATCCAAGACGAGCTCCGGCGAGGGGCAGGCGGCCTCGAGTCTTCGCTGAGCGAAGCGAAGATCCGCCGGGTCCCAGATGAGGACACCCCCAGCGGGCTTCCCGTCCCGCCCCCCACGACCTACCTCCTGGTAGTAAGCCTCGGGCGAATCCGGGACCGAGAGATGCACCACTACCCGCACGTCCGGCTTGTCGATGCCCATCCCAAAGGCGTTGGTGGCCACGACGACCCGGCTCGAAGCGCTCTCGAAGCGTCGTTGGACGTCGCGACGGCGATCCCGATCCAGGCCTGCGTGATAGGCTTCCGCTTGGAATCCTGCCTCGGCCAGCCTCTCCGCGGTCTCTTCGGCGCGCTTGCGGGTCGGGGCATAGACAAGGGCGGATCCGGTTGGGCCCATCCACTCTCGGAGCGCGTTCTCAACGGCGGCGGCCTTCCGATCCCGACTGCCCTTGCCGCTGACATCCACCACGGAAAGCTCGAGATTGGGTCGGTCGAAGCCCGTCACCACGGTCTCGAGCTCGTGGGCGACGCCCAGGCTATCTGCGACGTCGGCCCGCACCTCTGGGGTCGCCGTCGCGGTCAGGCCGACGAAGCGCACCGGACCTGACTCCCGGAGCCGCGCTAGGATCTCACCGAGCCGGGCGTAGTCGGGTCGAAAGTCGTGGCCCCACTGAGAAACACAGTGGACCTCGTCGACGACGAAGAGGCTCGGGCGAGCCTGCTGAATCTGCTCAAGCGCCCGCGCGCTGCGGAAACGCTCGGGCGCCACGTAAAGGAGGTCGAGAGCGCCGGACTCGAGGTCATCGAGGAGGGCACGTCGCTCGTCCGAGGCGGTGGCACTGGTCCACGCCGCGGCCCGGATCCCTCGACGGACCAAGCTCTGTACCTGGTCTTGCATGAGGGCGATGAGGGGGGAGACGACGATGGCGACGCCCGGCAACGCGATCGCTGGGAGTTGGTAGCAGAGGCTCTTTCCCGCTCCGGTCGGCATGACGGCGAGGGTGGGCCTCCCCGCAAGGACACGCTCGACGACAGCGCGCTGTCCCGGTCGAAAGTCCTCGAAGCCGAAGACGCGCTGCAGGAGTTGCCGGACCTCTTCGAGATCCGGTGCCTCGGCCTCCATCCCGAAGGAAGGTAGAGCCCCGCTCGGACGCCCTCAACCCTTCGGTCGTCCGTAGACAGATCCAGGACGAAAGCCCTCAGTTTGGCCCATGGACGCGAGCCCGCTCGTACATCCCCACGAGTCTCTCCATCTGCTCCTTAGGCAGGTCTTGAGGGTATTCACCCGTCTTTCGGATGTGAACGGCAAGCGTGCGGGCGAGGCTCTCGGCCACATCCCAGATCTCGAGATCGATGGCGTTGGCAATGCCCTCGAGGAGTTGGTCGCTATAGGTGCCAGAGCTCTGCATGGTCGCTCTCCCTCATCGACCGCGCTGGCTCATTCTGAAACGTGGCGTGTGTTTTTTAGAAGCGGGGCCTTCAGTGAGCGGCGAGGCGGCCTCGAACATCCTGCCCTCCCGCGGTGCGACCACCGCCCATGGGCGCGATGACAATGACGATCCAACGGGCCCACGGCTCTTCGAGCGGAGCATGAATCCCTACCCCGATGGCGACCTTCGTCTCAGGGGCCGCCGTCATGGCCGTCTCGAAAGGGAGATCCGCCAGGCTCGAGGCCTGAAGCCACCACCCTTGAACCGGAGCCTGGAGGGACCGGGAGGCGTTCTCTAGGGCCTCCTTGAGGGCGTCATCGGGGTTGGCGCGCCGCGCCGTGATCTCGTCTGCAGCCGCCTGAGCGATGGGTCTCAAAGTCGGGAGGTCTTCGGCTGGGGCCAGGTTCGAACGCGCTCGGAGCGCGTTGAGTTGTCGCTTTACCTCTTCCGCGTGTAGCGCGGGCGGCTCGGTGCCGAAGGTGGTGTAGGTCGTGACCACGACCCCCGCTCCCGCCGCGGCACGGCCGAGGGTCGCGCCCACCGCCACTCGCGAAGCCTCGGGGTCCAAGACGACGGATCGTCCGAAGGGCCGGCCCAGCAAAGACGTAGCCAGCGTCGAGGCATCTCGAGTCTGCGAAAGGGCGAGAGCTGCGAAGCCGGCAGAGCGCACCTTTCCGTCGACATCCCATCCCGCCATGAGTCCGAGGGCGATCTCGTCGGCGAGGGACGGGCGGCCCTCCTGCGCATCGAAGTATGGGGAGCTCAAGCGCGAGGCGGTGTGCGTTTCTGCCGGCTCAAGGTGTAGCGCCGACAGACCTGCCTGTGCCCGCGTGCCGTTGATGGCCGTCAACACCGCCGAGCCCAGCTCCGTGGTGCTCGTCACGACCTGTTCGGGGAGATCGAGGGGATCCGCCCACGCATCCGGGAGGGAGCCTCCGATCGGTCGAAGAAGAGCGAGGACCGTTCGCCCGAGGATCTGCCTCCTCGGTCGAACCATAAAGTCGAGCCAAGTATGGCTGTCCGAGGGGAGGACCGGGCACCGGAAACGAAAAGCGGGCAGCGCCGCTCCGCCGGTTGGTTCGCAGCGGGCGACACCATAAGGGCCTTGATTCACCAGGACGTAGGCCTCCTCGACATTGGGCGTGAAGACCTGACCCTCGAGGATGAGGGCATCATCCTCCCGCCGAACGGCGTTGACTCGAGCCTCTCGGGTCCCCGCCGCCACCATGAAGATGACCTTATCTTCTCTTTTCCCAGCCCAGGCTCCGATGTCGAGTTCGCCCTGAAAGCTGCCCTTCAGTTTATCGAGATCGCTAGCCCACTGCTCCTCGACTCGAGCCAAGGGCATGCGTCGCGGGTTGTCTCCAAAAACGCTTCGGAAGCGAAGTTGACTGACTTGAGCCCCGCAGCGGGCGGTGACGAAAGCCTGTAGGGGCTCCGCCGGCAGCGTCTGGTGAAGAAGCCAGAATCGGCCGAGCTGTCGGGCGACGCACGCCATGCCATCGTGGGCCTCAAGCCCCTTCGCCCCGGCTGCGTGTTCGACCATGGCTCGGCTGAACTCGGACCCCACCGGATGGGGCTTCGGTCGCAGCGGATCTCCGTACGGTCCCTCGAGGCTAAAGGTTGGGGTCATGAGTCCGAGGGACTCGGGGAGATCCGAGGTCGAGGCTTCCGCTAGGGTTTCGAGCCGCCCCTTCGGCGTGAAGCGTGGAGCGTCGTCGAAGCGGGTAGCGATCGGCGCCCGCTTGGGGGGGCCGGACCCACCCGATGCGCAGGCAAAACTGCCTGCGGCGATAGGAGCCAAGAAGACGAGAAGGCGCACCGGTGAGAGCTAACACCCTCTGGCCGGATACGCCACGAGCTTAGCGAGGGGGCATGCGGGCGCCCGCGTCGAGCCGGACGCACTCGGCGTTGATGTAGTCGCTGGCCACCATGAACGCTACCAAATCGGCGTACTCGGCCGGGGTCCCGAAGCGGGGGGGAAACTGGAGGTGGGCCGCCAAGCTGGTCTTCACTTCGGGCGGCATCTGCTCGTAGATCGGGGTCTCGAAAAAGCCCGGCAGAATCGTGTTTACTCGGATGCCCTCTCTCGCCAGGTCTCGCGCCATGGGCAGGGTCATCCCGTAGATGCCCCCCTTGCTGGCGGAGTAGGCGACCTGCCCGATCTGACCGTCCTGCGCTGCGACCGAGGCGGTGTGTATGATGAGGCCGCGCCCGGATTCTCCCTTGGGCTCGAGGCTCATCATCCCGGCCGCGGACTTCGAAGCGCACGCGAAGGAGCCGACCAGGTTGATACCCACGACCTTGGAGAAAGCGCCGATACCGTGCGCCTTGATGTCTCCCGTCGACTTCGAGCGACCGGCGGTCTTCTCGGCCCAACCGATCCCGGCGCAGTTGACGAGAACTCTCTCCTGACCGTGAGCGGCCCGCGCTGCCGCAAAGCCGGCGTCGATGCTGGCCTCGTCGGATACGTCGACGCGGTGAAATACCCCGCCGATCTCCGAGGCCACTCTCTGACCGCGCTCTTCGTTGAGGTCGAAGAGCGTGACCTTTGCGCCTTCTGCAGCCAGACGACGGGCTGAGCCCTCCCCGAGGCCCGAGGCCCCGCCGGTGACAATGGCGGCTTCTCCGTTGATGTCCATGGGGTCGGCTTAGCGCACTCTCCGTCTTTCCGCAGGTACGACGTTGCCGTTCTCGGGACTGGAGATAGCCGAGGAGTTCCTCGGCGGCGGGGTTCAGCCTTCGTTGGCGAGACGTCGAAGGACGGTGTGGAGGATGCCACCGTTTCGGTAGTACTCCACCTCTACGGGGGTATCGATACGGACCAAAGCATCAAACTCTGTCTTCGCACCGTCCGGACCTAGGGCGGTGACCTTTACGGTTTGGCCAGCCTGGACGGTGTCATCGATTGCGATGTCGAAGCTGTGGTCCCCGGTAAGGCCGAGCGACGTCCGACTTGCGCCGCCGGTAAACATGAGCGGAAGCACACCCATGCCCACGAGGTTGCTGCGATGGATGCGCTCGAAGCTCTCGGCGATGACCGCTTTTACTCCCAGGAGGAACGTACCCTTGGCGGCCCAGTCACGGCTCGAACCCATGCCGTAGTCTTTGCCGGCAAGAACTACGAGAGGGATGCCTGCTTCCTTGTAGGCCATCGCGGCGTCGTAGATATAGCCCACCTGCCCCGGCTTGGCTTTGGGGTGGTTGTCGAGGGCGGGTCCGAAATAGGTCGTGAAGCCGCCTTCGGTTCCGGGGGCCAGCTCATTCTTGAGCCTGATGTTGGCGAAGGTCCCCCGTGTCATCACCCGATCGTTGCCGCGGCGTGATCCGTAGCTATTGAACATGGCGCGAGCGACCCCGTTCTCAATGAGATACTGCCCCGCGGGCGTTTCCTCCGCGATGGCACCCGCCGGGGAAATGTGATCCGTGGTCACCGAGTCGGCGACTTTGACCAAGCATCGGGCACCCGTGATGGGCTGGATCGCCCGAACCTCTTTGGACATGCCCACGAAGAAGGGGGGCTCTTGCACATAGGTCGACTTGGGATCCCAGGAGTAGACGTCCGACTCCTCGACCTTGACAGCCTGCCACTGCTCAGGACCGGCCATGTTGCCGTACTGCTCCTTGTACTGTTCGACCTTCTCGGAAGCGTTCACCATAGCCTCGATCTCGGCGTTGGTAGGCCAGATATCCTTCAGGAAGACATCTTTTCCGTCCTTGCTTTGACCGAGCGGCTCTTTCGTAAGGTCGATGTCGACCGTACCGGCGAGGGCGTACGCGACGACGAGCGGAGGAGACGCGAGATAGCTGGGCTGGACCTTCGGATTGACCCGGCCCTCGAAGTTCCGGTTGCCGGATAGGACGGCGGCGGCGGCGAGCTTTCCGGCATCGATGGCGTCGATGACGGGCTGCGGGAGGGGGCCAGAGTTTCCAATGCAGGTCGTGCAGCCATAGCCCACGGTATGAAAGCCCAGAGCTTCGAAATCATCCATGAGACCGGCGGTTTCGAGATAGTCGGTCACCACCCGGGACCCAGGGGCGAGGGAGGTCTTCACCCAAGGTTTGCGCGCAAGACCGAGTTCACGCGCCTTCCGTGCCACCAGACCGGCTCCGATCAAAACGGAAGGGTTGCTCGTGTTGGTGCAGGAGGTGATGGCCGCGATGACGACGTCGCCGTCCTTGAGATCATGGGTCGCGCCTTCGATGGTGACCGGGGCGCTGCGCACCTCATCGTGGCCGTAGGTCTTCACTCGATCGAGCTGCCAAGTCCCCTTCATGTCCGACAGCAGGATCTTGTCCTGAGGGCGCTTGGGGCCGGAAAGGCAAGCCTGTACGTCGGCAAGGTCGAGCTTCAGACTGTCGGTATACTGGATGGGAAGGTCGTCGTTGCGCCAAAGGCCCTGAAGCCGGGTGTACTTCTCCACCGCGTCGCAAAGGTCGTCGCTCCGTCCCGTCTTTTTGAGGTAGGCGATCGTTTGTTCATCGACGGGGAAGAAGCCCATCGTCGCTCCGTACTCGGGAGCCATGTTGGCTATGGTCGCCCGGTCCGGGAGCGACATCTGAGCGAGCCCCGGACCGTAGAACTCGACGAACTTACCCACCACTCCTCGCTTTCGGAGCACCTGGGTGACGGTGAGGACGAGATCGGTGGCGGTCGCGCCCTCGGTCAGCTCGCCCGTGAGCTCAAATCCCACGACTTCCGGGATGAGCATATAGATCGGCTGCCCGAGCATCACCGCCTCGGCTTCGATGCCGCCGACACCCCAACCCACGACCCCGAGGCCGTTGATCATCGTGGTGTGGCTGTCGGTCCCGACGAGCGAGTCGGGGTAGGCCAGGAGCTTCCCGTCCTCCGATTTTCGAAGGACAACGTCCGCCAAGTACTCGAGGTTGACCTGGTGCACGATGCCCGTGGCGGGGGGGACCGCGCGGAAGTTGTCAAACGAGGACTGACCCCACTTCAGGAACTCGTATCTCTCGCGGTTTCGCTCGAACTCCTTGTTCGCGTTGATCTGCAAGGCATCTTTCGAGGCGAACGCGTCTACCTGGACCGAGTGATCGATAACCAGGTCGCACTGGACAAGTGGGTTGACCTTCTTCACGTCACCGCCGAGGCGGTGCATCGCTGAGCGGAGGGCGGCGAGGTCCACCACCGCGGGAACCCCAGTGAAGTCCTGAAGAACGACTCGACCCGGTTTGAACGGGATTTCGGTCTCGCCGACGTTCTTCGCGTCGTAGCTCGCGAGGCTCTTTACGTGGTCCTCGGTGATCGCAAAGCCGTCCAGGTTCCGCAGGACCGACTCCAGGAGCACCTTGATCGAGTAGGGGAGCTTGTCGATGTGGCCCACCCCGGCTCGACTCAACGCCCCGAGCTCATAGACCGTGAGCGCTCCGAGTGCGGTGTCGAGGGTGGTGGCGGCGCCGAAGGGATCTTTGGACGTCATGAGCTGCGCGGACGCTACGCCCGCAAATCCACCCATTCAAGATGGTTCGATCGCGCCTTCCCTTCTCCCGCGAGGTGTTGGTGCGGTGTTTCGACGCGACGAAGCGGAGGGGCGACCCGGGCGTCGGTTCAGCGACTGGCGCCCCGGTGGGCCCTGGCGGATGCTCCGCGCCGTGAAGTCCGTCGCGCTGGTTTCCACTGGGGGCACGATCGAGAAGACCTACGACGCGCTGACCGGGGTCCTCGCCAACGACGTCAGCATTCTCGACGTCATGCTCGCGGGGCTCGAGCTGCGTGGGGCCGAGTTCGATCGCATCCATCTGATGAACAAGGACAGCCTCGAGATGACGGACGCCGACCACGACTTGATTGCGGACACCGCGCACCACGCGGCCCAGCGCCACGACGGCGTCGTCATCGTGCACGGCACGGATCGGCTGGAGATGAGCGGTGAGCGGATCCTGGCCAGAGGATTGCCTCCGGTTCCGGTGGTTCTCACCGGCGCGATGCGGCCCTATGAGCTGCGCACCACGGACGCGCTTCAGAACCTCGTCGAGGCCCTGACGGCCGTCCAGCTCCTGCAAGCAGGCGTGTACGCCAGCATGCATAACCGTGTGATGAAGTTCCCTGGCGTAGTGAAAGACCGCCGTCGAGGAACCCTGGTGCCCTTGGAGGAGAAACTCTAAAGGACGCCTGCCCGCCCGAAAGGAGACACACGATTGAGGCATGCTTCTGGGCGTGGGTCCGAGCAAAGCTCCACGCGTGCTGTTCCTCTGCACGGGCAACTACTATCGGTCGCGGTTCGCAGAGCGTTTGTTTGCCCACTTAGGGCCGAAGCAAGGCCTCGACTGGGAAGCGGAGTCGAGGGGCCTTTTTCAAGCCCGGGATCCCTACAACGTGGGCTTCATGTCTCCGCATACGCTCTCGCGCCTCGAGGGCATGGGCGTCGACCCGGGGCCCCGTGACCGGTTTCCGATCCGCGTGACGGAGGAGGACCTCAAGTCGGCCACGCGAACGATCGCTCTCGACGAATCCGAGCATCGAGCCATGCTGGAGGGCCAGTTTCCGGATTGGTCAGAACGCGTGGACTACTGGCAGGTCCACGACCTCGATCGAGCTACCCCGGAGTCCGCTTTGACCGACATCGAGACTCGGGTTCGCCGGTTGGTCGAGGCGCTCTTTGAGGTCAATACCGGCGAAGCGGGACGCGTTCGGCGCTTCAGCGCCCCCCTTTAGCGGCCGCCAGGAATCGGTCGAGCGTCACATCCTGCTCGTGCTCGAAGGTCTCCCGGAGCGGCTCGAGCTCGTTCATGCGGTCGAGGAGGAAGGAGCGGTGGTCCGTTCTCAGCTCGCACCATCCGCCTAAGGCCCACGTCTGCCCCCAAAAAAATAGACCGAGCGGACGTACCGTGCGGCGGCTCTCTCGACCTTGGCGGTCGATGTATTCGAAGGCGATCTTGCGTCGAGACTCCACGGCAGAGCGCACGATGCCGAGTCGATCCCGCAGCCGTCGGGGGGCCCGAATGTCTGGAGCGAACAGGGCCGTGTCGTGAAGAATCCTGCGCTTGGACTCCGGAAGCATAGCCTCCACCTTGGTCAGAATGCTTCGGGCCGCCTGACGAAGCTCGGCATCCGCCCAGCCCTCGACCATGCGGGCTCCCAGCACGAGACTGCGGACCTCATCTTCGTCGAACATAAGGGGGGGGAGTTCAAAGCCTCGGCCGAGCCGGTAGCCCACGCCAGGCTCGCCTTCGACCGGGACGCCCGTGGCCGCGAGGTCCGCGAGATCTCGGTACACCGTTCGGACCGAGACTTCGAGGCGTTCAGCGAGCTCGGCTCCGGTGACGACGGAGCGGCCCCGCAAGAGCTCGACAAGCCGAAACAGCCGGTCCGCGCGTCTCACTCCCTATCCGTCGGTGAGAGGATGAAAAAAGTCGAGGATCACGCCGGCCGGATCCCGGACGTGGAAGCTTCGCCAACGCCAGGGACGATCTTCGGGTGGTCCGAGGATCTCGATCCTCCGCTTCTGAAGCGTCTTCGCGTACGCATCTGCTGACTCGACGGGGACGGACACCACCAGTCCCGCGCCTGTGAAGGGGGCCCCGGGGGGCGCATTCTCAATTCCGGCTCTCATGAACGCTAGTTCCGGGGCAGCCTCGGGCTCGCCGAAGCGGATCTGGAGGTAGTTCGGCATGTCGAAGGTGATCTGGCTTCCGAGCCGGTCGACGTAAAACTCACGGGTCGCATCGAAGGTTTCGGTGATGATCAACGGGTAGAGCTTGACGGGCACGCTGTCTTTCACGCCGCCCAGCATGCACGAAGGCTCCTGACAGCCTCCCGTCAGGAGAGTGCGGCCTGACCGACGGTCGCTACGCGGATTGAAATCGTGTCGCTCATCACGATGCTGTCGTGAACTGAACGACGACCCCTCTGGTCGGAGGGGTCTTTGATGTCACGTGGCGTACGTGAGTGTGGGGAAGTGCGAGATGAACACATGCAGCTTAAGTTGAGAGTCGTGGGGGCAGCGTGGGCCGTTGCGGTCGTGGGTTGCGGGGCACCTCTAGAGTCCGACATGGAGTCCCGGCCCATCGAACCGAAGCCTTGGAGGACTCGTGTCGAACGTCGTTTGCAGAGCGAGGGCTTTCAGCCCGTGGCTCAGGCGAGACTTCGGGGGCCCGAGCTCGCGGGTCGGCCCGGCCTCGTCCGCCTCGACGGAGAAGACGCTTCGGTGGCCAAGCTCCTCTATATGGAGCGAAGTCTCGAGGATCGGTGGATTGTCGCCCTCCACGACAAGTACCGAGGGAGGGTCCGGAGTCTCTTATCCACGCTTGAGGAGCAGTATCCCATTGAGCGGCTATTTGTGTATGAAGCGGCTCTGCCTGGTTTTGCGGCGAAGATGGATCTCGCCGTTGTGCAGGAAATATTGCGGCATCCCGCCGTCCGATTCATCGAGCAGGATTCGATCGTCGAGGCGGTG
>JBCBRU010000049.1:0-24680 GCA_039819565.1 Myxococcota bacterium | reverse complement strand
TGGATCTTCTCGAAGAGCAGGGCGTTCGGTTTGGGCGACCCGAAGCCCGGTGTCAGCGGGCTGGCCCCGAGCACTTCGACCAAGGTCGCTCGGGTAGAGAACGGGGATAATGCGCATGAACAGGTCCGGAGTTAGGCCACTTGCTCGTCGTAGAAAGCGTCGAGGATGTCTGCGAATTTCTGGTTGCAGAGCTTGCGCTTGACCTTGAGGGTCGGCGTGAGCTCCTCACCCACCTCGAAGTCTTTCTCAAGAATACGGAAGCTCTTGATGGTTTCGTATCTCGCGAGGTTCGAGTTGACGGAGTCGAGCGTGGTCTGGACCGCCGCCCGCGCCGCGTCTGAGCGGCAGACGGCCGCGTAGTCGCTGCCCACGCCCTTTTCCTCGCCCAGCTTGGCGGCTGCTTCGGGCTCGAGAGTGATCAAGGCCACGAGATACTTCCGCTTGTCGCCGTGGACCATGACCTGACTGATCAATGGGTTGGCAGACTTCACGGCGTTTTCGATGTTCTGGGGGGCGACGTTCTTTCCGCCCGCCGTGACGATGATGTCCTTCTTGCGATCGGTAATGGTCAGAAACCCATCGCCGTCGATCACGCCGATGTCTCCCGAGGCGAACCATCCATCTTCGAGGAGAACCTCCTGCGTCGCATCGGGACGGTTCCAGTATTCCCGCATCACCCCCGAGCCTCGAATGAGGATCTCTCCGTCCTCCGCGATCTTGAGCTCAGTGCCGGGGAGGGGCATGCCGACGCTGCCAATCTTGTAATGGTCGGGGCGGTTGACGCAGGTTGCGGCCGAAGTCTCGGTGAGGCCGTAGCCTTCGAGGATCTTGACGCCCGCGTTTTCGAAGAAGAAGGCCATTTTCTTCGGCAGCGGCGCACCTCCGGAGATGAAGAACTTGATGCGCCCTCCGAAGATGGTCTGGAGACGTTCATTCACCTTCGAGAACACCAGACGCTTGGCCAAGCCCAGCTGAAGATCGAGCCCGAAGGGTATCGGCTTACCTTCGAGACGTAGCTGCGCATACTGGTCGTTGAGGCCCATGGCCCACTTAAAGAGACGCCCACGAAGTCCGGGAGCCTCGAGCCCAGCGCCGACCACGCGTGCGAAGACCTTCTCGAAGATTCGCGGCACGGAGGCCATGAGGGTGGGTTTGACCTCTCCCAGGTTCTGGGTGATGCGCTGAATGTCCGAGTCGATGGCCATCTCGTGACCGCTCATGAACCACGTGCACTCGAGCAGCTTGGCAAAGACATGGGCCATCGGGAGAAAGAGAAGCTGCAGGTCGTCCGGTCGGATGAGATCGATCTTGAGGGAGGCCTCGCAGACCCCGAACATGTTGCCGTGGGTCAGGACGACGCCCTTCGGACGCCCAGTGGTCCCCGAGGTGTAGATCAAGGTCAAAACGCTAGACTCGTCCAGAGCGTCCGACCGCAGACGTAGGGCGTCCGCGTGCATCTCGAGCTTTGCGCGTCCGAGCTCCACGAGAGCTTCAAAGCTCATCAGCCATTCATCGTCCGTCGGCCCGTCGAACACGATGACCTTCCGGACGTTGCCGATTTCCGCCTTCTTCTCGACGAGCTTGGCCACCTGGGTGGAATCCTCGGCGAAAATGTAGACGGCGCCGCAGTCCTGAATGATGTACGAGGCCTCGTCAGGGAGGAGCGACTGATAGATCGGAACGGTGGTCCCCCCAGCCGTGAGCACTCCCAGGTCGGACGCCATCCACTCGTATCGGCTGTTGGAGAGAATGTTGACGCGCTCCCCAGCGCTGAGGCCGAGCTCGACCAGCCCGGCCGCGACCTCCCGGCGAAGCCCGTCCAGCTCGGCCCAGGTCTTGGTGGCCCACGCCTCGGAGGCGTCCCGGTATCTTGCGGCGGGGGCGGCCCCATGCTGGGCGACGGTGGACTCGAACGCGCTGACGATGCTTTTTCCCATCTCTCCTGTTTCCTCCCGGGGGCATGGCCGAGGGCTCGGCATTCGCTTCCGGCGGGCCCCCCTGAGCGGCGGCAACGTAGGTTCGACCGTCCAGACTGTCAACGCGCAGATTGGAACCGAGCTGGGGCGAATCCGGCTGCCCATCGCTCGCCCCGGGCTAGTCGCCGGAATCGAATCGGCTATGCTCCCCGCCGAGTTTCCCATGAGTGGCAAGACACGCATCGGCATCCTCACCGGGGGGGGCGACTGTCCCGGCCTCAACGCCGTCATTCGGGCAGCGGTGAAGCACGGGGTGACCGACCTCGGCTGGGAGATGGTCGGCATCAAGGATTCCTTCAACGGCCTGCTCTCTACCCCCTACGAGACAGTCAACTTGGTCCGCGACTCGGTTCGGGGCATCCTGAGCAAGGGTGGCACGGTGCTCGGAACCACCAACCGCGGCGACCCCTTCGACTTTCCGATGAAAGCCGGCGACGGCAGCACCACCATGGTGGACCGGTCCGCCGAGCTCGTCGAAGCGATGCGCATCCTGGAGCTCCAGGGCCTTATCTGTATCGGCGGCGATGGAACGATGCGCATCGCCCACCGATTGTCCAAACTGGGTGTCAACGTGGTGGGCGTGCCCAAGACGATCGACAACGACATTGACGCCACCGATGTCACCTTCGGTTTCAACACCGCTGTCCAGGTTGCAACCGACGCGATCGACCGCCTCCATTCCACCGCGGAGTCGCACGATCGGGTCATGGTGGCCGAGCTGATGGGCCGGGACTGCGGCTGGATCGCCCTCCACGCCGGCATCGCGGGGGGCGCTGACGTCATCCTGGTTCCCGAAATCCCGTACGACATCCAACGTGTCTGCGACAAAGTAAGGCGTCGACAGGCCGCCGGGCGCTTCTTCTCCATCGTCGTCGTAGCCGAGGGCGCCGCTCCCGCCGGAGGCGACGCGACCTACCTAGGAGTCTCCACGCCCGGCGGTATGCCGCGTCTCGGAGGCATCGGCCACCGGGTGGCCGAGGAGATTGCCGAGCGCACCCAGCTCGATACCCGGGTCACCGTCCTCGGCCATCTGCTCCGCGGAGGCACCCCCTCTGCCTACGATCGCTTGCTCGCCACCCGCTTTGGCTCCGCCGCGGTCCGGCTCGTTCAGGATGGGGGCTGGGGTAAGATGGTAGCCTTGAAGGGGGATCGTATCGACTCCGTAACCCTTGAGGAGGCCATCAGTCGCCTCAAGCGTGTGGAACCCGAGGGCGAGATCATCGCCACCGGCCGCGCCCTCGGCATTGAGTTCGGCGCCTGATATCGTCCACGTGAGGTCCCGTGAACGCTCCGCAGCTCGAACGGTATGACGTCGTCGGCGAGCTGGGTCGCGGCGGGATGAGCGTCGTCTATCGCGCTCACGACCGGCAGCTCGACCGTTCGGTGGCCCTCAAGGTGCTCCACCACTTTCTGGCTGAAGATCCGGATGCGCGTCGGCGCCTGAGAAGGGAGGCCGTAGCCGTGGCCCGGCTCCGACATCCCGGCATCGTCGAGATCTACGATAGCTCCGAGCCTGAGGCCGAGGACGCCTACCTGGTCACGGAGCTGATCGACGGGGTCACGCTTCGGGCCTGGCTCGACGATCACGATGTCCTCAGACTGCCCGAGGCCACCGCGGTCATCGGCCTCACCCTCGCGCAGGCCCTCCGTCATGCTCACGAGCGGGGCATTGTGCATCGGGACCTCAAGCCGGAAAACGTCATGGTCACGCGGAGCGGTCAGCTCAAGCTTATGGACTTCGGCATCGCTCAAATCATGGGCGGAGCCACGCGTTTGACCACGACGGGAGCTCTGCTTGGGTCGCCGGCCCATATGCCCCCCGAAATCATCGACGGGCTTCCCTCCGACCATCGCAGCGACCTCTTTTCGCTGGGGACGATCCTCTATTCGGTCGCCTGTGGAAGGCTGCCCTTCGAAGCCCCGAATCCGTCGGCGCTGTTTAGGCGGATACTCGAGGGTGAGTACGAGCCGCCGCAGGCCATCGCTCCGGCCGTCGGCAATGGGCTCGCCCGGATCCTGACTCGAGCCCTGGAGCGCAACCCCGACGATCGGTACCAGGATGTGTCGGAGCTCGAAGCTGACCTCTCCGAGGAGCTCGAGACCGTCGCGTGGGAGCCCACGCCAGGGCTCCTCGCGGAGCTGCTCAATGATCCGGAACGCTTCTGCGCAGGCCGGCGCGAGGCCCTGCTCGGGCGGCTCATCGAGGAGGGACGATCGGCCCTGGGCGAGAAGCGGGTCGCGCGCGCTTGTGACCTGCTCAACCGTGCGGCCGCGATGGCGCCGGAAAACGCCGAGGTGCTCGAGCTCCTCGAGAGCGCCTCCTGTTCCGAAGCAGGACCCCCTCGCCGTGCGCGCAAAGCACTTCTCTGGGCCGTCGGGATGTCCGCGGCGGGCCTCGCAGTGGCGGCGGTTTCGGGACAGGTCACGGCGACCGGCGGCGGTCGCGACGCCTCGCCCCAAGCTCCATTTGGGGTAGCGACGGCGGCCTCGCCTCCTTCGGAGGGCGCAACCCACCCGCCCGACCTCGAGGACGAAGCCAGCTCCCTAACCCCGGCACCGAAAGGTGTCGTCGTTGCGAAAGCACCGCCGAGCAAGAGGGCCACGATCCGACGCGGCGAGACCAAGACGCGCGCCTCGAGCCCGAAACTCCGCGTCGAGCCGAAAAAGGGTCCGGGTCGCCCTGCCCGACTCCCCGTCCCAGCTCCGGAGGTCGCGCCGCCCCGGCTCGGTGCCCAAGCCCACGGGGCATCTCCAGCTCGAGACGCCGTCCTACGCATCCGCGTCGGACAGAGCTTTGCCGACATTCATCTCAACGGAGTGCCGGAGCTTCGAAACCGCTATCGCGGGGAGCTCCACCTGGAACCGGGGGTGCATACCGTCGAGGTCGTGAAACCCGGGGTGGGTCGTTTCGCACCCCGGCGCATCGAAGTCTCAAGCGAGGGTGAAGTTTGGGAGAAGAGTGACAACGGCGGCAAGAGAGCGGTCCCGGGGCAGCTCCTCGACTTCCGAGTCCCTCTGAGCGCGGCGGAAGCACGCGACACGCCCGGGTGGGTTTCCGACTGAATCTTGTGCCCTCCTCGCACCCCCGGCATGCTCCCGGCCCCGTGGGGATGCCTATCCGAGCGTTCTCCGTGTGCGTATCGCTCTTGGCGGCAACCTCCGCCGGAGGCGTCCCACACGCTTCGGCGCAGACCGGCACCAGCACCCAAGCCCGCTCGGCCCCCAACACCGAGGTCGAAGCGCTGGCGATCGCTCGGGCCGCCTTCGAGTATCGTGACTTCGACCAGGTTATCGAGGTCCTCGATAGCTGGGTTCATCCTCCGCGAATCCTGGACCCTGAGCGCATGCGCTCCGCTCGACAGCTTCTAGGAGTGAGCCTCCACGTCGAGGGCAACGAGCGCGGAGCGCGGGAGGAGTTTGCCCAGCTGCTCCTTCTGGACCCTGGGCACCAACTCGACCCCTTCGTCGTTCCCCCTCGGGTCATCGCGACCTTCGAGGAGGTTCGACAGCAACTCGCCCCACGTCTTGAGGAATCACCTCCGCCTCCCCCCGCGAGGGTCGAAACCCGGACCGTCGAGGTGCCCCACCCAGCTCTCATGTGGCTGCCTTTCGGGATCTCGCAGGCGGCTTTGGACGAGCCTGCGTCGGCCCTGGCTCTGGGCGGACTTCAGGTCGTGGGCCTCGCGCTGCACGTCGTAGGCTTCGTCATGGCCTCACAGGTGGGCGGGGAGAATTCGGACCCGGCCGCCCAAGCTCAGTTCAACGACTGGGTCGCCGTTCAGTATGTCGGCCTCGGAGGTTTCGTGGCGGCCTACGGGGCGAGCGTCGTTCAGGGAGGATTTCTCGTCGAGCGCCGACGACGGGCCGCGGAGGCCGAACGAGCGGCCTACGAGAGCGCGCCGGAGCTTGCTCGAGCGGCGCTACCCCGGCCCGAGCCGGCGGGATGGATCCACGTGGGGGTGAGCTTCTAATCCCGGCACGGGGGTCCAAAACCTCAACAGAGGACGAAAGGTGTTGGTATGAGGGGGCATGGCGACCCTCTGGCTCGAGCCCAGCGGCGCTCAGCCCCGGCCGGTGCGGCTATTTCGCGCCCTTACGACCGTGGGATGCAGCCCGGACACGGATGTCCAGGTCCTAGACTCGGGACTCGAGCCGACCCACGCCCAGATTCGGAAGACGCCCGAGGGTTTCACGATCACGGGAATGCTCCGCGACATGACCGTCAACGGGCGTCGGGCCAAGCAAGTGAGCTTGTCCGACCGTGACGTCATACGTATCGCGGATCTCACCTTCACCTTCTTCGCCCAGGACGAGGACGTGCCGCGGCCGGAGCCGACGGCCAAGCCCACGGCCGGAGATCCTGCCGGCCTCACGCGCGAGGTCGTCTCTGCCTATCGCCGTCTTCATGACTTCTCCATGCGGCTCATGGACGACGCTCCTACCCAGCGACTCGTGGAGCTCCTGCTGGACGGCGTCATCGAGCTCACGGGGGCCGAGAAGGGCTTTCTCCTTCTCATCGAGGACGAACGGCCGGTCGTGCGCTGCGCCCGAAACTTGTCCACAGAGTCCCTCGCCGGCACCGTCGACGAGCGTCTCTCAGATTCCATTTTGTCTCGCGTACGGCAAACCAAGACGGCGCTGGTCGTGGATGACGCATCCTCCGACGCGGAGTGGAGCGCTTCTCAGTCTGTCGTACGGCTGGAGCTCCACAGCGTCCTCTGCGTGCCTCTCCTCGACCAAGGGGAGGTCAAGGGGCTGCTCTACGTCGGAAATGACAGCGTCACCCATGTCTTCGACGAAACCGCCTTGGACGTTGCTACCGTGTTCGCGGCGCAGGCCAGCCTCCTTCTCGGTCAGCGACGCCGTTTTGAGGAGCTCGCACGGGCCAAGCAAGCCCTCGAAAAGGAGCTCGACGTGCTTCGGGAGGGCGCGATCGTAGGAGCTTGCGACTCCATGAAGGACGTTTACCGGCGAGTCCGAAAGGTGGCGACCACCGACATCTCGGTGCTCATTACCGGAGAGACCGGAACCGGAAAGGAGCTCGTCGCCCGGGAGGTACATTCCGCCTCTCGACGCTCGAGTGGCCCTTTCGTCGTCATCAACTGCGGCGCTATCCCCGAGGCCCTCCTCGAATCCGAGCTCTTCGGTCACGTCCGGGGGGCCTTTACGGGAGCCATCGCGGACAAGCAGGGCCGGTTTCAAGCGGCCCACGGCGGGACCCTGTTTCTCGACGAGATCGGAGAGATGCCTCTGATCCTGCAGGTGAAGCTGCTGCGTGCCCTTCAGGAGCGCGTGGTGACTCCGGTCGGGTCCACCGAGGATCACGCCGTCGATATCCGTGTGGTCGCAGCGACTCACCGCCATCTCGAGGACGAGGTCCGAGTCGGCCGCTTCCGCGAGGACCTCTACTACCGACTCGACGTCGTCAGCGTTCACTTGCCGCCGCTGCGGGAGCGCGGGGAGGACCTCGAGCTCCTCGCTCGGTACTTCCTGAGCCGTGAGGCCCAGGTCTCGAACCGCCGTTTCCGAGGCTTTTCGAAGGCTTGCCTCATCGCAATGCGGAAGTACCGCTGGCCGGGCAACGTACGCGAACTCGAGAACCGGGTGAAGAAGGCGGTGGTCCTGTCGGAGAGCTCGATGATCACCGCCGACGACCTGGACATTAGATCAGAGGATCTCGAGGACGTTCTCTCCCTCGCCGAAGCCAAGGAGCGGTTTCAACGGCGCTACATTCAGCGGATTCTGGAACGAAACGGAGGTAACCGGACGCGAACCGCCAAGGAGCTTGGCGTCGACCCCCGAACGGTCTTTCGCCACCTCGAGAAGTTGAGCGATCCTCTCCCCGACGAGGACGGAGAGCTGGGCCTCGGCGCGGACGACGATCGCACGCGCCTGTAAGCGCCCCGACGCCCCTGGCAATGATGAGGTCCCCAGCGTCAAGGTGGCTCGCAGTGGCCCTCAACCCTGACGAAAACGCCCGAGAGAGTTCGCGCGACCGCAAGCTAGGGTTTTCGCAAACCTCTGAAATCATAAGGGGCACACCTTGTCGTGAGATGTTGGTACGGAAATGGCTTTCACGAGGGGGCTACGTCGCGGTCATGGTTCTCTCCCTGTTCAACTCCACTGCCTGCCTCCTTCCTCCCGAAGGGCCACGGCCTCCCGCTCCCGACTTTCCGCCCCACATCGACTTCGGGCTACTTCGGCCCGCTCAGGGCTTCGTGCGGCTGCAGCTAGGCTCTGACTGCAGCATCTTCGAAGCCGTAGTGGAGAGGATCCGCGACGAGGACTCGCCGTCCCTCCGAGAGCGCTGGGTGGTGAACAACAATCTTCCGAATGCCCGCGTCCTTCGCGAACGGACCCTCAACTTCAGCAACCCGGGAGCCGAGCTCAACAGCACTTTTCGAGTGCTCGTGGTGGAGGACCTCGACGCGGATGGCGTGGCCGGCCTGGTCGAAGGGGAGACGGTGGTGCTGAGCTTTTTCGTGACCGACGCCGAACGTTTTAGCGCCTCCGAGGACCGGACGAACCCAGGCGAGCCGGTCGACTTTGGCGCAGTGGCGGAAGGGGCCGGAGCCACCGTAGAAGCCCGATGGACCTTCACCTTCGGTGAGGTGGGCATATGTCCTTGATGTGGTCGTCTCCGGGCTCCGTCGTCCTCGCTCTGGTTCTCGGCGGATGTGCGGCAGAGGAGCTCGCGGAAACGGATGCCTGCCCCGAGTGCGTCCTTTTTCCCCGCTGTAGCGTCGACCCTTGTGCGCCCACCCGTTCCGAGCGGTGGAGCCTCGATGCGGAGATTCGTCCCTCCTCAGAAAGCCCATTCGTCGAAACACAAAGAACGGGCGTGGTCTTTTCGACAGATGAGGCGGCCCTACTCACGCTGACGGAACCCGTCCTCTATGACACGTGGGTCCTCGATGCGAACGGCGCGGCGGTGGATGCTGACTTGGCTTTTCAGCCCTCCAACCCTATCGCCGAGCGCCCCCTAGCGCTGACCCATCGAGCCCGAAGCTCCCGAGCGGCTCGAGTTCCCCTCCCACCGGGTAACTACGCCATTCGAATCGCCCCGCTCGACCCGGACATCCCATCCGTCGATGTCACCGACTTCGTCGTCACCCCAGGTCGAGACTTGCGACTCAAGGAGCTGTTCCTGCCTGATGACTTCCGTCGGCTGCGAGGTCCCGTGCGCTCGCGGGTTTCCACGAGCGATGTGATCATCGGTGTGGAGGTCACGGCCACCGGCCTTCAAAGCGGGCTGATGTCCACGACCGACACCTCGGATGACGATGGTGAGTACGAGCTGCTCCTTCCGGAGAGCAGCGACACGGCGTTCCGGGTCAGAGCGAGCCTTCCCGACCGGCTTCAGCCCAGTTGGGAGTATGAGCAGATCATCCGGGTGCCGGACGGAGAGAACCGGGAAAAGAGCATCGACCTCGATATCCCGTCGGACGCATTGAGAGGCACCGTTCAGATCGAAGTCCTGGGCGTCGAGACGAGAGATGTTCGGCCCGTGGCCGACGCTCGGGTCACGCTCACGGCGAGCGTCACGACCGACATCGAGGGACGCGTCTATACGGTGAGTGGCCGCACTGACGCCGACGGACGCCTCATCGTAGCGGGTACGACGGACATCCCGATGCTCCGCGGGAGCTATGAGGTCCTGATGACCCCGCCGTCTGATTCGCCTTTTGCGCGCATCGTCGACACCACCCTGACCCTCGACGCGATCGGCAACGGTGTGTCTCAAAACGTCCAGCTGGTCACAGGGCGCCGGCCCCGGGTTCGCGGGCGGATCCTCGACGGCGATCGCCTGCCCATTCCGTTCGCTGAGGTGATTCTGTCTGCGTCTGACGGAACCCTGCGAGAGTTCGACGCGCTGGCCGATGAGGACGGCGTTTTCGAGCTCACGGCCGACCCTGGAAGATATGTGATGGTGGTCTCTCCTCGAACCACCACCTCCCTCTTTGCGCGCCGTGCGGTGACCATCGAGGTGCCGGAACAGCAAAGCGATGTCCGGCTCGAACCCACGATCCTGGGTAGCCCCGAGCCCGTCCGGGCCTTCGTACGCACACCCGATGGCCTGCCCGTCCCTCACGTCGAGATCACCTTGTTCGGAGAGCTCGCGGGCCTACGCTACGTTCTCACCCGGGCGACATCCGGACCGGATGGGCAGCTCCTGTTCGCTCTCTACCCGCTGCCGTGAGCTCGCGAGAGCCGCCCAGCGGCGGTTTGGGCGCCCCTGGCCACGCTGGCCGGACCGGGTTCGGTTCGCTCCCCTTCGCGTACCCACGGAAGCGACGCCTTTCCGGATCCGATGACCACGGCCCGAGATCCACCCCTCGGGGGCGGCTCAAAGCCCCAGACGGGCCGTGCTACACGAATGGACCTTTTCGGCGGCCACCCGACCTGGGCGACGAAAACAGCTCAAGCTGGCGACGGCCCGAGCGCGGAGGCACAGCGGGCCCAGACACGGTGCGACCTCCATACCGCCACGAGCTCTGCCGCTCCCGCTCCACAAACTTTTGAACGCCGGGGCCGTTTTCCGTCATCTCGAGGGCGCGGGCCCGCGCATCAATCCGCCGAAGCGCAGCGGTGCCCTCCTCGCGGCCCAAGCGGGCATTTGCGATGGCCTTTCGCAGAACTCGTAGCGTGTCGTCATACACCTTCACCGGAACCGGGAAGGGATGACCGTCCTTTCCTCCCAGGGCGAGGGAGAAACGCGCAGGATCGCTAAAACGACTAGGAGCACCGTGAATGACCTCCGCTACGAAGGCCAGGGTTTGAAGTGTTCGGGGCCCGAGGCCCGGCGTCAGCAGCAGGCTTTCGAAGGTCTCAACCCCGGCCTCACGCACGCTGGCGAGCGCGCCATGGAGTCTTCGCTCGACCACGTTCTCCGGACGGACGTCGTGGTGAAGCGGCATCTGGAGCATGGGGCCAGGCCCCGCCCCGGAAGCTCTCCGAGCCTCCCGCACCGCACCCACGAGGGCTTCGGGTCCGTTTGAAGCCAACTCGATGGCTTGGCTGCGGGCTCGCGCCGCTCGGATGTCGGCGAGGTTGACGATCTCACCGAGAGGCTCGCCCTCGATCGCGGCATGTGGCGACTCGACGAAGCTTTCCACGGCCTCCGAAACCCAGTGGTACCGACGGGCTTGGCCGACCTGGGGGGCCATCCCCTGCTGGATCACAACCCAGCGCCCCTGGTCCGTCAGAATGAAGCCATGGAGGTAGAGCTGAAAGCCATCCTGCACCGCGCAGTTGTCCACCTTAGCCACGAGGCGGCTGGCTCGTATCAGAGCCTCACCGTCGAGACCCAGTCGTTCGGAGTGCTCCCTCAGCTCGGACGGGGTCCGGCGGCTCGCGCGTCCCCGGCCCCCGCACACGTGGATTCCAAGTTCGTCTGAGACCGGTGCGAGGCCTCGCTTAAGGGCTGCGAGCACACTCGTGGTGATGCCGCTCGAGTGCCAATCCATCCCCATGACGGCGCCGAAGCTCTGAAACCAAAAAGGATGCCCGAGCCGTCGAAGAACTTCGTCGCGGCCGTACTCAAGCACGAGAGCCTCGACGATGACCCGCCCCAGCGCGGCCATGCGCTGGGCCAGCCACTCGGGGACACGCCCTCCGTGCAGGGGGAGATCAGCGCCGCCGGTTCTTCGCGTCATGCTCGCCTGTTCAGTAGCAAGCAGCCGGCCACCCAGCAAGCGCACCGTCCCCTTCAAAAACGATCGAAGCTCAGGTGCGCTTTTCGGAGGACGCTCCGGAATCCGAACAGCCCACCTCGATTGATGCTCGCTTTTCGGAGGACGCACCGGAATCCGGACAGCCCACCTCGATTGATGCTCGGAGAGGGCGTTGTCCGGGCTGGCACACACTTGGCTAGACCGGCCGCTATGACCGGCGCTGCCTCCTTTTTCGCCCCCTCATCGATCGCGGAGATTCAGAGCGAACTCAGGTCCCTTCCTGATCACGTCAGGACCCTGGACCTTCTCTACTTTCGCCGCGTCGAACGCGCCCGCCCGTCCAGCTGGGAGACCCTCGCCCAAGCCTGCCCGCCCTTCGTCCGAGCCATCACCGAGCTCAGACCCGAGGGTCCGCGGTTCCTCATGCCCGCGGTCTGTCTCCTCGGAGCTCCCGCGCTCATGCCCTATTCCGATGCACGATTCGACACTCTGACCTCGGCTCAGCTCACCGCGCTTCAAGCCCACGCCGCGCGCTTGGATCCGGAGGCCCCCTCTGCCGATGACCCTGCCCGCGCCCAGCTTGCGGCGCTCCTCGAAGAACGGCTCATGGATCTCGTCCTCGAGGTGGCTTTTGCCCTGCGGAGGACGCGCCGCCTGCCCCGCCGACGTCCGACCGAAAACCCGCTCATCGAATGCCTCAGGCTGCGCTCCGGCCTGACCGACCGCGCCCGAGGGGCTTTGGGAGAGCTCGCGGAACGGGTCGGTCCCGTCCCCTCGAGCGCTCAGGAGAGCTTCGTGAAGTCGGCCAGGGGAGCGAACACGGCCTGAGCTTGGGCCAACAAGGCGAGCCTGCGGCCACGCTCCTCTGGGTCCTCGGTCATCACCATGACGCCATCGAAGAAGGCGTCGACGGTCGGCCTCAGCTGAGCAATGGCTGCGAACGCGCGTCGGTAGTCCCCCTCGGCGCGGGCGGACGCCACCTCGGCGGACACTTCCTGGTTAGCCGAATGCAGCCGAGACTCCACCTCCTCGACCGGCGCGGCGGCCACGATGTCTCCGGGTTTGGCCCCTCGCAGAAGGTTCGTGACGCGCTTGAAGGTCACGGCCAGCGGCTCGAAGTCCTCGGTGGCGCGGAGCTCGGCGAGCGCGTGAGCCCTGGCCCGTGCCTCGACGAGGTCGTCGAAGCCGGCCGCGAGCGCCGATTCTGCTACGTCCGTGGGGATGTCCTCGGCCGTCAGAGCGGCCTTCACCCGGGCTCGAAAGAAGGCTTTCGACTCGTCGAGTACCGCCTCGCGCTCCTTCGTCGGGAGGTCGCCCAGTTTGCGAAAGGCCGCCTCTAGGGCCGCATCCAGGGAGAGGTGCCAATCCCGGGCTACGAGGACGCGGTAGACAGCGAGCGCTGCGCGCCGGAGCCCAAAAGGATCGGCCGCCCCCGAAGGGCCCTTTCCGGTCGCGAAGATGCCCATCAGGGTGTCGAAGCGGTCGGCGAGACCGAGGAGCGCGCCGAGCTCTCCGGCTGGAAGATCGTCCTCTGCCCCCCGCGGCCGGTAGTGATCCGCGATAGCGTCCGCGACCGCTGCCGTCTCCCCCCCAAGGTGCGCGTACTCCCGACCCATGATGCCCTGGAGCTCGGGAAACTCGAAAACCATCGCGGTCGTGAGGTCGGCCTTGGCCAAATACGCGGACCTCAGGAGAGCGTCCGTGAACTTCGGCTTCTTCTTGGTTCCCGCAGCGGCCGCGCGAGCGAAGAGCTTCGCGGTCTGCGGAGGGGCCACCACCGGGCCCCCCTCGACCTGTTTCCCCAGCTGGAGCCCAAGCTCGACGGCCAAACTCGCGAAACGGTCGACCTTGTCTCGAATGGATCCCAGCGCCCGATGAAAACGCACTCGGCCGAGGGCTTCCACGCGGTCGAAGAGAGGCGTCTTCTGATCCTCCCTGAAGAAGAAGGCTCCATCGCTGAATCGGGCGGCAAGGACCCGCCGATAGCCTCCGAGACTCAAGGTCGGATCCTCGACCTCCGTGTTCGCGACCACGACGTAGCAGGGACGAAGATTCCCGTCCGCGTCGACCACTGGGATATACCGCTGATGTTCGATCATCTCGGAAATGAGAACTTCTTTGGGTACCTCCAAGAAGCGCTCCTCAAAGGTCCCTAGAAGCGGAACCGGCCATTCCACGAGCTGGGTGATCTCATCGATCAGGGCATCGTCTTCGAAGATCACCCCACCCGCTTCCCGAGCCCTCGTCTGCGCGCCCTCGAGGATCAGCCGCCGCCGTTCGCGGACGTCGACCACCACCTTGCGCTCGAGCAAGCGACGCTCGTACGCCTCCGGGTCGTCCAGAACCGGAAAGGTCTCCGGGGCGAGGAAACGATGCCCGCGGCTCAGCCCTCCCGACTCCACCCCACCGAAGCGCACCGGCACCACCCGGCCCGCGTGGCCGGCCGCAAGCCAGACGACAGGTCGAGCGAAGCTGGCGGCCCCCGCGCCCCAGCGCATGCTCCGCTTGAACGTGAGCGCCGCGAGCGACTGCTGGATGATCTCCGGGAGGAGGGCCATGACATCCTGCCCGGGCTGATCCACGACCGCGTAAAGGTACTCACCTTTCGGCGTCTCGCGACGCACCAGGTCCTCCACCGGCACCCCTTGCCCCTTCGCGAAACCTGCAGCCGCTTTGGTGGGTTTCCCGTCCCGAAAGGCGGCCTTCACCGGAGGACCCGCCACCTCGAGCGTGCGGTCCTCCTGACGACCGGGGACCTTCGGAATCCTGACCGCGAGCCGCCGCGGGGTGCAGAACACGGCTGGAGGCCCGTAGGTCAGACGATGCTCGTCCAGCCGTCGCAAGATCTCCCTCGACAGCGCCTGGGCGGTCACCTCGACCTCGCCCGCCGGCAGCTCCTCGGTGCCGAGCTCAACAAACAGCGTTCCCTCGGGAGAGCCCTCCGAAGACGGCGCCGGCAGCCGTGCCTCCACGGTCGGCTCGTCTGCCTTACCGAGGGGAAAGCCAAGCTGCTCACGGCTCTCGAGGTAGCGCTCCGCGGTCATCTTTGCGAGGTCCCGGATTCGAAGAATGTAGCCCTGGCGCTCGGTTACGGAGATCGCGCCCTTGGCGTCCAGAGCGTTGAAAGCGTGGGCAGCGTGGAGCAAATGGTCGTAGGCAGGCACCACCAAGCGCTGCTCCACCAGCCGCTCCGTCTCTTTCTCCATGCGCTCGTAGAGCTCCAAGTAGAGCGGAACATCCAAAGCTTCGAAGGAGAGCTTGCTGTATTCGACCTCGTCCTGATGAAAGACCTGACGGTAGGCGACTCCAGGTGCGTAGGTGAGGTCGTAGACGTCGTCCTTGTTCTGGAGGTACATGGCCAGCCGCTCGAGGCCGTAGGTCAGCTCTCCTGTTACAGGTCGGCACTCGAGACCTCCGCACTGCTGAAAGTACGTGAACTGGGTGGCCTCCATGCCATCCACCCAAACTTCCCAGCCCAAACCCCAGGCACCGAGAGTGGGCGACTCCCAGTTGTCCTCGACAAAGCGGATATCGTGCTCCTGGGGGTGGATACCGATCGCACGGAGGGAGTCCAGATACAGCTCCTGGAGGTTGGGTGGAGACGGCTTGAGCACGACCTGAAACTGGTGATGGCGATACAGACGGTTGGGATTCTCACCGTAGCGCCCATCGGTAGGACGGCGGGAAGGCTCCACATATGCCGCGCGCCACGGCTCCGGCCCGATGGCCCTGAGGAAGGTACTCGGGTTGTAGGTCCCCGCACCCTTTTCGGCGTCGAAGGGCTGCATCAGCAGACATCCCCGCTCAGCCCAGAAGGACATCAAACGCAGGACGAGCTCTTGGAATGACTCCGCAGGCGGAATCCGGTCGGCCATGGCGGCGGGGCTATCACCGGCGAACCAACCAGGTCACCACCGTTCTCGCCCTTCCCTCCCGGCCTCACAGTCCGGAAGCGTCCAGCAGCTTGCGAGAAGCAAGCTTTCCGCCTACCACCTCCGCCACCGCGGCATCGAGGCTCCTCGAAATTGCGCGACTGGCCCGCTCCGCATCCTCCGCGGACAGGCGACCGGCCGGAAAGAGGGCATCGTCGGAGAGCACGTCCTGAATCCACTCCGCCGTCCTCGGCCCGATCTCCCGGCCCATCCCTCGGTGCTCCACACAGAAGGTCCCCCCTCGAGTGAGGTCGAGATAGGCGCCGGGCCGGCCGCACGACGGGCACGCCCCCATCTCGGGCCGCAGCCCCAATTCCTCCAGGACCCGTAGCTCGAAAGCTCGACGGGCGGCTCGCGTCGCGGGCGCTTCGAGGAGGTGCTCGAGGAGGAGTTCGAGTCGGTCAGGGAGATGGGTCTCCACCCCCTCGACGGCCACCCTATCGCTGAGCTCACAGCCGTAGGCTGCGAGTGCGAGACGCTCGAGGTCCTGGCTGAGACCCCATCGCGATCTGAGCACCTCCACCTGGGTGAGACCGGGGAGACCTGAGGCGCGGCGCCGCCGGGCCAGCTCTACGCGAATCGTAGTGAAGGGCTCCAGGCCGGCGCCAAATCGGCGCCGAGACTTTCGAGCCGACGGCGCAAAACAGGAGAGACGTCCGAAACGCGTTAGTAGATGGACCACACGATCGGACTCGCCGTAGTCCGTGCCCCCCGTTACGACCCCGAGCGCGGTCGAGCTCGACGGCCCGTCGGACATGAAGGGGAAACGCTCAGCTCAGCGCGGACACAAAGGCAGCGACCACCGACAGCAGCGCCACCCCGCCGAGGGTAGCGGTGACGGCGAAGGACTGGGCCCTGAAGCGGGCCCGTTGGGGCACAGGGGTTTTTTCGGAGACGTCAGCAGGGTGGGCAGCATCGAAAGCGGCCTCGAGACGACCGCGGTCGGCTCCGAGCTCCTCAGCTAGGACGCCAAGATGACCCCGAAGATACACGCGCTCAGGAAGCACGGCGGAAACGGGCTCGTCGAGAAAGTGCAAGATGGTCATCCGCGGCACTTTGGTTCGCTCCGCGAGGACGTCGACCGTCACGTCGGACCCCGAGAGGGCAGAATGAAGTTCTCGAGCCAGGGGTGAGGTCGCGTTACTCATGACTTTGATCCGGCTCCTCGGTGAGTTGCTCGCCGCGCCGCCTTTACTCATCTCGACAGAGACTAGGATCCGTCAAGGGGGCAACAACTCCAACGCGTCATGACAAGCCGCCCGTGTTTTCTCCGCCGACCGGCAGCGCTCGAACGCAGTTCTCGCGGACTCGACGTCGCCGAGCGCCATATACGCCCGACCTTTGCGAAGGTCACAGGTAGCCTTGAGGGCGTCCGGAATCTTGGTGCCGATCTCGGCGTCCCGCTCGCAATTTTCGCGGAAGCTCTCGCAGGCCTCCACGGTCTCTTCGTGGAGTTGAGCGCGCGATGCCACTTCGCTCGCGGTGAGGTATGCCAGGCAGAACTTGGGGCGCTTAGAGGTCAGACTCGTCAAACGCTCCACGGCCGCTTCGACGTTCCCCGAACACGCCTCCGCGCGGGCGAGATTGTGCTCGGCGAAGTGTCGGGTGGGATAGAAGACATCGTCCAGGACGGCTGCGAGCAGGGTTTGAGCCTCATCGCAGGCTCGACGCTCCACGAGAATCACCGCGAGCTCGTTCTTGGGCTCCGACCACTCCTCCCGAAGCCGCACCGCCTCGCGGAGATGCTTCTCGGCAGCGTCCAGGCGCTCGAGACGCCAATACGCGAGGCCAGCTCCACGATGAGCGTCCGCGTCATCGTCCTGAGACTCGAGCACCGTGCGAAAATGCTTGAGAGCCTCGGCCCACTGCGAGCGGGCGAGCTCCTGATTCCCGAGGTCTAGAGTGGCCTCCTGAGCTCGGCTCCGCTCCTTGGTGCTGGCCGCGCACCCCAAGATGGGGCCTCCAGTGAGCGCCATCAAGAACCCGAAGGTCCCCAGCAGGCGTCCGATGCGCGCTAAGGTCTCCGCGCCGCCGGGCGCCGGAGTTCCGGGCTCTTCGGGAGCCACCGGCAGCGGGGGCGTGCGCGGGTCGCTGGCCGGCACGGGAAGCCCTCGGCCAAAGGAAGCGTGGGTGATGGGCCGCGGAGAGGGATCTCGAGAGGGCTCCAGGTCATACTCGCTCCGAGGGGCCACCCCGCGGACCACATCCGACGGCGTAGGCCCGGGACGCCCCGGCTCGAGACCAGGTTGTGTCCCGGTCCGTGGCCCCGCCGGCACGGGCGGAAGTCCAGAAGGCAGCCCCGGCCCGGTCAACGGCCCCTCGTTCGGTGAGGTTCGAGGTCGATCTTGCGGCACCGCTTCGGGTCGTCCGGTGACGACCCCACCGAGAGCACCGAAGCGAGCCTCGGCCGGAGGCCGGCCGGGAACGACGTGAGCGTTGAGGGGTCGGAACATCGGTATCCGCTCCATCACGGCATCCTGATCGGCCGGGCTCAGGAGCCCAAACTGTACGTCGTCCACCATGAAGCCCATCGACTCGACGAACGTGATGGCCTCGGTCTGCTCCGCCGGGAGCTGCTCCGCCGTGAGGGATCGAGGCTCGCTGACGTAGATCAACACCGCCTGCGTCTGCGGTTGGTACAGGTAGATGAAAACGGTCAGCGCGCCGTGATCGTTCCGGGTACTGAGAACGAAGGCGGCCGTCGGGGCAGCCCCATACCCCGGGATATTGACGAGAGGCTGGTTGATGGACTCGAACAGCGCCACCACATGCGCCCGCTTGGCCGGAATGTGGTCCAAGCTGCCGTCTACCTTCATCATCGGCAGACCCATTCAACCTCGCCTCTTCGGCGAGGACAACTCAGCGTCTGTAGCGAAAGTGTCAGTCACTGTGCCGACGCAGGTAGGTCGGTATGTCCAGGATCACACGATTGTCGCTCTCGGCGCGACCTGCCCGGGCCGCGGGGACGGCTGCCGACTCAGCTCCGTTGAGGTCCGTGGTCGCGGATTCGCGAAATGAGGGCGGAAGATCCAATTGTACGAACGAGGCGGGCGACGGAGTCTCCTGCCTTCGGGGGGTGGGACGTGCCGCCCCCCGGGCGCTCTTTCCGACCTCGTCGAACCCGGTCGCGATGACGGTGATGCGCACCTCTTCGCCAATAGTATCGTCGATGACCGAGCCGAAGATGATGTTCGCGTCCTCATGAGCTGCGGATCCGATCGCTTCGGCCGCGGCATTCACCTCATTGATCCTGATATCCGGACCCCCGGTGATGTTGATCAGAATCCCCATCGCGCCATCGATGCGTACGTCGTCGAGCAGC
Source organism: Myxococcota bacterium (assembly GCA_039819565.1). Classification (GTDB taxonomy): domain Bacteria; phylum Myxococcota; class Kuafuiibacteriia; order Kuafuiibacteriales; family Kuafuiibacteriaceae; genus JAHQVK01. The sequence continues at coordinate 5,776 of JBCBRU010000049.1, read as the reverse complement.
GGGCTGTTGATCGCCGACATCGCCGCGTCCACCGCGCGGTTCTCCCCGCGGCCGGAGCCCGTCCCCATCAACGCCAAACCTTGACTCGACATGATGGTCTTCACGTCGGCGAAGTCGACGTTGATCAGACCAGGGACGTTGATCAGATCCGAGATACCGCGAACCGCGTTCAACAAGACTTCGTCGGCCTTACGAAAGGCATCCTGCATGGACATGTCATCGCCGGCGATCGACAAGAGCTTGTTGTTGGGGATGGTGATCAGAGTATCGACTACCTCGTGCAGCTCCTTGATGCCCTCTTCGGCCTGTCGCTGTCGACGACGGCCTTCGAAAGCGAAAGGCTTAGTCACGACCGCGACCGTCAGCGCCCCGGTCTCCTGCGCCACCTCAGCGATCACGGGGGCAGCTCCGGTCCCCGTACCGCCGCCCATCCCCGCGGTAATGAAGACCATCTCCGGCTTGCCGAGAAGGTCGGTGATGCGCTCGTGATCCTCGAGGGCGGCGTTTCGGCCCACTTCGGGGTTCGCGCCCGCTCCCAACCCCTTGGTCAGGCACGCCCCGAGCTGCATCTTGGTGAGCGCCGGGTTTCGCTGCAGAGCCTGAAGGTCGGTGTTTGCGGCGATGAACTCGACGCCTTCGAGACCGGCTCCGATCATCGTGGTGAGTGCGTTGCCTCCGCCGCCGCCCACGCCCACGACCTTAATCATGGCCTCGGACGTCATCATTTCGTCGTCTTCGAAGTTGAACATGTCCAGTCCTTTCAAAAGAACCCACCGAGCCAGTGGCGAACTCGGTCAGTCGCACGCGTGAAGATTCCGGAGTCGTGGGCCCTCAGAGACCGACGCTCAGAATGACTTGCCCCGTAACGGATGAGTCCGACCGCGGTCGCGAACTCTGGGGTATCGACCCTATCCACCATGCCCTTGACCCCACTCGGGGCTCCGCATCGGATAGGAAGGGCGAGGACGTCTTCGGCGACGTCCTCAATGGCTGCGAGTCGGGAGGTGCCGCCAGTGAGAACCACCCCGCTGGCGATCAGCTCCTCATACCCGCTCTGCCGAATTTCAGCTTTCACAAGCCGAAAGATCTCTTCGACGCGCGCCTCGATGATCTCGCAGAGAATCTGACGAGAAAGCGGGCGAGGCTCACGCCCTCCGACGGAGGGAACCTGGATGAGATCCTTGGGATCTACCTCGGCCACCAACGCCGAGCCATGGTCCCTTTTCAGACGCTCTGCCTCCTGCTGAGGCGTCCGCATCCCGAGGGCGATGTCGTTGGTCACGTGATTCCCACCCAGCGGCAGAACCGACGTATGAACAATCGCCCCATCTGAGAAAACCGCGATATCGGCGGTGCCGCCACCGATGTCCACCAAGCATACTCCGAGATCCTTCTCGTCCTGCGTCAGCGTAGCCTCGGCGCTCGCCAGCTGCTGAAGGACGATGGCTTCGACCTCGAGGCCGGCGTGGTTCGCGCAGCGAATGACATTGCGGGCCGAACTCGCGGCGGAGGTCACGATGTGTACCCTCGCTTCTAGCCGAACCCCATGCATCCCCGTCGGCTCCCGAATCCCGTCCTGGTCGTCGATGACGTACTCTTGCGGTAGAATATGAATCACTTCCCTATCCAGGGGGATGGCTACCGCCTTCGCGGCATCGATCACTCGAGCCACATCGTCGTGTGTGATCTCATCATCACTTACAGCCACGATGCCGTGAGAGTTGAACCCGCGAATGTGCCCCCCGGAGATACCGGTGAACACCGTCCGTATGTTGACGCCCGACATGCGTTCCGCCTCGCGGACCGCATCTCCGATCGATCGGGTCGTCTCTTCGATGTTGATGACTACGCCTTTGCGAAGCCCCGTCGAGCGAGCCGTCCCAATCCCTACGACGTCGACCCCCTCAGGAGTGCGTTCGCCGACGATACACGTCACCTTGGTCGTACCTACGTCGAGGCCGACGATGACGTCGTGACTCTTCATCACAACCCTCCGTCCGAGGGTGGGGCCGCTCGTACCACCACCCGTCCTTGTCGACGATCGCGGCCGACAAAGATCACGTCTCCCTCACCGAGCGTGAGGTTTCGTTCAGCCTGTCTCGCACCGACGAGGGCCGCCTGGAAGGGCGGAGGCCCGAGCACAACGGCCACGCCGTCCGGCCCCTCGTAGCGAAGAACATCGCCGGCGCCGACCTCTACACTCCGCGGCCGAGGCAGCGCCTCTCCCCACGCGTCGAGAAACTCGAGGGCGACCCGGAGGCGACGGGTCGTCCTGAGGTCCCCGCGCTCGTACCCTTCTCGCTCGAGACCGAGAACAATCGGGACGTCGATAGCCTCACCCACCCGGTAGGGAGCGAAGATTCGGCCGTTCGGACTCACCCAATACATTTCCCCCAAGGCTACGAGGGCTCGAGGTGTGTACTCGACGACCTTGACTCTCAAGGTCTCCGGAGGTCGACGCTCTGCCCGAGCTTCAATCACCCAGGGCAGTTCCTCTACAGCCGCCTCCACTTCGGCCAGTTCGATGGTGAAGAGATTGACGCCCTGCTCTACCGGCACCCGCGCCCGAACTTGCGCAGCGGTTAGCCGATCGCAACCTAGGACCTCGACCTCCGCCAACCCGAACTCCGGACTCAGGAGCACCTGCTGCCAGGCCCAGCTCGCCCCGCCCGCGGTCAAAGCGCCGCCGGCCACCACCAATGCACCCCAAAACCGACGCCTCATAAATGCCCTCTGGATCCGCAGAGCTCCGATCCCTCATGAGCCAGGAAGTACGAAAAGGCTGCCCGCACAGGAGGCGGATCGTCTTCGGTACCCCGACGCTCGGTGAACCCAAGAGAGGCTAGCCAGACCCCCTCCTCGCTACTGGAGGTCGCTGGACGAGCCTTTGATTCCGTCAAAGGAGCACTCAAATGCTTGAAATTAAACACTTATTCTGCCTCCTTGCTCGAATCGAATCCGGTCCCGGCGACAATCTTGACTTTTTCGAGCCTCATTTTTCGCCGTGTTGGTGTGAAACTAGCTCATGACGGATCGTACTTCCACTCTCTTTTCTGCAAAACAACCTGCCTTGTGCAGGCTGCCCTTCGTCCTTGATTCAGGACCGTATTTCCGATCCGTCCATCAAATTGACGTCTCCAAGGCACCGAGAACCTCACGGCCCAGGCGCGCAACATCTCCGGCGCCAAACGCGATGAAGAGGTCCCCGGGCCGAAGCGCGGATGCGAGAACCGCGGCGGCCCCGTCGAGGCTCTCGAGGCCCTGAACGTCTCGGTGCCCCTGAGTGCGCATCGACTCCATGAGGGCTCCGGCGTCGGCTCCCGTGATGGGAGATTCACCCGCGGGATAGACAGGAAGGACGAATACCGCCTCAGCCTGATGAAAAGCCTGCCCAAACTCGAAGAGCAGCTGAGCCGTCCTCGAGTAGCGGTGGGGCTGAAAGGCAACCACGAGGCGCCGGGTCGGGAACGCAGTCCGGGCGCCCTTCAGGGTGGCCTCGATCTCGGCGGGATGGTGCCCGTAGTCATCGACCACGAGTACGTCGCGGGCTTCGCCGCGCACGCTGAACCTCCGGTCGACGCCCGCGAATGTGGCAAGGCCACGCTGCGCCGCGTTCGCGTCGACGCCGAGCTCATCCGCTATCGCCAAGGCGGCTAGAGCATTGCTCACGTTGTGAGCCCCAACCATCTCGAGCCGGAAACGGCCCCGAGAGACTCCGCGAGACCAGACCTCGAACTCAGCCCGTCCGCCGGACATCTCTAACGCCGTCGCTCGAAGGTCCGCCTGCGGACTGAATCCGTAGGTCACGACGCGACGCTCGAGACCGGGGAGTAGGGCCCGAACCCCGGGGTGATCGATGCACAACACCGCGAGCCCATAGAAGGGAAGCCGCTCGAGGAAAGCCCGAAAAGCGGCACGAACCTCGCCTTCGTCCGCATAGTGGTCGAGGTGCTCGGCATCTACGTTGGTGACGGCCGCAACCGTCGGGGAAAGGTGAAGAAAGCTCCCATCCGACTCGTCGGCTTCGGCCACCATGACGGAGCCTCGTCCCAGTCGAGCTCCGGAACCTATCGCGTTGAGCTTTCCCCCCACGACAACGGTGGGATCCAGGCCTGCATCACCCAGGATGGACGCCACCATGGAGGTGGTCGTGGTCTTTCCATGAGACCCAGCAATCGCCACCCCCAAGCGGTTCCGCATGAGCTCCGCCAGCATCTCCGCCCTACGGATGACGGGTACACCGAGCTCTCGGGCCCGTCTCACCTCCGGATTCACCGACGGAACCGCGGTCGAGATCACGACGACCTGGGCCCCCTCGACAACGTCCGCGTCATGGCCGATCTGAATCGCCACCCCGAGTCTGCGGAGCCGCTCCGTGGTCTCCGAGCTGCGGAGGTCGCTCCCTCGAACTTCAAAACCTTGATTGACCAGCACCTCGGCGATCCCTGACATCCCGGCTCCTCCTACCCCCACCATGTGAATCCGCCGGACGGATCTGGCCATGCCGGCGAGGGGCGGAGAGCTCACGGCGTCTCCCCGACCAGGCCCACGCAGAAGTCGATGATCTCCCGGGCTGCTTCGGGCCGCCCCACGCTCGCCGAAGCTGCCTCCATGGCGGAGAGCCGGTCCGGGTCGCTCGCGAGCTCATTGATGGCAGCCGCCAGGCGAGCCCCGTCGAGGTCGCGCTCCGGAAACATCAGAGCCGCCCCGGCGTCGACCATGGCTTGACCGTTCAGCTCTTGATGGTTGTCCGTGGCGTGGGGAAACGGCACGAGCACCGCCGCCCGCTGGGCGACCATAACCTCGGCGAGAGTGGTAGCTCCGGCCCGACAGACGACCAGGTCGGTCTGGCGGTAGGCACCGCTCATATCTTCAATAAAAGCACGAACCTCGGCGTCGAATCCCAGCTCCAGGTACCGGTCTCGGACCTCCGCCTCGTCCTTTCTACCGGTCTGATGGACGATACGGTAGCGCGACCGGTCCAGGCTCTCGAGAGCCTCCAGCATGTACAAATTCAGCGAGTGCGCGCCTTGCGAGCCGCCGAGAATCAGGATTCGGAAGCGCTCCTCCCGAGGACTGGACGGCTGGAGGAAGTTATCGAGGAGCTGCCGACGGATGGGATTGCCGTAGACCTGAACCTTGTCCGCTGGGAAAAAGGCTCTGCTCGCCTCGAACATTACGAAAACGGCACGAACAAAGCGCCCCAGGATACGATTGGTCACGCCCGGCACCGTGTTTTGCTCGAGCACTGCCGTCGGGATGCCGCGCATCCAAGCGGCGAGGATGAGCGGGCCAGAGGCATATCCCCCCACCCCGATGGCTACATCGGGCTGAAACTCAGAGAGGATCCGGAAGCTCTGCACCAAAGCCACGGGGATACGTGCGAGGCCTTGAAGCCGAGCCGAGACCCCCTTCCCCTTCAGCCCCCGGACCTCGATGAGCTCCAAGGGGTAGCCGAGCTCTGGGATCACTCTAGCTTCGAGACCCCGCTCGGTTCCCACGAAGAGCACTTCATTCCCGGCCTGGCGGGTGGTGATCTCTTCGGCCAAAGCCACACCCGGAAAGAGATGCCCGCCCGTGCCCCCGCCGGCGATGATTGCTTTCAAAGTCATCGTTTCGGTCTCCGACGGAGTTTGGGCCTCGGTCGAAACTCGGCGTGAGCACGCTCCTCGGCGCTAGCTCGGAAAAGAATCCCCGCAGCGATGGCGGCGACAATCATGGACGTGCGCCCGTAGCTGACGAGAGGGAGGGTGAGTCCCTTGGTCGGCAACAGAGC
>JBCBRU010000048.1:0-25100 GCA_039819565.1 Myxococcota bacterium | reverse complement strand
GACCGTGGATCTGAACCCTCGAATCCATCGACGCTACGGGGGGACGATCGACTGATCCCCCGGGTCTGAAGCCTGGAGGCTTCGCCCGTACTCGAGCAAGTCATCCTTCAAACGCATGGCGGCTCGGGTTCGATGTCGGTCGGCCCGATAGATCAGATGAATGAGTTCCGGCATCCCCGGGAGCCTGGGAAACAGCACCCGGAGCTCGTCGGCGTTGCCGTATCGGGCCACCCTCCGGGGAAGGAGCGCCGCTCCCAGGCCCTCACCGGCCAAGCTCCGCACCAGCTGAAGGTCCCCGCAGTCAAGGACGCGGTCGGGGAGAACCTCGTCGGCCCCGAAGCGAGCCAGGAGGTCGTCGACGGAGCTCGATCGACGACAGAGAATCAGCGGCCCACGCTTGATACGCAAACAAGCCTCCACGAAGTTCTTCGGCTCTCGCTCCGCCGACGAGACGTAGACCTCGATACCGTCCCTATACAATGGGACCATCACCAGGTCGGGATGAGGCTCGAGATTCACCCCCACCCCGAAATCCACCTCGCGATCGATAACCAGCTGGCGAACGTCGGCGCTCTTGGGGCCGCTCCTCAGCGAGATCTCGATGTTCGGGGCGCGCTCGAGGAAACGCCCCATGAACTCGGGCAGAAAATAGGCCCCGATCGCGTCCGCGTAGGCGACCGTGAAGCTCCCCACGTCCTCTCGCTCCACACCCACCACCTCATCGCGCGGACGCTCGAGCAAAGTGAAGACCTCTCGAGCGCCCGCGGCCAGGCGCTCCCCGGAGGGCGTGAGACGAATACCTCGAGCATCGCGATGAAAGAGTGTTGCGTTGAGGCTCTCTTCGAGGTTTCTCAGCGAGACGCTGAGCGTCGGCTGACGCGCGTCGAGAGCGCGGGCCGCCGCGGAGATGCTTCCGTGCTCACACACGGCCAGGAAGTATTCCAGCTGTTTTAATTCCATCTCAGGCTCTCTCCTGGCGAGCGAGCGCCAGGCGTACCCCCGTAGCTCCGGTATCAGGGCGCGGGAAGCGAATAGCTCGTATTTGGGTTTCGAGGCAGGTGACGGGTTCACCGGAGGCGCCTTGGACTTCGACCGCCCGCCCTCTGCCCATGAATCCGATGTCGAAGCGAACATCGACAGGTCGACCCAACTCCCGAAGACACCCGACCAGGTCCGACTCAACCCGTCGCAGCAGAGATTCAATGCGGCCTCGGCTCGAGCCCCCTAAGACTTCGATCTTGATGAAGCGATAGTTAGGTCGAGACGGACTCGGGCCGGACCTTTCGCGGTCTGCCTGCTGCGTCGGCGCCACTGCCGTAACCATGGCCGACGGAGCCGAGCGAGCAGACGTCGGAAGGTCGGCCGCCGAGGGCGGTGCGGGATCCGGAAGCGCGGCGGCCTGGGCCGCCTCAGGGTTGGGAGCGGAGGGAGTAGGGTCTGGCGGGACCGGCGCCGGCGCGGCGACGGCGGGCGCCGGCGAGGGCGGGGTTCGAGGCCGTCGGCGCCGCCGACCAGACCTCTTCTTGGCCTGCTCTGCACCCGAGCCTTCCGTCGGACCACGCGCGCCTGAGGCCACCTTCCGGATGGTGCTCGGCGCTAGCGCCGAAGCGGGCTCGGGTCCTGCCCGCACGGCAGCCACGCCTGCATCCGGCGCCGCCGCCTCAGCCGGCGGCACCGACGCCGCGACCCTGATTGGAGTCGCGACCGCTCTCGGCTCCGAGCTCAACCTGAGCGCCACGGCTCCGACCACCGCGAGGAGGCCCCCGACGAAGAGAGCCAAGAGAACGCCAAAGCTGGAGGGGCGAGGGCGGCTGGGCACGGCATCGAAGTGGGCGGAGAGCATGCGCGAGAGATCGGGGTCCTGCACCGTGTCATCGTCGTCCCCGACGACTTGCGCCGATGGCGGCAAATACGGGGAGAAGACCTCGACCAGAGCTCGTGTCGACTGGGGTCGGTCGGTGGGGGATTTGGCCAGGCAAGCTTCGATCGCACGACACACCGGCTCGGGGAGATCCGGGGCCAGCGGGGAGAGCTCGGGCACGGGATCCGTGGCGTGCTGCATCATCAGAGCCAGAGGGGTCCCTCCATTGAAAGGCCGTCGCCCCGCCGCCGCTTCGAAGAGCACCGTGCCGAGGCCGTAGATGTCGGTCCGAGCGTCGAGTCGATGTCCTGCTGCTTGCTCGGGAGCCATATAGGCCGGGGTCCCCAACACCGCGCCCTCTTGCGTGGTGGGATCCGCCGAGCCGGCTTCGTCGAGGAGCTTGGCCAGGCCAAAGTCACATACCGCGACGACTCCGGGAGATCTGAGTTCATCTCTGAGGAGAAGGTTGGCCGGCTTGATATCGCGATGGACGACGTCGAGCTCATGGGCCACCGCGAGCGCCGAAGCCGCCCCGACCGCGAGCGCCGAGAGCTGCTGGACAGGCATGGGGGCCCCGAGGCGGAAACGCAAGGCGGGCCCCTCGATGAGCTCCATCGCAATATAGAAACACCCGTCGTGCTCCCCGTCCTCGAACACGCTCACGATGTTGGGGTGGACCAGCCGGCGGACCGCCCTCGCCTCGCGAAGAAAGCGTCGGGCCTCGGCCCCGCGCGTCAGCTCGGGGCGCAGACGCTTGAGGGCCACGGGCTGCCCGGTTCGAGTGTCGACAGCCCGGTGAACGACCCCCATGCCGCCCATACCGAGCATCATTTCGATCCGATAGGGACCGAAGGTATCGGCGGAAGCGACCATCAGAAGTTACCCACGAGCCCAAAATGGAAAGCCAGCTCATCCGGAAAATCAGAGAAGTCCCAGTACTCGCCCGAGAGCTTGAAGCGAATGGAGCGATGAAGAATGACGTTGACGCCCGGTGTGTAGCGGAGGATTGCGCTTTCGCGGCGGAGGGGGCTGCTGCTTGGGAGATTGCCGAAGCGCCTCATCCCATCCCAACGAGCGAAAGCCTCGAACCAGGATGTGAAGGGGTATTCGACCTCGATATAGAAGCCTTCTTTGATGAAGAACTCTTCGTCCGAGGTGGGCAAAAACCGCAACGACGAAGCCTCCGTCCCAATCTCGGTTCTCCGCCCGAGCACCTCCGCCCGCACCACGAGACCATAGGCCCTGAAGTGGGCATCGGCACCAAGCAAGGTATAGCTGCGCTTTGCTTCGGGGTCGTACTCCCCATAAATGCCTGATCCTCCCACGGTCAGCGTCACGTCGTCCGAGAAGTTTGCGGTGAGCGAGAGCCGACCGCCTACGGCAGGCCGAGAGTTGTTGTCCGTATAATAGAGCGCGGGACTCCGGGAGAGAACGAAGTCGATATCCGAGGACCCTATGCCCCCTTTGAGCCCCGACATCGCGTGCGCGGCGTAGTCGAGAGCCACGGCGTCTCCGAGCCAGAAAGTCCCATACACCTCTACGCCGTTATCCGCGTAGGGAATCGGCAGGATACTGTTGTTCCACTCCACGCGTCTGAGCATCCTCCCCATGTCATAGGGGAGGGGCTTGGAGTTGGCGCGATGGTTGGCGGGGTCGTGACGAAGAGGAAAGTCGCCGAAGCGGGGATTCATGCGTCCCACCCGCAAGCTCAGCTCATCCAACAGCCAAAAGTCGAGATAGGCCATCCCCACTTCGAAGCCATGACAGCCATAGCAGACCTTTATCTGCGCGGAGGTCCGTTCGCCGAAGTCGGCCACCATCTTGAGGGAGAGCTCGGTCGTAAAACCATCGAAACCGATCTCCACGCCTCGCTCACGCGTGGGGACGAAGAGATAGTCGAGCTGGATGGAGCCCGCTACGTTCGTATGGACGTCGAAGCCGCTGGAAACCACGAACACGAGGGCGAAGCCAACGACCGGACCGAGCCGCGCCAGGGCCGCAGCCTTCATTGCGCGCCTCCCACCGAAGGCCCATCCCACCACGCGGGGAGAGCGCCTTTGTCCTCGCGGGAGCTCCGCACCCAGCCCGCGTGCGCCTCCAGGAAAGTCAATACATGTTGCGCATCTTCGTCCGAAATGGCGGCCCCCGGCATGCGGCGCATACGCCGGACGTACCGGCGCCAGTGCTCAGGATCGGTGATACCCGCACCGAGAGGCCGACTCAGGGTGTGACATCGAGAGCACCGGCTGGCGAACACGTCATACCCTTGGCGGAGCTCCTCCGGCATTTGGGAGATCCGTGCCTCCGACCAGCCATCCCGTCGGTTCTGCGATCCGCCGAGCCCGCAGCCGGCCTCGAGGAGATAGATCATGACGAGGGAGAGGGTGCGCCTCATGGCGGCGCTCCTTCGGCTATCCAATCGGCGATCATCTGCCTCTGAGATGAACTCAGGAGAGGAGGACCGTCGAAGGGCATACGACTTCCGAAAGGAGGGTTTCCGCCGGTCTTCAGATATAGAATACTCCGGCACGGAGAGCCGGGGACGACGATGTCGCTGCGGGAGATGCTGCCCCCCCGGAGGAGGCTCTCTCGAGTGGCCATGTCGAGACCCGTGAGGGACACCCCCACGGGCTCCGGCGAAGTGGACAGATGACATCGGCATCCCGGGGTCGCCTCGAAAAGGGGCAGGAGGTCACGCTCGAAGGATACGTCAGCGGCTGGGTCGGAGTCCTCGTCGAGACAGCGCTCGGCTAGGCGCTCCCCGACGTCCGGGTCGAGCTCGCCGCAACCGAAGACGAGGACAGGGAGAAGGAGGGCCGCCTTCACGGGACCTCCGGACAGAGCTCGAAGGTGAACCCTTCGGAGACCTCGACCACCGGAAAACTGCGCGCCTCGATACGTGGGTCCTCGAAGTCTACCAGTTCGGGCCCCGAAGCCGAGTCGATAGAGTCATACATGGCGGAAGTCCGGAGGGTCCGCACCCGACACAGGGGACTCTGGGTTCCGCGCTCGAGAAGACGATTCGTCGAAAGGAGCTGCTCGTCCGCATCTAGGTCGAAGGCCTCGCGGTCTTCGTCCAAGAGGAATCCCTGATTGAGGCGGCCGAGGTCGTAGGCCCCTCGTGCCTCGAGAAGCACTCGCCCGAGCGGGAGGCGGCCCGCGCTCGAAGTCGGGATCCATGCCACCTGCTGGTTGGAAAACCAGACGTCGACGGCCGTAGGTCCTTGGTTCGGCGCCCAGCCCACGATCTCTACGCGGTCTGGAGCCCGGGTGAGCGGGGCAACGATCAACGTCTCGGTTTCGATGGGGGTTTCGAGAATCCCCAGCTCGATGCCGGCCTGGATGGCATCGCGCGACCACACCCGCTCGTCCGCGTAGCGGTCGGTCACGGGCACGCGGTGCAGCCGCCACACCGGTCCGTACCCTCGGAACCCGGGCAGGGCATTGACGATGAACCGTCCCAACGGCTCCTCTCCCCGATAGAGACGCCATACCGGGGGCACGAACTCCGTGACCGCCCCGTCAAAGCGGACGAAGGCGGTAGGTTGGCCCCCCGTAAACCCCGCCAGTCGAGTTGCACGAGTGGTGAAGCCCGAGCGTGCCTCGACCCGAGGCGCTTCGTCTTCGGAGATCCCGTCCGGACCGAAGGGGCTCACGTCGCGGACCGGCCCTTCATCAAAGGGTTCGAGGCATCCCCCCAGCCCGTACAGGAGTGCGATCCCCACCGCGACAGCGGTCCGGTTCCGCGGACCATCGGGGCGCGTCACCACTCTCCCATGTGTACCGCGCGCACCGCCCCATGGCTACCGGGCCCATCCCTGCTAACTTGTTCAACATGTCTGCTCGCGTAGCCCTCGTGACCGGCGCCTCTAGCGGAATCGGCCGTGCCACCGCGGTTCGACTGGCTCGCTCCGGTCGTACAGTTTTGGCGATGGCCCGCCGCGCCGAGCGGCTGGAGGAACTTGCTCGCGAATATTCCACGCTCGAGCCCGTACCCTGCGACCTGCGAAGCCCCGAAGATATAGACCGGGCCTATGCATCTATCCGTGGTCGCTATGGCGGGGTGGACATCCTCATCAACGCAGCCGGGCTCGGACATGAGGGCAACTTGGAACACGGTCAGTATGCGGAGTGGAAGGAGATGCTCGACGTAAACGTCTTGGCCCTCGCGAGGATGAGTCAGCTGGCCGTCGAGGACATGCGCGTGCGAAATGACGAAGGCCACCTCGTGCACGTCTCTTCCCTGGCCGGTCATCGCGTCGCCGCATCAGCCACCGGTATGTATGCGGCGACGAAGTACGCCGTGCGTGCCCTGGCCGAGGCGCAGCGCATCGAGCTTCGCGCTCTGGACAGCCGCATTCGAGTGTCGCTCGTCAGTCCCGGCTTCGTGGAGACAGAGTTTCACGCGGGCTCGATGGGCCCGCGCGCCGCCGAGGAGCTGTATCGGACGGTCTCACCTCTCAGCGCTGACGATATTGCCCTCGTTATCGAACAGACGATTGATCTACCGGCGCACTTGGCCGTACACGACGTCTTGGTCCGTTCGACCACCCAGAGGAGCTGAGCTCCCGGGATCAGAGCTTTTGCCCGACAGTATCGACACGTAGGCATCGGGATCGTGTCGAAACATCAACGAGATGCGGGGGCCCGCACGGCGCACCTTGGGGACCGCGTGCTCCCAGGTTCGTTGGCAGGTCCCCCCCATGACCAAGAGATCCCCCCAGCCAAGCGAGAAGGCCATCGACCCGCGCGGACGCTCGGGATCGGAGGAAGAGCGACGCCAGGGACGAAGGAGAAGCTTTCGGGGCTCTCCTACTGAGACGATAGCGACAATCGCCCGAGCCCGCTCTCGATGGCCTCGGTCCCGATGCCAAGCCACGCTGTCTTGCCCATCCCGATAAAGAGACGCGGTGCGCCGGTCGAGGTGGACTCCGTAGCGCTGGGAGAGCAGCTGGCCAGCCACGGTAAGCCACTCGGGCGGAACCCCATCCTCAGGAAAGCTCGCGATGCGACGAGGTGTCGCGACCACCTTGTCGAAGAGCACCTGAGTGGTCTCTCGCCAGCAGAGTCCCTTCAAAAGGGCGTCGAAAGCGCGCGCGTGGCCGTCGAGCCAGCCCGGGACGTAGTCCACCCAAGCCCCGGCGTCGAGCGGTCGGCGTTGAAGACGCACAAAGGAGGGATCCACGCCGGGATCGACGTGATGCCCAAACAGCGCTGGCTGCATTCCATTTCTATACTGAACAAAAGTCACTTGCACAACCGTACATGCTTGTTCACGTCGTCCTTGACGCTCTGCGTTATCGGTCTCATAGCTAGATCACGCGCTGCGTTATTCGAAGTTGTGCGTAGGAAAGGGAAGACACCATGAGCGAGATTCAAGACACCATCACCGAGAAAGCCGAAGGCGCCGTGGCCGCCGTCAAGGCCACTGTAACTGCGGTTGAAAACGTCGCCACCGACGCCGCCTCCGAGGCCAAGACCAAGGCCGAGGCGCTTCGCGAGGACACCCGCGCCCTCGGCGACAAGACCCGTCGCTACGCCCAGGAGATCTGGTCGGACGTCCGCGCTTTGGCCCGTGGCGGCTACGACTACGCGGTCGAGACGCTGACCGAGCTTCGCGGCAAGCTTACGTTCAAGCGCAACGCCGAGGTTTCCGCGTCTGAGGAGGCGACCGAAGAAGCCTCTTCGAACGCAGCTTGAGCGAAATCGGGCCGCTTCTAGCGTGCTCCGTTCGCGTCGAGCCCGTCGGTCCTATGCGGACGCGGGCCGGCGCGCTCCCTCTCGCCCCGACCACCGCCTGCGGAGTGAGCTCCGCCTCAAGACGAACGGCGGGCTTCGGTCGACGCGTCGAGAGAGGAGAATCCAGGAAGGGCCGAAGTCGCGCCGTCGGGTTTGCGACGAGAAAAGGCCAACATCCGACCTTCGAGCCGAATCCGGCGATACCCAAAGAGCTGCATCAGCTCCACCACGAGCGATCGCGCCGCCCAGCGCGGGTCGACGAGGAAGGTCTCAGCTTTCTCGGGATGCGCGCGAATCCCCGGCACGCGCCGCAGGGCGCGGTCGAGGCCCAGTCTTCGCAGTCGGGTGGAGAGGCGAAGCCAACGTTTGTCCACGGGACGAACGATGAAATAGCCGTCGGATCCACTGCCTTGGTAGCGGGGCAGCAGCATTAGGCCCGAGTAAGGGGCGCGAACCTCTCCGCGGTGATCGGTAGCGACCACCTGCCCCCGGCGTAGCGGCTGAAAGCTCTTCCAGCCGGGCTTCATCTCGAAGCCGTCCGACTCTTCACACACGTGGCGATGTCGAATCTCGACGACGCTCCGCTGCGATTCCCGAGCGGGCGAGGCGAAGACCTCCCGCTTCGCGTCGAGGCCTCCTGGGATGTCGGCAGCGTCCAGAACCCCCGCTGCCACCAGGGTCAACCACGCCGCCGCCTCCAGACGATCCACCGCGGCCGGATCCCGGTGCTGTCCTCCCTCCACGGCCACTCCGACGTGGCCGGCGTCACACAGATAGCCGAGCAGCGAACCTTCGATGACTTCCTCGAGCCCGAGAACCACCGTCAGCGGAAAAGTGAACGCAATACGCCGATTCCGAAGGACATCGGCCATGCATGCGAAAGGCGCTCCAGGGCCCGACATGGTGTGGAGATCCAGAAAGGTTACCGGCCCATCGGCGTCGTCGATCACCGCCCTCAAAGCTTGGAGGAGCTCGAGCTGCTCGAGATCCTCGCCCTCCAGACCGCTTGGCTCCCTTTCGGAGAGAGATCTCAACGCATCGGCCATCCAACCGCGGTTGAGGTCGCGTCGGAGGTAGCGAACCCCCGCCTCGAAGGCGCGACGATTGCCCGTCAGGCCCACCACGCGGCCTCGAAGCCGGTTCGGCTCGAGCGACGCGAACACCCGCTCGATGGCGGCCCGGCCCGCGGGCTCATTTCCATGAACAGCACCAATGAGGACCACCGTGGGTCCGGCGCTGCCCACGCGGCCGAGCTCGCGGCCAGCCTTCGGGGGACGTGCGGAGGCCATGGCGGCGGATGATGCACACCCCGACTTCGGTCAGCCAGCTCTCACTGCCCCTCCTGCGGCTGGAAGCTGGAAGCGTCGGCGTGGGAGGTCCGGAGTTGGACCTCGTATCTCGACCTCATCACCCGGTGAAGAGGACCAGGAGGACGCACGACAGTATGGTCATAAATCCCCCAAAATCCTATTCCGCAAGATGAGCTGCGAGATCGAGATCACAAGTCGAATTGCAAGCCGCTATCGAGAGATGGTTGCACCTGTCACATCGCGAGATAGAAGCCCCACATCGATACACAAAAACACACCCCGCAGAAGTTAGATTTCGCGCTTTTTCGTGATCTGTCTGTACGAAGATGTAATCCTGGCCTTCCGAGCAGGCAAGTGAGCTTTCGGGTGTTGATTTCTACTGTCTCTCAAACGCTGAGTAAAACGCTGAGAGGGGAAGGTTTCTCCACCGAAACCCGGTCCCCAGGAGAAGATCATGCTGGAATCAACACTCGCCACCGGTGTCGCCGCCAAGGCCACCACCGCTCGAACCACCACCTCAGGCCTCGGTGCCCGCGTACGCTCCGAGAGGACGCGTCTCGACCCTAGCGTCCTCACCGAGCACTACGGTCGTCACGTGCGTCCGCGCATGACGGAGGTCATGCGCGCCCTGCGTCTCGATCGCGTCTTTCACAGGGCGCACGGAGATACCGTCTACTACTTCGACGAGACGGGCGCCGAGGTCAGCGTTCTCGACTTTGTGGGCGGGTATGGCTCCCTGCTCTTCGGTCACAACCACCCGGAACTCGTGCGCACCGCGGTGGCGAACCTCGAGGGCGAGCGCGCTTTCGGCGTGCAAGGCTCGATCCGCGGCGAGACTGCGGAACTCGCGGAGACGCTTCATCGAATGTTCTCAGCCCGCTTCGGTCGCAACTGGGTCTCCACCTTCGGGAGCACCGGGGCCGAGGCGGTGGAGATGGCCATGAAGCACGCGGAACTGGCCAACCACGGGCGGCTGACCGCGCTCGTGAAGCGAGCCGAGCACCGCCTGGTGGCGGCCACTCGAGCCCTCCGGAAGGGCTCTCGCCTCGAGCTCGGACCGGCGCTCGCCGCCTACGCTCAGGAAAAAGGCATCGAAAGCCTACCTGCGCTCATCGAAACCCTCCGCCTTCACAATCGTGACGTCCATGAAATGGGGGTGGGTTTTCTGGCCCTCGAGCGTGGTTTTCACGGCAAGACGACCGGCGCCGTCCAGCTGACGAGCAACCCGCGTTACCGACAGCCCTTCCGCCGAATCGGGCGGGGATGTGGATTCGTCAAGGTCGGTAGCAAGGAAGACCTGGAGACCGCGTTTCGTCAGTCTGAGCTGACGGTCCTGCACACCGAGGTCGATCTCGAGCGAGGACGCATCGAGCTTCGCGAGAGCAAGCACGGCAACGTCGCGGCGCTCTTCGTCGAGCCGATTCAGGGAGAGGGCGGCGTCCAGGTGCTCCCGGTCGAGTTCCTGCGTGGCTGTCGCGAACTCTGCGATGACTTCGGTGCCCACCTCATCTTCGACGAGATCCAGTGCGGTATGGGTCGCACGGGCCGATTCCTGGCCTCGGAGGACAGCGGCGTACGTGCCGACGCCTACCTCCTCTCCAAGAGCCTGGGCGGAGGGCTGGCCAAGATCTCGGCCCTCGTCGTCGAGGAAAAGGCCTACCAGCCGGAGCTGGGCCTCGTTCACAGCTCGACCTTTGCAGAGGATGACCACGCCTCCGCGATCGCGTCCCGAGCCCTGCACCTTCTCGAGCGAGACCCAGGCATCATGCGCCGATGCGCTGCGCGAGGTAGCTACCTCATGGACGGGCTCCGAGCCCTGCAGGATGAGTTTCCGGGGATTCTAACCGCCGTGCGCGGTGAGGGCCTCATGATCGGCGTCGAGTTCCGGACCTTCGACGATATCGGACGGGAAGGTCTACGCCTGCTCTCCGTCAACGGGATGCTCGGGTACGTGATGATGGGGTATCTCTTTCATGAGCACCGGATCCGCGTGGCCCCACTCCTCTCAGAGTCGACGGTGCTTCGTCTCGAGCCCTCCGCCTACATCTCCGAGAAGGACTGCGATCAGCTCCTCCGAGGGCTGAGGCAGCTCTGCGAGGTTCTGTACAAGATGAACATCTACGCCCTTACTCGCTTTATGATCGGAGAGGAGCGACCGGGGGAGGACGCACCGATCGAGAGCTTTAGATCCTTCCTCCCCGAGTTCTCTTCTCCGCCCGGAGCGCGCAAGGTCGCCTTCGTTGGGCATTTCATCGACTCCGCGGATCTGGCTTGCTGGGACCCTGGCTACGGCCTGTTCACCAGTGGCCAGCGTCGCGAGCTCATGCGAAAAGTCTATCGCGTCAACCCCGCTCACCTCGTCGACCGAATCAACGTCGAATCGGAGACGGGGGAAGTGGTGAGTCTGCACTTCATCGGCCTCTCGATCACGTCCGAGATCATCGTCGAGCATATGCGCAACAAGGACTTAGAGCCGGTGGTCAAGATGGTTCAGGACGCGGTCGACATGGCCCACGCACTGGGGTGCGAAGCCATTGGTCTCGGCGGTTACACGTCGATCGTGACGAACAATGCCAAGAAACTGGAGTCGGAGACGGCGGCCCTCACCACCGGCAACAGTCTCACCGCCGGGATGGGCTTCGAGGCCATCCTCGCTTCTTGTAAGGCCAAAGGGATTGATCTCTCCCGCTCCTGCTTCGCAGCCGTCGGCGCCAATGGGAACATCGCAAGCGTGTACGCGGAACTCATGGCGGAGCGAACGCCCGAGGTCATACTCATTGGACGGCCGGGGCGAGAACGCGCGCTCGAGGCGGTCGCAACCCGCATATATACTGACGCTCTGCGCGCTATCGTCGAGGCTTCGACGCGAGGAGAGCCCCCTCGACACGCGGTGGCTCGGGCGCTTGAGCGCACCGGGCTCCTCGAACCCGGGGATCTTGCGATGCCCACGGCTGACTCGGGGGCCGAGCTGTCCAAACGGGTCCAGGCGAAGTTGGGAGATCGGGCTCCGGTACGAATATCGACCTCGGTCGACGCCATCCGCGATGCCGACATCATCCTGGGGGCGAGCAATGCTCCAGGTGCCCTGATCTATCCCGAAATGCTGAAACCCGGGCCGATCGTCATATGCGATGTTGCCCTACCTATGGACACCGACGATTCGGTTCTGGAGTCGCGAGAAGACGTCACGGTGCTCCAGGGCGGAATCGTGAAACTCCCGCGCAACCCAGACTTCTCCGTGCGCGGGATCCCACTCCCGCTCGGGAGCGCCTTCGCATGCATGAGCGAGACGCTGCTGCTCGGCCTCTCGGGGCACTCGGATCACTACAGCCGAGGCGCGATCAGTAAAGACCAGGTGCACGGAGTGCTCGCCATGGCCCGCCGAAACGGCTTCACCCTCGGCCACCTCAAGAAGCAACGGAGCTATTGAGGTCACTCTTCCGGTCCACCTGAGCAAACGACCAAGAGCCGTGCCCAGGGCAGCGCTGGCGACCGCGGATGGGCACGGCGGGGATCATCTCCGGGCATGGAGGACCGACCAGTCTGCCAGCTCACGGACGACGTTTTTTTCCGCCTGGCTTCGTCGCCAGCCCGACCGCTTCGGCGTCTTCGAGCGCAGACGCACGAATGGTCGGGCCTCAAAGCCCCGGAGCTGTCGCCCGCGCGAGAGATCTTGCTGCGGGTGCGAAATCCCGAGTCTGTGCGCCGTGAAAGCCCCTCCTACCTACCCTACGGACAGGGCTTCGAGACCATGAGGAAGGGGCTTCGAGGCGGCGATGGGCGCTTGCCGAGGATGGGGTCGATCCGTAGACCAGTGGGCATGAGGAGGCTCGTGGTGTCCGCGGTTGGCCTCATGGGCCTTGGGATCGGACTGGCCTGCGTGGAGGACAGACCACCCTCCCCCCTTCCTACAGACGTCCTCACCCGTTCGGCATCGGTTCTGAGGGTGGGCTACTCACCTCTCGAACCCGAAATCTTCGGCCCTGCGGACAACGTCCAGGGGTTCGTCCCCGAGCTCCTCCAGACCCTCCTCGCGCCCTTGGGGCAGACCGCGCAGTACACGCGGTGCGAGCCCCGTGAGTGTCTCGAGGCCTTGGTGGCCGGACACTTGGATGTCGTACCGAATGTTCCCATTTCGGAGGCGGACCGCGGACTGCGGTTCGGGCATGAGGCGATGTCCCTCTCGCTGTCGGCCATCTTCAATCACCGCGAGGGGCTCCCTCTTCGGGACCTTCGGCAGCTCGATGGCCGCCGATTGGCCGCTGTCGAGGGCAGTCGAGAGGTCTTTCACTTCACGAGTTTGGCGGAGGAGCGCGGTTGGGCCCTGGAAGTCCTCACCCGAACCACGATGGCGGACGTGCTGGCCGCGATACGAGATGGAGAAGCCGACTTCGGGGTGGTGACGCAGGCTTTCGGGCTTCGGCACGCCGAGACCTACCGAGTGACCGCCACGCCCCACACGCTGCACCCGACGCCCCTGTACCTGGCTTTTCGCCCCGACCTGGATATCGAGAGCATCGAGCATCTCAATACCCATCTGGCTTGGCTAAAATCGGAGCGGGACTCTCTATACGACGAGCTCCATCGGCGATGGCACCCGCCTCAGCAAACCACGCATCTCTATCTGGACACCAAGCTCGCGCTCGCCCTGATCGCCGCCCTCATCGTGACCTCCATCGTCGCCCTCGTCTATCGCCAGCGCGCGCGCGGTGCGAGCTCGTCGCTCCTTGAGAGCCGACTCCGCATCGCGTCCGTGGCGGAAGCGGTGGGCCTGGGAGTTTGGGAGTATGACCGAGCCGCGAACAATGTACGGTGGGACTCCTCGATGTTTCGTCTGTATGGCCGGGACCCGGGCTTACCGTCCCCTCGCCTGACGGACTGGCAAGAAGCCATCCACCCAGAAGACCGAGACCGTGTCGTCGACGAGGCGAAGAAAGCGCTCGAGATCAACGGGCCCTTTCAGAACGAGTTCCGAGTTCAGCGCCCTGACGGAACCACCCGGGCGATTCGAAACGTCGGGCACGTTGTGGCCTCCGGTGAGCGGAGCACGGTGGTGGTGGGCATCAACCTCGACATCACCGAGTTCCGCCAGCTCGAGCGCCGACTTCAGCAGGCCGAAAAGATGGAGGCTATCGGCAATCTCACCGGCGGGATTGCTCATGACTTCAACAACCGACTGATGGTCATCCGCAACAACCTCGCGATGTCTATCGAGGACGAGGCTGACGAAGAGCTGAAATCTATGTTGCGAGATGCGCTCGGCGCGGCCGACGCCTGCGCAGCCCTCACTGCCCGGCTGCTCGCCTTTGCCAGGCAGCGGGACATGAGCTCGCGACCCACCGACCTCAACCGAACCGTACGTCGCTCCGCTCGGCTGCTCCGCCGAACCTTGCCCGCGACGATCCGAATCGAGATCGACTCCCCCGAGACGCGCATGTGGTCAGAGGTCGACGAGACCCTTCTGGAGAACGCGCTCATCAATCTATCCATCAACGCGAGGGACGCCGTAGCCT
Source organism: Myxococcota bacterium (assembly GCA_039819565.1). Classification (GTDB taxonomy): domain Bacteria; phylum Myxococcota; class Kuafuiibacteriia; order Kuafuiibacteriales; family Kuafuiibacteriaceae; genus JAHQVK01. The sequence continues at coordinate 10,677 of JBCBRU010000048.1, read as the reverse complement.
CGGGGGGTCGGATCATATTCAGAACCCTCGAGCGTGCCGGGAACCCCCCGACGAATGTCATTCGGGTGGAGGACAACGGCCGCGGTATGAGCCGCGAGACCATGGCTCGGGCCTTCGAGCCCTTTTTCACCACCAAGCCCGTCGGACAAGGGACGGGACTGGGTTTGGCGATGGTACACGGCTTCGTGCACCAATCTGGGGGGGAGGTGACCCTCGAGAGCGAAGAGGGCGCGGGGACCGTCGTCGAGCTTTCGTTCGCGGCCGTGGACGCCCCGGCCCAGGCGGACGAAACGGCGACCGGTGATCTGCCCGACGACCCCAAGGTACGGCGGGCTCTGGTCTGCGAGGACGACGAGGACGTCCAGGTGATGTTGCGCCGCCTCTTCAAGGCGCTCGGCATCAGGCATCAAGTGGTGGGCACTGGGGACGAGGCTCTCGCGCTCTTCGAGCGCGACCCGGCTTTCGATGTGGTGCTCTCGGACGTGGTCATGCCCGGAGCGACGGACGGTGTCGAGCTCGCCCACCGGCTTCGAGCCGACCATCCTTTCCTCCCCGTCATCCTCATGTCCGGCTACGCGCGACCTTCCGGCGACCCGGAGCGCCAGCCCCCAGAAGGCATCGTCTGGCTGCGTAAGCCCTTCACAAAGGCGCACCTCGCCGATGCCATCGATTCTGCGATGTCCCGCAGCGAGACCCGACTCGGACTGGCGGAGAGGGCCCTCCCTGAGAGCGGCGAGAGCGAGGAGACGCCCGACCTCCTTCGCCCCATGTGAGGTGAGGCGCGAGGCTCAACCTGACAGGGGACTGGGAGCGGACGGGAGAACTAAGCTCCGAGGAGGTCGGCGACCGCGGCCCGCTCTTCGCGAAGCTCGGCCTCGGTGGCGGCGATTTTCTCTTTGGCAAAGTCCCCGAGCGCCAAGCCCTGGACGATCTCGTACTGACCGTCCTTGCACCGGCAGGGATAGCCAAAGACGATGCCCGGCTCGATGCCGTAAGAGCCGTCTGAGGGCACGCCCATGGACACGTAGGTGTCGCCCGGGGTGCCCAGCGCCCAGTCGCGGACGTGATCGATGGCCGCCGAGGCGGCCGAGGCCGCCGAGGAGGCCCCGCGAGCCTTGATGATGGCGGCTCCGCGCTTTTGCACGGTGGGGATGAAGTCGGAGCGGTACCAGTCCTCTTCGACCTGCTCGAGGGCGGCCTTACCTCCCACCGTAGTGTGGTGCAGGTCGGGGAACTGGGTGGAGGAGTGATTGCCCCAGATGGCCACGCCGTCCACGTCGGTGGTGGCAGCGCCGGTCTTCTCCGCGAGCTGGCTGATGGCTCGGTTGTGATCGAGACGCATCATGGCGTGAAAGCACTTCGGGTCCAGGTCGGGGGCGCTGGACTGGGCGATGAGGGCGTTGGTGTTGGCCGGGTTGCCCACCACCAGCACCTTCACGTCGCGCTGGGCGTGGGCGTTGAGGGCCTTGCCCTGGGGACCGAAAATCGCCCCGTTAGCCGACAGCAGGTCCTTACGCTCCATGCCGGGCCCGCGGGGCCGGGCGCCGACGAGCAGGGCGTAGCCACAGTCCTTGAACGCGACGTCGAGGTCGGAGGTGGGGTTGATCCCGTGCAGAAGCGGGAAAGCGCAGTCGTTGAGCTCCATGACGACGCCCTCGAGCGCCCCCATGGCCGGAGGAATCTCGAGGAGATTCAGGATGATGGGCTGATCTTTGCCCAGCATGTCGCCCGAAGCGATGCGGAAGAGGAGCGCGTAGCCGATCTGGCCGGCGGCGCCGGTGACGGTGACGGTGACGGGTGCCTTCATGGTTGTCCTCGGGGGTGCCCTCGGAGATGCCTTGATTCGCGGTGAGAGCGAAGCGCTAAGACGGCCGCAGGCCGTCCAGGACTCGATCGCTGCAATTCGCCGCACCCATTCTTGCGTGTGACGGTCGGCGGGCCCTCGGCCGCCCCCCCGAGGCGGGGGCGACCAGGGCAATCTCACCTGCGCCTAAACCGCTCAGGAGGACTTCCGCTCGTCTTCTTCGTCGTTTGTGATGGGGTAGACGTCGGTGTCGAGGGGGGCGGCCTCGTCCGGGAGGGGCTGTGGCCCGGGGACGATGCCGGCGATATCGGGATCGACGCCCTCGGGGACCTCGGAACCGTCTTTCGACGCATTACGCTGAGCCTTCTTCTCGGCTTTGCGAAGCTTGGCCTCTTGGCGCTGCTTCTCACGTTGACGTTTGCTCATTGAAGGTCGGGATGTGGCCATTCAACTCCTTTTCGCGCACAGAGGCGCTGGACCCCGCGCCAGGACCGCGAGGTCTAGACTGTCATTACACAGGACGAGGCGTGATTGTTCCCCAACGTTCCGTCCGGGAGGAGCGGGGACCCGCCCGCGCGGATCCTTCTCGGTCCGAGAACGGATCGGCTCGCAAACCTCCGGATCGGCGAAATTCGCAACCCTGATTGCGAATACGGTTGGACTTCAATCGAACTTCACCGCCTCCAGGGCCCGAGTCACGGCGGGTCGCGCCATGAACCGTTCGACCCAAGCGTGTACGTTCTTGAACTCGTCGTACTTCACGGCCGCCTTGCCCTCGTAAAAGTCGAGCGCGTTGATCCAGGGCACGGTGGCGATATCCGCCATCGAGAATTCCCCGGTCAGGTACTCGCGCTCGTCGAGCTGCCGGTCCAGGACTCCGAGCAGCCGAGAGACCTCCTTACCATATCGCTCCTCGCCGTAGGTGTCCGTCTTCCCCTTGGCGAACTTGTAGAAGTGGCCGAACTGCCCAAACATCGGACCGATGTGGCCCACTTGAAAGAACAGCCACTGAAGGGTGTGGTTTTCCTCGGTCGGTCCCGATCCGAGAAGGCGCCCCGTCTTGCGACCGAGGTGGATGAGGATGGCGGCCGACTCCATGATCTTTAGGGGCCCATCCGGATCCACGAGGCTCGGGATCTTCGAATTCGGGTTGATGGCGACGTATTCCGGGAGGAACTGGTCGCCGTCCATGATGTTCACCTTGTGAAGCTCATAGGGGAGCTCCAGCTCCTCCAGAGCGATGACCGGCTTCTGCCCATTCGGGGTGCCGAGCGTGTAAAGCTGTAAACGGTCGGGATGCTGTATAGGCCACTTGGCCGACTCAGAGGAGGCGCTCACGGCCGCGGACCTTAGCCCATCCCGTCCGAAATCCCTTGGACTTTTGCGGGTCCGAGCTTCTTGCTAAGCTCGCGAGTCACCATGAAAGTCCCCTTGACCGTTAAAGACTTCTTCCGCCGCGCAGAACAGGTCTATGGCCCCCGTACGGCCGTGGTCGACGAGCCGCAGGTGCTCGGGGGAGGACTGGGCGACATCACGTGGAGCCAGTTTTCGGAGCTTGCCCGGGGTCAAGCGTCCCGACTCGACGAGCTCGGCTTCGCTCCGGGCGAGCGGGTAGCCATGGTTTCCCAAAACGCCGCACGGCTCCTCGTGTCCTTGAGCGGCGTGTGTGGCTCCGGGCGTATTTTCGTCCCGATCAACTTCCGTCTCAACGAGGAAGAGATCCGCTACATCGTCGAGCACTCTGGCGCCCGCATGTTGCTCTTCGATCCCTCGATGAAGCCCATCGTGGACAACCTCGCGGTCGAGCATAAGGTCATGCTCGGCACCGATAGCGACGACTTCGTGTTCGGGGGGAACGGCGACTCGAAACCGTGGGCGGGCGACGAGGACGCCACCGCCACCATCAACTATACCTCGGGCACGACGGCGCGCCCCAAGGGCGTGCAGCTCACCCATCGAAACCTCTGGACCAACGCGATGTCCTTTGGCTTGCACGCCGGAGTCAGTGATCGCGACGTCTATCTGCACACCCTTCCGATGTTCCACTGCAACGGCTGGGGGATGCCTTTCGTCCTTGCGGGCATGGGCGCCAAGCAAGTCGTCCTGCGGGCGGTAGATGGCGCCGACATCCTCCACCGGATTCAGCACCACGGCGTGACCCTGATGTGCGGAGCGCCCGCGGTCCTGGCCCGTATCCTGGAAGCCGCAGCGTCGTGGGAGGGCCCGATTCCTGGCCACGGGAAAGTCCGTTTCGTGACCGCGGGGGCCCCTCCTCCCACGCGGACGATCGAGCGGGTCGAGACCGAGCTCGGCTGGGAGCTCATGCAGATCTACGGTCTGACGGAGACCGCTCCGCTGCTCACCATCAATCGAAGGCGGGCCGAGGATGACGAGCTCTCTCCCCACGACCGCGCGGCCCGCCTCGGTCGAGCGGGAGCGCCCGCCCTGGGAGTGGAGATTCGCGTGGACGAGAGCGGCGAGGTCCTGGCGCGCTCCAACCACGTGCTCGAGGGATACTGGGAGCAGCCAGAAGCCACCGCGGAGGCCGTTCGTGGGGGGTGGTTTCACACCGGCGACGGGGGCCGGCTCGACGACGAGCACTACGTCAGCATCACGGACCGCAAGAAGGACGTGATCATCACCGGCGGGGAGAACGTCTCTTCGGTCGAGGTGGAGGACGTGCTCTTTTCCCACTCGGCCGTGGCCGAGGTGGCGGTGATCGGTGTCCCCGACGAGAAGTGGGGAGAGATGGTCAAGGCGCTGGTGGTGCTCACCCCGGGCGCCTCAGCCGACGAGCAAGAACTCATCCTCCACTGCCGAAACGAGCTCGCCCACTACAAGTGTCCGAAGTCGATTGAGTTCCGTGAAGAGCTCGCCCGCACCGCCACCGGCAAGCTTCAGAAGTACAAGCTGCGAGCGCCCTACTGGGAGGGGCTCGACAGGCAAGTGAACTAAACCTACCCGATAACCCGGGCGCGACTGACGTCGGCGGCGGTGAGTACATCGCCCTGCGTCATCTCGTCTTCCAGCCGCTCCAGCTGCCTCAAGACTTCCCGCTGCTGGAGGTCAACCTCATGGAGAGTTTGTTCGTCGGCTTCCTCCCGTCCGGCGGCGACGACCTTGAGCCACCACTCCAGCTCCTGATGGCCATGCCCGGACCGTGTGATCGCTTTGAGAGTCTTCCGCGCTCGGGCCTCGAACCCCACGGGGAAGAAGTCGGCGTGTCGGCCGGGTCGGGCCAGCTCCTCCTCGAGAAGAGAGACCTTCGTCGCGACGAGGCGAGTGCGCTCGGCGAGAAAGTCAGCCTGCCGGGCGCGGCGTTCCCCGGGGGCGAGGATGGCCGTGTGCTGGACAAAGCTCGTGAAGGCCGCGAAAGCCCCAGGATCAAACGCGTCTTGATCGAGCAGGAGCACCTTGTGGACATCCTCAAAGGCGAGCTCCCCGTCGGGGTCGTCGGTCGCGGGCTCGGGATAGTTGAGTCGGATCGCGCAGGCCACGTCAGCGAAAGCCACCAGTCGACCGGCCGGAGGGATATCGGACCCCACGAGGCGGGCCGGATACCCGTGTCCATCCATGCGCTCGTGGTGCCCCATGATCGCGTCGAGGACCTCGCCGTGGCTCTCGAGGAGGACTGGACCCACGATCTGGGTGCTCAACAGAAGGTGCTGCTTCAAGACCGTCCTGACCTCGCCGGAGATCTTGGGTCCGGCCCCGTCCCCAAGCACCTCGGGGGCGACGTAGAGCATGCCGAGGTCGCGGTACAGAGCGCCCTCGAAAGCCCCTTGCTGTACGGACTTCGAGTATCCCAGCTCCATCGCAGTCAATCCCGCGAGCCACGCTCCGAGAAGGGTCTTGTCGAAGAGACGGGGGTAGCGGACTTGCATGAGCGCGAGATGCAAGCCGACCGGAAGGGTCATACGAATGCGACTAATGGCGAGGCTCATGCGGCCTTGAAACTCGAGCTCTTCGTGGATCTGGGCCACGTCCGGATAGGCCTCCAGCATACGCGCAAACTCGCGCCGGAGTTCCCAGCGCTTGAAGACCCCGGGGCCGTCCAGCCGGAGCTCTCGGGAAGCAATGCGGTGCCGTCGCACGGCGTCCGCTACGGCGCGATCGAACGGAGCTCCGGCTTCCGCGACACGCTGCCCCTCGGGGGTGCGCAGAGGACTGGCAAGGGTGAGAGGTAGCTCCTCGCGACAGGCCAAGAGAGCATCGAGGAAGTACTCGTCGGCAAGCACCGCTGTCCTCGGGGACGCCACCGATCGAGCTATTCGGATCGCGCCCCGGGAACGTGAGGCTGGCCCCGCCAGAAAGACACACACGCTTAACTTCTCCGGCCACGAGGGGCCTTAATGACACGGCGACGATGTGCGATCGGCCCGGAGTCTTGACGACACCACCGTACTCGACGACCTTTCCGGGCGAGTCGGCCCGACCGGCTCGCCTCTCCGCCTTGAAGACTCAACATGAACGTCGAAGCGTCATCGAATCCCGAAGCTCATCTTTGGAAGGGCTATCCCTCCCAACTCACAGCGATTCGCTTCTACCTCGTCATCTGTCTCGTAGTGGGCATTCTTCTGGGTCTCTCCGCATACGTGATGACCTCCGAGGCTCAGAGCTTGGTCATATACCCGCTCACCGCATTGCTCGTGGTGGGATTGACGGCGGTCATCAAGTTCTACCTGGTGCGAACGAGTTCCTACGAGCTGACCACGGAGCGGCTGATCTTGGAGAGAGGGGTTCTCAGCCGCGAGTCGGAGGAGCTCGAACTCTACCGCATCCGCGACTGGTCGATCTCGAAGCCCTTTTGGCTGCGACTGGCCGGACGCGGCCACGTCAAGCTGGTCACGACGGACGCCACCGCGCCGGAGATCGTCCTCGAAGCCGTGGGTCAGCCCGAGCGGGTGCGGGAGCTGCTCCGAAGGTACGTCGAAGCGGCTCGAGAGAGGAAGCGGGCGCGTGAGATCGACCTGACCCGCGACCCGCCCGACTCTGAGCAGGCCTAGGTCGGGGCCCACGGCTCCTCCAGAGACGTCCGAGTCGAGCGAAGCCAGAGGTCAGATCTTCAGGACGTAGACCCAGAAGGCGAGGCTCGCGATGAGGGCGAGCAACACGAGCGCCAACCCCCACCAGGGAGAGGACCATCGACCGGGAGAAGCCTCGACGATGAGGCGACCTTCGAAGCTCGGATCCATGGTGAGGGCCGGCTGAGTGGTGGAGCTCATCCGCGCCGGGGGCATCGAGGCGCTTCGCAGGCTCAAAGAGACGTCGAACGAGCCGTCCCCGCCGAGAAGGACAATCGCCCGTTTAAGCTCCGCGATGAGGTCCTCAGCGTGGAGGTAGCGGTGATCCGGGTTCTTCTCGAGGCAACGGTGCACGAGTCCCTCCACTTGGTGTGGAAGGCTGACGTCGGGAGCGACGTCGGCAAGCGCCGGCGGAAGATCCCGGACGTGCTGGGTCATGATCTCACTGGGGTGGGTTCCCTCGAAGGGCACCCGGCCGGTGAGCATCTCGAACATGACCACACCGAGGGCATAGATGTCGGCGCGGCCGTCGACCTCGCGGCTCTGGACTTGCTCGGGGGACATGTATCGCGGGGAGCCCAGGACGATGCCCGGCCGGGTGACGGGCACCGCCGAGCGTACGTCGTCGGCGCCGCCGAAGACCTTGGCTAAGCCGAAATCGACGACCTTCACGAGATCCGCCTCGGCGCTTTCAGGATCCGCCACGAGCATGACGTTGCTCGCGTTCAGGTCGCGATGAATGATCCCGGCGCGATGGGCCACCCGGAGCGCCTTGGCGATCTGAAGGGCAATGCGGCAAGCCCGAAGGGGAGCCAGCCGTCGCTCTTCGCGCAACACGGCCGCCAAGGAGCGCCTTCCGAGATACTCCATGGCCATGAATAGGTCGCCGTCAAAAGTCTCGCCGTAGTCATAGCAAACGACGATATTGTTGTGAGCCAACCGTGCGCATACGGACGCTTCTAGCAAAAAGCGCTTTCGAAACTCACCGTCTCCGGGCTGACGGAGGACCACCTTCACCGCGACCTTGCGGCCGAGCGGCAGCTGAGTGGAAAGGTAGACCTGGCCGATGCCACCCTGAGCCACGAGCTCTTCGATGCGATACTTACCCGCAATGATCTTGCCTTGAAGACTCCGCGAGGGTCGCCCGCTCGCGAACGACGGCGCAGGCTCCTTCGGGAGTTCGGGCTCGAGGGAGGTCGACTCGTCCCCAGTCGTCGCCATCTGTTTGCGTCCTCTCGAGGCGCGGACCTTTGCCACGCTTCGCGCCGGAGGCTAAACGGTCAGAACGCAAGCGGCTATGGACTAGAGCGCCAGGCCCCAGGCCCCGATTGTCGTAATGCGTCGATTTCTCTACCGAGCTGCCCTCTAGGGGGGGTTCTTTCAGCTTCTCGATGAAAGAGCCTCCCCCCACCCCGCAGATCTGCGCGTATCTTCTCCGAGACCACCCTTTTTGTAGCCAAAGCAAGACCTCCCGGTCTCGCTCTCGAGATTTCGTCTCCATCGCGGCGAGATCTGCAACCCGGGGAGCGAAGCCCACCCCTGCCTGATCCCCGTCGGAAAGAGCACGATCCGAATCGCGAGAGACCAGGCTGGGCTCCGCTCGGCTGCGAAGCGACCCGGCAAGGCTCGCTCCAGCTCGACGAGCGCTGCCCTTCATCCCGGGCAGACCCGGGCGTGAACCGGAGTGACTCCAAAAGCGCAATCCGACGGTGCACCCGTAGTTCTCCGCGATCTAGACCCAATGACCGCCGGTCTCACACACGACACTTCGGCTCCATCTATACCCTCCTCCAAGAGCCGACGGAGTTCACAGTCCGCCCCGCTCAGCCCGCGTTCAACCCATTCCGCGTCGTGCGTGGACAGAAGGAAACGAAAGATGAAGAAGAGCGCATTGGTCGCCTGGACCCTGCTCACGACTGGCTGCCTAGATACGTCCAACAACTTCCCACCCAATCAACAGCCTCAAGACCCACCATCGACCCCGTCGACCGGCGTTCAGCTCACGAGCGGACGTCTGACCGACGACCAAGGTCGGACGCTCTACTATTTCGCGAGTGACGTCCCGGGAACCAGCGCCGGAAGCAGCTGTGCGGGGACCTGCGCAGATAGTTGGCCCCCTTTTCACGCGGACGGCCTCGTCGTTGGAGCTGGGCTCAACGCCTCTCTCTTCTCCGAGATCACCCGAGGGGATGGACGACGCCAGACGACCTATAGAGGATGGCCTCTCTACTCATTCGCCAATGATACTCAGCCTGGAGACCAGAAGGGTGAGGGCGTCGGGGGCGTTTGGTTCACGGTGCCAGAGCCCTTCTACACGATCCTCGTCCGAAACTCGGCGGCGACCGGGCCCTTCCTTGCCACCGCCGACGGCCGGACCCTGTACCGCTTTGCCCGCGACATCCCGGCCGGCTACGGCGGCGCCGCGGCCGTAAGCAACTGCAGCGGAGACTGCCTCACGAACTGGCCGCTCTACTCACCCGCTCAGGAAGCGATCGTACCGTCGTCCCTATCTCCGGGGGACTTCTCCCAAACCGCTCGCAGCGATAACCAAAGCCAGCTCGCTTTCGCGGGTTGGCCCCTCTACACCTTCGCCAACGACGCAGGCCCGGGGGCCACGGCCGGGGATGGGGCGGCGGGCGCCTGGTTCGTCGCCGCCCGTTACGACATCTCGACCATGACCCCCGCTCAAGGGTCCGCCTATCTCGCGAACGCGGAGGGACGGACCATGTATACCTTCGCCAACGACACCCCCGGCACCGGTCAAGGCGACCCCGCGAGCGCGTGCGTTGACGCCTGTCTCGACAACTGGCCGATAGTCCCCATCACCGAGCCTCGCTTGAGCTCCAACTTGGCCTCGGGCGACTTCTCGAGCTTCGTCCGCCCGGACGGGGGGGAGCAGGCGACCTTCCGAGGACAGCCTCTTTACTACTTCGCCAACGATGCGGTGGCTGGAGATCGCAATGGCGACGGGGCCGGAGGGGTATGGTCCTTGGCCCAGCCTCAGCCCGACGGAGCGCCCGCCAACGTCCAACTCGCCAACGGGCGCCTCACCGATGGAGAGGGGCGAACGCTCTACTACTTCGCAAGCGATGTCCCCGGCCCGAGCGCGGCAAGTCGATGCGCCGGGGGGTGCTTGGACAACTGGCCCATCTTTCACCAAGCGTCGATTCAGCCGGGACCGGGATTGAGCCCGGACAACTTCGGGACCCTGAATCGGGCCGACGGTGAGCCTCAGACCACGTATCGGGGCTGGCCCCTGTACACCTTCGCCAACGACGCCGCTCCGGGCGATACGAACGGTGAAGGCGTGGGGGGCGCTTGGTTCGTTCTTCCGGAGCCCTTCTATACCGTGATGCTGCGTAGGACGCCTGAGCAAGGTGACTTCCTCGTCGATGCACAAGGCCGGACCCTGTACAACTTCGCCGACGACCTGCCCTCGGGCTTCGGCGCCACCACCGCGGTCTCATCTTGCGAGGGCGCGTGCGCTGCCCGCTGGCCGCTGTTCGACGCAGGGACCATGGTCGTGCCTTCCGCTTTGGCCACCGCCGACTTTGGTACCGTGGGCCGCGGCGACGGCAACGGGCAGCTGAGCTATCAGGGCTGGCCTCTCTACTACTTCGAGAACGACGTGGACCCGGGCGAAACGAACGGGGACGGCGCCGGTGGCGTGTGGTTCCTCGCGGCCGACTTCAACGTCGGCGTACTCCGCGACGCCGACAAGGGCGCCTTCCTCACCAACGCCGGAGGGCAGGTCGTCGGCGAAGTTGTACAGGGTCCGGCCTTGTGCATCGACGAGGAAGTCACCTTGCTCAGGCGTCCTACGCAGCATCACGGTATAGAAGGGCTCCG
>JBCBRU010000047.1:0-25129 GCA_039819565.1 Myxococcota bacterium | reverse complement strand
GCTGATGGTCGAGGCTTTCGCTCTGGCCCGAGATCCGACCTTCAGCTTCTGACTCAGCATGCGCTGTCGGCCAGCAAGATTGACGTACAGTGCGTCACCTCCGTCGGCTCTGGCCAGGGCCAGCGTTGCACCCAAGACGACGGCGAGCAGAAGAACGAAAAGAGTGACCTGACCGATGAGAAGAACGCGAATGCTCATGACGCTACCGGTGCGTGGATCCATACGAACCCAACCGACATCATGGCGACTCCAGAGAAAGTTTTCGCGTCACCGGACCGACCTCGCGAGGGACGGATCGAGCTCGACGCAGGATTAGCGGGGTAGCCCTTTCAGGTCTGAGCAGGTGCTTTCGCTCTCGCCCCGTGCTCCTCCATCACCAGGGTCTGACCGAGGCGGTCCACGATGGCGAGGGTCGCGTCGAGGTCGGACTCGCGCACGTCCGGGCTCATCACCAGGAGGCGGAAGAAGTTCGGCCGGTCACCCAGGGGTTGGTAGCCCAACATGGTCGAACCCTCTCGCTGCATCGCGTTCTTGATCACGGGGGCCAGCGCGTGGAGGCGGCCAGCCACCTCATCTGACATAGCCTCACCTTGAGGAAGTGGCCTCAAGTCGGATGGAACCCACCAAAACCCCACATTCGCGAATGTACGTGGATGAGCGAGGGCAAAGGCGGGATGCCGGCGAACCTTCTCCTCGAGGGCTTCCGCGAGCGCCAACGCGTGATCGATCCGTTGCTCGAACCAGCTCTCCCCCCGAAGTTTCCACGTAAGCCAGAGCTTGAGCCCGTCGGCGCGCCGACCGCACTGAAGGGTGAGATCTCCCAAGTCTTGGTCGGCGTCGTTCTTGTCGGACTGGAAGATATAGTTGGCCCGGGCCGCGAAGGCGTGGCGAACGAGAGCGGGATCGGCGACGAGGAGCACCGAGCACTGCTGGGCGATCCCCATCATCTTATGGGGGTTCCAGGCCACCGAGTGTGCCCGCTCCACTCCGCGCAGCATATGTCGATGCTTCCGCGAGAAAATCACGGAGCCCCCGTAGCAAGCATCCACGTGCAGCCAGAGGCCCTCACGTTCCGCCAGCTCGGCTACGGCTTCGACGTCATCGAAGGCCCCGGCCACCGTGGTGCCGCAGGTTGCATTGACGAAGAAGGGCTCCCCCCCGTCCGCTCGAGCTTGCTGGACCGCCCGCGCGAGGGCGTCCACGCGCATCCGCCCCGCTTCGTCGCAGGGCACCTGAACCAACGAGCGCCGCCCGAGCCCGATCATGGCCGCCCCCTTGGACAGCGAGTAGTGGGACTGCTCGGAGGTAAAGGCGACGAGCTTGCGCCCGCCCAAGCCCTCCTCCACCGCCTCCGGGGCCCGCCACGCGCGAGCGAGGTGCAGGGCGTAGAGGTTGGAGGTGGCTCCTCCCGGCGTAAAGAGACCGTGGGCGCCCGCTCGCAGCTGGGGCCCGTCGGGCTCCGAGGCGAGCCCCATGAGGGCCGCCATCCGAGCCAGCAGCTCGTTCTCCATCAGGGTGAACAGCGGGGCCATCTCGTAGGTGGCGGCGGTCGTGTTGAGGAGGGCCGTCATCCAGTCGCCAATGACGGAGATGGGGTCCGCCCCAGCCCAGTTCTGATTGAAGAACCGAGGGTGGGCGGAGTGCACGGCGCGATCGAGGATGTCTTTGACCGTGTCGAGGGCCAAAGCGGGGTCCGCGGGCACCGCGCCGCTCGGCACCGGGAGCCCCAGGCCATCTGCGAAGACCTCGTGCAGCTGGCGGGGCGTCGCGTACCGAACCACGGGGTCATCGCGGGTCGTCCCTCGCACGAGGGCGTCGACGAGAGCCTGACCGGCCTCCGCGAGCCAGGACCGGAGCTCTGGATCTTCCCGATAGCCGAGGGGGGACACGGCGGGAGGATGACCACCCACCCCCACCTCGACAAGGAATCTTTCTGGCCGTCCGAGGTCGCTCACGAGGCTTCGTCACCCCCGGCGCGGACCCCACGACCGGCAAGCACGAGAAGAGCGGGAAGGGTCAGCACGCCGGCCACGACGCACGTCACCTCGCTGATCGCCATCGCCGCCCCAAACGAGTTCAGGGCCCGGTTGGTAGACGTGTACAGCGAGATGTACCCGACGATGGTGGTGAGGCTGCACAGCACCACGGCTCCTCCCGTGCCCTCTACGGCCGCCCGGACGGCGCCGAGAACGTCCCCACTCCGCCCTTCGAGCTCCTGGACGTAGCGCCGCATGACGTTGACCCCATAGTCGACGCCGTTTCCGAAGGTGATGGGAAAGGCCACGAAGTTGAGGAAGTTCAACTTGACCCCGCCCAGCGCCATGAGCGCCGCCATCCATAGGATGCCGAGAAGGAGGGCACCGATGGTGGCCAGTCGCTCGCTCCAGCGGGAGAAGGTCAGAATGAGGAGCGAACAGGTGGCGACGAAGGCGGCCAGTACCGCCCGCGGACCATCCCCCCAGATCGCCTCGAGGAGGTCGGCGAAGACCGGCGGCTGGCCGGCTACGGCCGGTCGCTCGCCGGTGGGCAAGGTCACGGATCGCGCTGCTTTCGCCCAGGCCACCATGTATTGACCGTCCCAGTTGTTCTGAGATTCATCGTGTTCGAGAAACACGATCTTGCCGAGGGACCCGTCCGACTCCGCAAAATAGCGCGAGATGTCCTGGGGGAGCGCCTCCGGCGTCAGGACCTCGAGGTCCTCAGGGATCGCGTTTTTGGCCAGAAGGGCCTTCTCCTCGGCGTCGGCGTGCTTCTCGAGCTTGGGAAGAATGTCCGCGAGCTCCTCGAGGATCTCGAGCTTCTCGTCTTGGTCCTTCGGAAGAAGGTCCCATACCGTCCGAATGGTCCCGAAGGCCCGGCTGGAGGTCTCGGCGCGGTATCGCTCCAGCTGCTCGACCACGCCGTCCACCTGAGAGGCCTCGTCGACGAGGATGGCGATCGCGGAACCTGTCGTGGTCTCGTCCACGATCTCGCCCTGGCGGTCGTTGACCCACTGCGTCCGGCTCTCCGCCGGTCGCTGAGACTGAAGATTGCGAAAGTCGTACTCCATCGGGTTCGCGCGGATCGCGAGGTACACGATGACCGCGCTGAACAGCGCGAGCAGCACCGAGGCGCCAGCCACCGTGCGGGGAGCGCGGACGGCGAGACCGGCAAAGACCCGCCCGTAGCCCCCTCCCTGGCCGACGCGACCCGCGGCGCGCGTCATGGGCGCCCGCCGGTCGAAGAGGACCACGAGAGCGGGCAGCAAGAGGTATGCGGAAAGCCAGCAGAGGGCCATCCCCGTGCCTCCAATGATCCCAAAGTCGCGGAAGCCCCGAAAGTCGGTGATCACCAACGACGCGTAGGCCGCTCCCGCCGCGAGGCTCGCCGTGAGTGTCGCAGCCCAAGTTGTCCGGTGGGTGTCGAGGACGCCCGCCCCGAGGTCTCGCCCTTCCCGTCGAGACTCGAAGTACCGAGCTAGCCATATGACGTTGGGGTTGATCCCGTTGCCGACGACGATGCTGGAGAGGAAAGCGCTCGAGGCGTTGAGATAGTCCACCGCGAGCTCAGCCACCCCGAAGGTGATGAGCACCGGAGGAAGAACCGCCAGCCCGAGGAGTGGAATCGAACGGATGCGGCGGAAGAAGAGATAGATGGCGAGCATGACCAGCACCACCGTAATGGTGGTGGCCCACAGCACTGCCCGAGTCAGGGCGGCTTGCTCCTCATCGATGTCCATCAGCTCACCGCCGCGGTCCACCGTAATGCCCCCCATTTCGCCGAAGCGGTCCGGCCCGAGAGCTTCAACCTCGCCGTCGATGGCAGCGAGGAGCTCGCGTACCGCTCCTGTCTCCCCCCCCTTGATCGTGGTGCGGATGAACATCACCACCAGGGGGAGTTCGGGATGCTGGAAGTAGCCGCCGGGGAAGCGCCCCATCTTGTCCCGCGCCTCCTGGGCCCGCGCCTCGAGCCGGCGCACGACGTCCGTAGCCTCCGGTGGGGGCCCGTCCCGCTCCTCCAGGTCGACGTACAGCGGGTTCGCCCGACCGAGCTCGTAGGACAGTCGGTCATCGAGCACGTCTCGAATCTCTTCGAGATCTTCGAGAGGGGCATAGAGATGACGGTGACTCTCGACGAAGCGCTCGAAGGCCGAGACGTTCCAGTCGATGGCGCTCACCGTCTCGAGATCGAGAGCGGCAATACGCGGAGCCAGCTCCCGCACGAAGGCGCGAGCATCCGTGCTCGTCTTGGCCTGCACCGCGAGCGTCAACGTAGCCTGCCGGCCGAAGCGTGACCGAATCTCCTCGAGGTCTTGAACGCTGGGCTTGTGCTCCGGAAGCAACGCCGTGAAGTCGCCGTTGAGGCTCAGCTGCCCCACCAGCGGCAGGGCGGAGACGCCAAGCAGAAACGCCAACAGGACGATGGTCCAGGGGCGGGTCAGCTGGAGCTCGGTGAGACGAGCCCAGCGCGAAGGAGCGCTCATGTGCTCTCAATCTCCTTTCCGAGGTCGTCGGGCGGGGCGCGTAGAGCCGCTCCGGCCAAGAGTGCGATGGCGGCCAAGGTATATTGGGTAAGGCGCGCTACGAGCGCGATGGCGATCGCGCGGGCCGGCTCGTCCCCAAAACCGAGCACGTCCGCCGAGAGGCGATAGGCGGTCTCCGTGATGCCCACAGCGTTGGGAACCATGTCACCCAGGCCTGCGCCCACGAGGTGGATGCCCTGAGAGACGAGAGAGGACGTCACCGTGAGCTGCCCCCCGATGGCGAGGAGGATGATGCCGTACTGAAGGGTCTGAAGCACCCGCCCAAACACCGTCCACGCCACCGCACCCTTCGGAAAGGCGTTGAGGGGGGCCGCGGCATCGTCGAGCTGGTCCGCGTACTGTTTCATGAAGGAGAAGCGCCGGGCGAGGCTAGCTCCGAGCTTCGAACGACTGGTGACGAACATCGCCCCGAGGCCGAGCAAGAGGGTCGCGAGTCCGTTCAGAGCGATGACGACGCTCAGAGGATGCGCGGGGCCGACCATGCCCGCGACCGCGATGAAGCAAGGGAGGGAGATGACCGCGTTTGCCACCAGAGTTGAACCCTGGACCTGAGCCGCGGCGGTGGCGCTCAGCATGCCTACGTGCTTCGAAAGATGGAGAGCCCGCATGGCTTCTCCACCGGCGCGGCCCGCCGGGAGAAGAACCATGACGGCATAGGCGGTCAGAGAGCTACGAACCCAGTCCGAAAGGGGAATACCTCGCCCGCGCTCCCGATAGATAGACCGAAGCGCGAAGGCATCCATCGAGATCCACGCCACCTCGAGCGCGAAAATGGCGGGCGCCCAGGGCAAAGCCTGAAAGACGACGGCCAGCACCCGCTCCGGCCCGGACTCGCGCACTAACACCGCGACCGCCACCACGCCGAGGACGAGGAGGATCCAGCGTCCGTAGATGCGGGCGAAAGCGACGATGCGGTTCCAGGGGGAGGGACCGTCGCGACGGGAATCTGGGGAGGCCATCAGGCCGAAGGTGCGGTCTCGCGGTGAAGAGAGCGAAGCAGATCCCGCCCCGCATCATCCACGATGCGGGGAAACTTCGTCTGCACGCTGGTGCGCCCGGACTCGCGCATGAACCGCGCCACCGCGCCCCGGGGCAGCACCACCAGCTCCGGAGCGAGGATCGCCGCGTCCTTCGAGCGATGCTCGCGATACACCCGGTTCTCGGCGCACAAGCCCTCGTCGAACGCGTGTGCAAAAGCGGCCGCATCCGTCGGCGGCTCGGCCTCGAACTCGGCGAAGACGATATATCGGGACTTCGCGCTCCCCCCGACGCCGACGTCGGCCCCGGCGGCAAAGTCGACCGTCTTGACGCCGAAGCGGTCGAGGGCGTGCTCCATCGCCCGCTGAACCTCGACGTGGGTCGTGAGCTCCTGCGTGGTGCTGAGACAGCCCGCGAGACGACCCGCGAATTCCATCCGGAGGGGGGACACGCTCGGAAACCGAACGATATCTCCGAGCTTGTAGGCGTATAGACCGGAGCAGGTGGTGACGAGGATGGCGTAGTTTCGATCCTTCTCCACGCCCCACAGAGGCACGCGGGTGGGGGTGGCGGAGTCCAACTCCTCGACGGGGACGAATTCGAAGAACACACCTCGGTCCGGAATCACGAGCATCCCCGACTCACCGGAGTGGTCGCTGACCGCGAGAAGCCCCCCCTCGGTCGCGTTGTAGGTGTCGACGAGCACGATGTCTTCCCGTCCGATTCGCTCTCGAATGACGGGAAGGTAGGGGTCGGCAGCCACCCCTCCCCCGATCAGGAAGTTGAGGTTCGGCCACACCTCCGCCACGTGCCGGACCCTGCGTCCGCGACGGTTGGCCACTTCGATGACCTTGTCGAAGAGCAGCGAGAACCAGCACGTCGTTCCCGTGATGGTCCGGACATCGTGATCGAGATACTTCTCCGCGATCATGCCCAGCTTCTTGTCGTAGTCCGGCTCATCTCGGGCCTCTCCGTGCGGGATATAGAGGGGTCGAGCGAAGGCCGGGACCTTGGCGAACATGAGCGCCGGGTTGCAGGTCACCTTGACGGGCCCCTGATCCTTCATCGTCGTGGGGGGGAGCAGACCGAGGGTAAAACCGGTGGCGAAGCGAGAGTCTCCGGCATGCACCAGGTATCGGAACAGAGCGTCCGCCCCCATGGCCCGCTGGTACTTCACCTGCCGCTCGGTGATAGGGAGGAACTTCGAGCGCCCCTGGTTCGAGGAGCCGGAAGAGTTTCCGAAGTACCGAACGAACTCCGGGACGAGGACGTTGCGCTCGCCCTGCATCATACGCTCGATGGCCGGCGAGAAGCTGTCGTAGTCCCCGATGGGTACGTTGCGCACCCAGTCTTCGTAACTGTGGATCCCGCGGAACCCGTGGAGATGACCGAACTCCGTCCGCGCCGAGTGCCGAAGGAGCTTGTGGAGCTGAGCCATCTGGGTGGCTTCGGCCCTCTCCAGGGCTCGGTCCCAGCGGGGGAGCCGGAGCTTCGCGGCCACGAGCATGGCCTGAGCCACCCCTCTAGGATAGGGCGATGGCTTCAGCACTCGTTGGGTCCGAATCGAAGGGCCATGTCCATCGGAAGGGGGCTCGGTGCGGGGACGTTCGGGCGTCAGCCGGGGGGTCGCCACCATGTGGGCGGATTAGCCCCCTCCACGGTGCTTGACCAGCCTTTTCGGCCGCGTTGAGCGGCCGTGACCCCCATCGCCTCGATGTAATACAGTGTGTGCTAAATACCCATTGCGGCCTTCGCGACCCCACTTGCGACCAGGTTGAGGGAGAGGATCACGAGGAGGGGCGAGACATCGAGGCCTCCCACGCGCTCCGGAGGGATGAGCTTTCGAAAGGGAGCGCACAGAGGGCCGGCAATGGCGCCGGTGATGCTGCGAGGAAAGGCGCTCGGGTTGGGCACGACCCACGACGACACCGCGTCCACGATGACCACGAAGCTCAACGCCTGAATGAGGAGCTGGAGGAAGATAGCGATCTCCATGCGACCAAGAGAAGGCACCGCGTCCGCTTCGGCAAGTCCGAGCGACGGTGAGCCCATTTCGGAACTGGAGGGCGCTCCAGCCGGCCCGGGCTATCGGGCTCGGCCGAGTGCCTCCACGCCGCGCACGAGTTGCTCGGCCGAAGCGGTCGCCGCGCCTCCCAGGGACCAGAACAGCGAGGGCTCGATCAGCTCGAGCTCGGAGAGCAGCAGCCTCCCCTCGTGATGAATGTAGTCGACCCGGGCATACAGGAGATCCGCCGGAGCGAAGGCCAGAGCCTGACGACCGAGGGCCTGGGCTTCGGGGGAAGGCTCTGGCCCGACGAGACGGATGGCCTCGTGGTCCCCGGACAGGCGGAGGCCCTTGACGATGGTGTGGGTGAAAACGCCGTGCACCCAGATCAGAGAACGCTCGCCGGGGTCGCCGAAGGCGGCGAGAGCCGGCTGGACCAAGAAGTCTCCCGCGAGGGTGTGGCCGTGCGCCGTGGCCGCGTCCAGATCCGCGAATCGCTGCACCCCGATGGAGTCAGCGCCGACGGCCGGTTTCACCACGACCTCAGACCACCCCCGCGCACGCGCCAGCGCTCCGGCGTCCTCACCGGGACGGCCGAGGGCCGTGGGCACGATGGGCACCCCGCCTCGCTCGAGCTCCAGGAGGTAGCCCTTGTGCATGTTCCAAAGCCCGACCCGGCTCGGATTCCAGAGATGATCAGGAGCCTGGGTGAGAAACTGACGAAACGCTTCGGGTCGCCGAGGGTAGTTCCAGGTCGAACGGAGGAGGGCGAGATCGAAGCCCTCGAGCTGGAGCTCGGGATCATCCCAAGCCACGACCTCGACGTCGTGACCGCGGGCGCGAAAAGTGGCGAGCCCCTCGCCCTCGTCAGGATCTGGCTCCGGCAGCTCGAGGCAGGACACCCAGGCGATCTTCACGGTCCGGGAGCCTTCCCGAGGGGCAGGAGCGATGCAAGACCGCTTCCCCGGTCAGGGCGTGTGGGCGACGCGATAGAGCCCGTAGGGGGCATGGGCCGCGATCGCCTCCCGACGAGGGGGGCGAGCCCAGGGGTCTATGTAGGCCGGAATCCCGCTGTCCGTGACGTAGGCGGCGCTCGAGGTGACGGCGACGCCATCCGACCAGATAATGTCCTCCGAGAAACCGAGGGCGGTGAGGCGCCCCTCGGGGTCCAGTCGCGCGAGGGCCCCGTGCTCGATATCGGTGATGAGGATGGACCCATCCGGAGCTCGCTCGATCCCATCGCTCAGCGGCTTGGTCCCGAGAGTCTTGACCTGGCGGGCCAGCTCGAGAGGCGTGAGATCGGGGTTCAGGAGAGCCTCGAGCGGGACGCGGTAGGCCGTGTCGTGACTCATGGCCGCGAACACGACCGCGTCACCGTCGATCGCGATGCCGTCGACCCCCACCGTGAAGGTGACGAGCCCGTACCCAAGCCGCAGCGGGAGCCGCTCGAAGGTCGTGATGTACCAGTCTTGAGGGGAAACCGGGGGGGTCCCCTCGAGCACCTTCCGGACCTCGAAGGTCTCCAGGTCCACGACCAACAGCGATGCCGACGTAAAGCGAAACAGACCCGTATCCGCCATGATCATGTGGCGGCCGTCAGGGGTGATGCGCATGTCCTGTGCGAAGCGGGCCACGCCCTTTGGAAAAGCGTGCTCAACGACGCGCTGACCGGTGCGCAGGTCGTAGGCGAGGAGCCGCGTCTGGTCGCGATCGAGAGCGGCCGGGCACGTCAGCCACAGCCGTCCTCGGGGATCCACCGTCATACCGAAGACGGTGTTCAGGTCGGGCTGACTCCCGGCGTCGGGGTAAGGAACGGCCTCTCCCTCGATGAGCTCGAAGAGAAACGCGTCCGTGAATCGCTGGGCCTGAGCGAAGGGGTGAATGTTGAAGAACACCCGGCCGGTGCTCGAAGTGGTGACATTGCCGAGAGGGAAATCAAGCTCGACGACGGGGACCAGCGGTCGCCCTTCCTCGGGAGCGTACGGCGGGGGATAGGGTACGCCGGAACCATACATGAGAGCGAGGAACGCCAGAGCGAGGACCACTACGCCAAACAGAGCGACAACGACCGCCACCAGGAGCCGGGACACTCGGCCTCCATATCACGCCCCAGGAACGGAGTACGCGAGCGCAGGTCCTCACGAGGTCTTGAGGCCCGCGACCTTTTCGTGCGTCCATGGGCAGCCCCGGGCGTCTTGTACTCGAACCTTGGCCCGGGGGCGCCCGAAGCGCTTCTCCCGGTCAGCTACCCCTACCAGGAGTGCACCATGCGATTTCACACCAGCCTTCCCGTCACCGATGTCGATGCGACCGAAACCTTCTACAGAGGCTTGTTCGGGTCCGACGCCGTCAAGCGCAAGCCAGACTACGTCAAGTTCCTCACTCCGGAGCTCAACATCTCCTTCAACTTGAGCGATCGCCCGCCCGCGACCCATCTCCATCTTGGCTTCGAGGTGGAGAGCACGGCCGCCCTCGACGCCATCCACGCCCGGCTCAAAGAGGCTGGCCTCATCGTGGAGTCCCGCGAGACCTCGGTGTGCTGCTACGCCAACCAGGACAAGCTGTGGGTCACGGACCCCAGCGGATACCGCTGGGAGCTCTACGTCCTTCTCGAGGACACCGAAAAGCGCATCGACGCCGACACCGGGTGCTGCCCGGCCCCGGCCTCCGAGGAGGCCACCGCCTGAACCTTAGGGTCCGGCGAAGGGCGTCGAGGCTCGGGTTAAGGGAAGCTTCGAAAGTCCCCGAACGCTTCCTTTGATCGTGTGGCCCGCCGCCCTCTTCCTTGCCTTAGCCAGTCATGCCGTCCCGCTTTCCCCCTGTCCTAAGATCGGGCCTCTCCTCCTCGTCGACGCGGAGCGACGGGTCCTCTTCCGGTGCGGAGCCCACGGCCGGGTCGAAGGCCGCCATCACGTGAGCCTCGGACGCGGAGGTCTCGACAAGCGGCGGGAGGGAGACCGCAAGACCCCCCTCGGGCGCTATCGCCTGGGCTCACCGCGACCTTCGGTCTCCGGCTTTCACGTGTTCATTCCGGTGGGGTATCCCACCTCCACCCAGCGCCGCGCTGGCTTCACCGGCGGGGCCATCGGCGTGCACGGCCCGCCCGAAGGATGGCCGGAGGCCATGGCCCGCACCAGCATGGCCGTCAGCGATCTTACCTTTGGCTGTATCATGGTCGCTTCGGCCGACGAGATTCACCGCATCGCCCGGTGGGTTCGAGACCACGGCGTCAAGGCGATCGAGATTCGACGGAGCCTGTGAGGGTCGAGAGCCCGTTGACTTGGCGATGTATGGCGATGTCGAGGCAGGCTCTTCGTGAAACGATTCGACGACGAGGTGAGCGTATCGGGCCTACGCGACCGAGGAGAGGCGAAGCCGGTCGGAGCGTTGCACGGAAAGACCGGCCGACCGCGCCGTGCAGCTCCAAATCAACGGGCGGCTAGGCCGGGTCCCGCGAACCGGAGGCGACCAGATCGGCCATCGCGTGGTCCCCGTGTGCACCGCGGGCACGAAGGCCCCGGATCACCCCGTCGCGATTACGTTCCGGATGATTTTGGCTCGCCTTGGTCTTGGCGACGACGCTCCGAATACGAAGCTCGAGCCCAACCAGCGCCCGAATCTGCGTGTCTGTGTAGGTCGGGGGGGCATCGGAGACCGCCCACGGCTCGGCGGACGCGCCCTCTAAGGCCTCCGTCAAGCGATCCAGCTGACTCCGGACCCACGCCGGGTCGTCGACGACGCGAAGGTCAGCCTGCACATGCACGACGGCATAGTTCCAGGTGGGCACCACTCGCCCCGACTCGGCCTTCGTCGCGTACCAAGACGGCGAGATGTAGGCATTCGGGCCGTGAAAGATGGCCAGTCCCGAAGGGTGCCGCGCCACGTGCTCGACCAAAGGATTGAAGCGCGGCACGTGACCGTGCAGCTCTCCGCCCGGCGCGGGCGGGCCCGAGAGCACCAAAGGAATGTGATTCGCGTCCGGCCCGTCTGGAGCAAGGCTCACGATGGTGGCCAGCGGGTGGGCGCGGACCAAAGCCTCAACGGCGGCCGGCCGACCCTCGGCAAAGTGCTTGGGCACGTACATCGCTCAAAGACTCCGAAGAAACGCGATGAGATCTGCCCGGGCCGATGCGTCCAATGCGGAGACCGCGGTGGCGCTGGTGGCCGCCTCTCCGTCATGGAGCGCGATCGCCTCTTCGAGGGTCGCCGCCCGACCATCGTGAAGGAAGGGCGCGGTGAGGGCCACGCCCCATAGCGGCGCGGTGCGGAAGGCCCGAGGGGAAGCTTCGTGAAGCGCGATGCCTCGAGCGCCCTCAGGGAGGACTTCGTGCAGGAGCAGATCCGTATAGGGGCGAATGGTCTCTCCACCAGGGAGATCCCATGAGGCTTGGTGACATCCTTCGCAACCCACCTCTCTGAACACTACGGCCCCGCGGGCCTCGGCTTCGGGGTCGTCAGGTCGGGGCGCCGGCGCTGCGAGCCCTCGCACGAAGGCGGTGATCGCGGTGATCGCCTCGAGCCCTATCTCCGGGTCCGGGACATCATCATCGTCGGCGGTGATCCCGAAGGTCAGGCCTGCCTGCGGAGGCAGAGCCAGCCCCATCTCCATGGTGAGGGCGTCTCGAGTGAACTCGTCCAGCGAGGGCACGTCGGCCTTCCATCCGAAGCGCCCGATGCGTCCGTCCGGTAGCTCCTGGGCCACCCCACGAATTCCGTCGCCGTCGAGATCCTGAGGGTCGGCCCCCGCCCGAATCTCGGAGGCTGGGATCGCCTCGAGGAGGCCGAGCCCGAACAAAGACTGCGGCTGACGCATCTCGAAGTGATTGGACTCCATGTCGTACGGAGCCCGCGCATCGGAGGCCGAGAGAAGCCGGTGCGCCATCGTGCCCATCACGGGCTCTCTAAAGACCGCCCCGTCCCAGATGCCCTGGCGGACGACGTTGAGACCGATGGGCCCCGCCCCGCCCACCGCGGGCTCGGAGTGACAAGCTCGGCAGGCATCGCCGTTGAACCGAGGTCCTAGCCCTTCCGAGAGACCGTGGTTGCGGTCGAAGGCGAGCCGTCCGCTCCGAAACGCAGCTTCGCCCGCTGCATCCAGATCGGCCCGGGGTCCCCCGAGCTCGCCCTTCGCGGGTCCCACGTCATCAGCCCGTACCAATCCCTCGGAGACCATCTCCCGCCCTCCCAAGGAGGCGAGGAACTCGACGAGCTCGGCACGCTCCGCTGCGGTGGCGGCCGCGAACGCATCCCGAGCGGCTTGGGCTTCGCCTCCGTGCAGCAGGATGGCCTGCTCGAGGGTGTCGGCGCGACCGTCGTGGAGCCAAGGGCCGGTGGCCACCACCCCCCACAGCGGCTGCGTACGAAACTCGCTGCCTTGGGCACGCCCCATCGGAATGCCGTCGTCCAGCTCCGGCCCCATGTCATGGAGGAGAAGGTCCGAGTAAAGAGGCACCATCCCCCGCGGGCTCTCGAGAGCTTCGACGTGACAGCTTAGGCAGCCCATGTCCCGGAAGCGGTCGCGGCCTCGTTCCCCGTCTGGGCCCAAAGCCTCGGGCTGCGGCGCGGCAAGAAGCATCGAGAAACTGACGAGGTCGAAAAGATCATCCGAGCTCAACTCGGGGTCGGGTACGCCGTCCTCGTCCTCGTTCGGCTCGTCCGGGGCGGCAGCCTGCCCTCGCGCGGTGGTGCCAAAGCCGTCCGTGCGCAGGCCTCCGAGGCTCGTTCGAGAACCGGGGCCGCTCGGTACCGGCAAGGCGTCCTTCAGGTCGTCGGGAAGCGGATCCGAGGTGATGCCGAGGTGATTGAAGAGGGGACCACGAATGAAGCCCTCGATGGAGACCGTCTGCGCCTTGCGTCCGAAGCGTCCCACGAAGCCGCGGTCGAAGTTGGCGCGGCCACTGACGCCGTCGCCGTCGACGTCGTCAGGGTCGGCGTGGGCCATGATCGCCGCCTCCGTGATCTCGGCAACGATGCCAATGCCGAAGAACGGGATGGGGTTACGCGTGGCCAGTCGATTCGTCTCGGGGTCGAGAGGTCGACGCGCCGGGCCCTCGCTCTGAAGGAAGGGATGGACCCCGTTCACGCCCGTATCAACGCTGGATCCATCCGGCAGCTCCTGTCGACTGAGCAGAAAGTTACGGTACCGACCGGCCGAGCCCCCAGTGAGGGGACGATTGTGACAGGTCGCGCAAGCCGAGGTGTTGAAGTGCGGCCCCAGCCCGGTGGCGGGGGTAAAGGGCCGCATGGCCAGCTCTCTCCCTCGCTCGAAGCTCGCGCGCTGAGCGTCGGTCGCGTCCGGTCGGACGCTTCCGAGCGGGCCAAACACGCCCTCGATGCGGGCGGGCTCATCGTCACCACAGCCAACGAGGGCGGCCATGGTCAGGCACGAGAGCGATCGGACGGTAGCTTTGAGGCGGCTCATGGCGTGTCGGGCTCGAGCGAGTAAGCGAGACCTCGGTACGGCCCCGCGGTCATGAAGAAATTACCACCCACGGCGGTCATCCGGCCCGACATGTCTCCGAAGACAGCATGAAAATCGTACGTACCTTGGGCGCCCGTGAGGGGAAGCTCGACCTGCGTGATCGCTCCCGTGCGGGTGTTGAAGGTGGCTACGGTGCCGGCTTCTCCCACGACCCACGCTTCACCCTCGGAACCCGTCCACACGCCGTTGAGGCCAGGGAGCGGGGCAAGATCGTCGTAGTCGGTCCAGGCTTGCCCGTCCCACACCACCACCACGCCGTTGCCGCGCCCTCCGACCGCTACGACCTCGGACGAAGACGTCCCCCATACGGCGATGAGGTCCTGCGAAACGCCCGCCCCTTCTTCTCTCCAGGTCGTCCCGTCGAAGCGCAGGATGATCCCCCGCTGCCCGACCACGAATACGTCGGAGGGACCCGAACCCCAGACCTTGAACAGCGCGAACACACCCGCCCGCACGATCGGAGGCAGCGTCTGCACGGTCCACCGACCCTCTTGCCGCCTCAGCAAGGTCGCTTGCCCCTCGGCGAAGCCTCGGCCTCCCACGGCCCAGACGTCGTCCGGGGAAGCCCCCCACACGCCCCAAAGATCCTCGGTGGCGGTCGTCGTCTCCGTGGACCAGGTGAGGCCGTCGTAGTGGAGAATCGTCCCGCCCTCGCCGACCGCGTAGACATCGTCGCTAGCGAAAGCGTGCACCCAATTCAGGAGCGGGGTGCCCGGAGGAAGGTCGACCTCTCCCCACGCTGCGCCGTCCCATGCGCGAGCGACCCCCGCCCCAGGGGCCCCTCCGACCGCGTACAGCTGTTCCGGAGAGGGGCCCGCCACGCTGAGCAACCAGCCCAGGTCCTCGGCCGGAAAGCTCTCCCGCCAGGTCGCGGCTGGAGGCATCGGGTCGTCGTCGGCACACCCGCTCGAGGACAGGACGAGGAGCGCGCTAGCCAGGGAGGAGAGCACCCGCATGGCGTCCAGCGCACCACGGGGCCACGGGGCGCGTCCACGCCCCCTCCTCGTCCGTGTAGCGGAAGCCCTGGCCGACGGACGGCGAACGGGCTCCCCGCGGCCCGACGACGCTAAGAAGCCCGTTGATTGGGAGGTGTATGGGCGGTTAGCCCCGACGACCGGTGGGCGGGACCTGAATCCGCCCACGCTGCTCACTAAAGACCAGATCCTGCACGGGATCCGCCTTTAGGAACTCGTGAGGAAAGCCGAGGCTGGGCCGGCTGACGGCATCCAGCTGAGCGAGCTGCTCAGTCTCCAAACGCACCTGAGCCGAGCCGAGGGTGTCCTCGATCTGGCTGACCTTACGCGCCCCCACGATCGGGATCATCCCGTAGCCCTGAGCCGCCACCCATGCCGTGGCCACCTGGGCCGACGTCACGCCGAGCTCGTCGGCGACCTGGTCCACAACCCGAGCGACCGCCAAGCTCCGCTCGGAGGTGCGCCCGCGCTGCTCGTTGCTGCTGGCCCGGAGGCTGTCGTTGTCCCCGCCCCGAGTATATTTCCCGGTCAGCACGCCGCCCCCCAGGGGGGCCCAGGCCAGCACCGACATGCCGAAGTGGTCGGCCATGGGAACGAGATCCCGCTCCGGCGTTCGCTCGAGGAGCGAGTACTCGATTTGAAGCCCAACGTAGCTCGACCAACCCCGGAGCTCGGCCAGAGTATTCGAGGCGGAGACCACCCATGCCGGCGTGTCGCTCACGCCGACATAGATCACCTTCCCGGCACGCACGAGATCGTCGAGCCCGCGCATCGTCTCTTCCCACGGAGTCCACGGGTCCCAGGCGTGCACCCAGTACAGATCGATGTAGTCCGTTCGCAGACGCCGAAGGCTGTCTTCGACGCTTCGAACCATGTTCTTGCGCGCGTTCCCGGCCGTGTTGGGATCCGCGTGGTCCATCGCGAGGGTATATTTGGTGGCTACGACGTGTCGGTCACGGCGCCCTTCCAGCCACCGCCCTACATAGTCTTCGGTTTGCCCACCATGATACTTGTTGGCGGTGTCGAGGAAGTTCCCGCCCCCGTCTTCGAAGGCGTTGAGCACTGCGTGGCTCGTGGCTTCGTCGGCGCCGAAGCCCCATTGATCTCCGAAGCTCATGGTGCCGAGACAGAGCTCGGATACTCGAAGGCCGGAACGCCCGAGGAGTCGATAGCGAAGCATCGCCCCCACCGTGCGAAGGAACCGAGGCACCGTCAACCCGGGGGGGCGCCCCCGAACCGCCGAGGTTCGGGGGACTTCAATAAGACTATCCGACGGTGCTCTCCGACGCGCCTCCGAGGGCGGCGTCGAGGACCTCACTCATGTTCTCGACGAGCAGCACCTCGAGCTCGCGCTTCACCTCTTCCGGTACGTCTTCGAGATCCGGCTCGTTCGCCTTGGGGAGGATGACGCGCTTGAGACCTCGAGCGTGGGCGGCCAGAACCTTCGACTTGATGCCTCCGACCGGCAGGACGCGTCCCCGAAGGCTCACCTCGCCCGTCATCGCCAAATCCGGAGCCACCGGCCGATCCGACAGCAGAGATGCGAGGGCCGTGAACATCGTCACGCCCGCCGAGGGTCCGTCCTTGGGGGTCGCACCGGCCGGAACGTGAACGTGCACGTCTCGGTTTCCGGCCACGTCCGCCGGAATCTCCAGTGCGGCCGCGTTCGATAGCACATACGTCAATGCAGCCTGCGCAGACTCCTTCATGACGTCGCCCAGCTGACCGGTCAGCTTGAGCTGGCCCTTGCCGGGGACATCGGAGGCTTCGACGTACAGGACGTCGCCCCCCACCGGCGTCCAGGCGAGACCGGTAGCAATGCCGGGGCGAGCGGGCGCGTCATGGTTCTCGGGCCGGAACCGGCGTCGGCCGAGGTACTGGGAGAGCTCGTCTTCCTCCACGGAGAGCGGCGCCTCCAGTCCTCCCTTCGCCTTCTCGACCGCGGCGGCGCGATAGATCTTCCCCAAGGTCCGCTGCAGCTGACGCACGCCCGCTTCGCGGGTCCAACCCTCGATGGCAGCCTCGAGCACGTCGTCCGAGAGCACGACATCCGCCAGGTCGACGCCCGCGTTGACGGCCAACTTCGGAAGGACGTGCTTTCGGGCGATGCCGAGCTTCTCGGCCTTGGTGTAGCCCTCGAGCGGCACCACCTCCATGCGGTCGAGCAGAGGAGCGGGGATGTTGGATAGATCGTTCGCGGTGGCCACGAAGAGGGCCCTCGAAAGATCGAAGGGGACCTCGAGGTAGTGATCCACGAACGCATGGTTTTGCTCCGGATCGAGAATCTCGAGGAGCGCCGAGCCCGGGTCCCCTTGGTATCCGCGACCCAGCTTGTCGACCTCATCGAAGAGCACCACGGGGTCGTCGGCACCGCCTCGCCGAAGCCCTTCTACCAGCCGACCGGGGCGAGCCCCGACGTACGTGCGTCGATGACCTCGGAGTTCGGCCTCATCGCGCATTCCGCCGAGCGCCACCCGAACCATGCGCCGACCCGTAGCCTCAGCGATGGCCTCGACGATCGACGTCTTGCCCACTCCAGGAGGCCCCACGAGGAGCAGCACGTCGGCTCGCCCCTGGCCGGACAGCTTGCGGACCGCGAGATGCTGAAGAACCTGCTTCTTCACCTCCTCGAGGCCGTAATGGCTCTCGTCGAGCTGCCCCTCGACCGCGGAGAGATCGACCTCATCCGCGGTGCTCTTGCCCCACGGCATCTCGGCCACCCAACCCAGCCAATCGAGAGCCACCGTCCGCTCAGCGCTCCCCTCGGGGACCCGCTTCACGCGCTTCAACTCTCGATCCACGCTCTCGCGCACCTCCATGGGGAGGTCGACCTCGGCCAGTTTGTCGGAGAGGCGCTGAAGTTCGTCCTCGCCCTCCTCGCCGAGCTCCTCCTGAATCGCCTCGAGCTGCCGACGCAAGATCGCCTTGCGCTCCATGCCGCGCATGTCACTCGAGACCCGCTCCTGAATACTGCGCTGAGCGTCCAGGACCTCCTCCAGGACGGCGAGCTGATCCAGAACCTTCTTGATCCGGGTCATCGGATCCAAAGTCATGAGAATCTCGCGCTTCCAGTCCATGGGAGCGTCGAGCACCGAAGCGACGACGTCCACCAGGAGCTCGGGACGCGAGGCGCGCTTCATCATCGTGCGAATCTGAGGAGGAACAGAGGCCTTCTCAGCCACCCGCTCGCTCGCGTCCCGCAGGGCACGTTGCGCTGCCACGAACTCTACGTCACCGTCGGGCCAGGGCGCCTCAGCCAGCTCCCAGCGGCCCGTAAGGTGGGGCTCGACCTGATTCACGACGAACCGCACCCGAGCCACGCCTTCGATCACTCGGGCCTGACGATCGTTTTGAGCCCAAACCTGCTGTCCGAGCTTGGCGAGAACGCCGACCGTCAATAGGTCCGCCGGCGCAACCTCCTCGCGGCTGTCGTTTTGCAGAGCCACGACGAGCCATCCCTCGTCTTCCGCGGCCGACAGAGCAGCCAAGGAGCTTTTGCGGGCCACGTTGAAGGGGGAACCCACCCCGGGAAGAAGGAAGCCCTGCCGAAGGGGCAGAATCGGCAACTCCGGAGAAAGGTTCTTAGGAATATCGAAGTTTTCGGAAACCACCGTGGATGGACGCTAGACACATCCTCCTGGGGGTCAAATGCGCGGACGCGCTTCAGGGATACTCGGCAACTTTCTCGAGAATCGGCCACAGCTTACCCGAAGCACGGCCTTCTACGACGTACTTGGGCTCCGCCTTGAGAAGTCCTTCGGGTCGCGTGCGCTCGAGCACGTTCGGAAGGGGCACGATCACCACCGTGGTCACGGTGCTCGTCATTCCCGCGGGAATGGGAAGGCGGAGTAACCCCGCGAGCTCACCTTCGGCCCGCACGGGGGCGTAGAGCACCTGCGGTCGCTCGGGCGGAGCCGCGAGCCTGACCCGAGCCTGGACACTCTCGGGTTTGCGGGTGTCGCTATCCACGGAGGTCTCCTCCGGCCTGCGCTCGATCTCGATCTCCAGCCCGGCGGGGGGACGGAACGCGGGGGAAGACGGTTCCGGTGCGGCCGCCATGAAGCGCGCAAGCTGAGTAGCGAAGGTCGGGCTCTCCGGAAACTCATCCAGAATCTCCCGTTCGAGCGCGACGGCCTCATCGTGCCGCCCCATGCGGTGGAGCACCGTGGCCTTCGTGTCTTGGTAGGTGGCGCGGTACACGGGGCGGGTTTCGAGGCCCGCAGCCCGGCGTGCGGCCAAGAGCGCGAGCTCCAAACGCTCGGCCGAGGGCTCGGCTTCGCCGATGGCCAGGACCCACGCGTACTCGTTGAGGCGGGGACCGTTGTCCATCTGCTCGATCGCGACCCGCTCCAAGCTGAGCCCCCGCCCGGAGAGGCCTTCGATCGCCCAGATGCCCGACCCGATATGGAGCGCGAGGAGGCCAAGACTGGCGAGCCCCGCCCATCGCGGGCTGAACTCCAGAGGGAGCTCCGGCTCACGATCCAGCACCGCACCGGCCACGAGCACGCCCGTCAGCAGGCCAAAGAGCGCCCCGGGGACGGACACGCCGTGAATCATCACGGCGAGGGCCGCCAACATGAACAGCCAACCCCACCACTGGCCGTCGAGGCGAAAGCCCACCGGCATCCGCCCTCGGTAGCGCTGCGCCGAGAAGGCGAGCGTGCCGAGCAGACCCGCCGCAGGAATGAGGGCCCCGGCGTGCAAAGGGGAGCCGGGGTAGTAGGCGGCAACGAGGCCGCCCAAGGCAGCGGAGCCGAGAATCGAGAGGGCCGTGACCCCGTGACCGAGGAGGCGCTCCACCAACGTGCCGAGAACGAAGAGCCCCGGGAGCACGAGAAGGGGCTGAAAGCGCCACCCGTGGACCCAGTGCGACGTGAACGCGAGGTAGGGGCCGGCCGCCTCGACCAGCTCTGGGGACACCGCCCCCAGCGAGGCCACGTCCAGAACCCCCACGAGGCGATGGGTGGCCACGAGAAACACGTGGATGGCGGTGAGCGTCCCGACCACCGCCCAGGTCACTACGGGGGTGCGGGCGTAGGCGCGATCCGCGACCCGAGCCAGTCGATCGATGCCCGCGAGGCGGCGCTCCCCGTCGTCGGAGGCGCTCATTCGGGAGCGAATGGCCCGCAGGAGCCGCTCGGCTTCGTCGCCGGGAAAGAGCCGGAGGGGAAACGTCACCTCACGCTCGTCAGTGCCGATGAACAGGAAGCCGCTCACCCGACCTCGGTGGAGCAAAAGCGCGCGAATGCTCCGCAGGCGTACGGCTACCCGCTCGTGTTCTCCGATCGGGAGGACGAGCCGATCCTCGAGCACCTCGATGCTCGCCGGGGCCGGACGCCTCCTCAGAAGCGCAGCGAGGCTCGGGATGCAGGCCGAGAGCATCACCAGGGCCAGCAGGTAGGTCTCCTGCCCGCTTTCGATGAGAGGTTGGGCGAAGAGCACCACCACGAGCCCCACCGCGACCGCGAGGCTGACAAAGAAACGCGGTCCGAAAGTCGGCGGAACCCGCAGCAGGAAGCGCTCGGAGGGCTGCGCTGAAGACGCGGAACCGTCGGGCGGCGAGGGGGCATCGGTCATCGCTCCGGCCCACCCTAGTGACCAAAACGTCGCCGTGCAGCATGAAAGGGGATCGGCGTCTGTGATGGGCGTCCCATCGCCCCGGCCAGCGTGCCCGTCGGCGGCCGTGGACGTCGATGGTATTGACCTTTCGTGGGCCTCGCGTCGGCGACTCTCCTGGCCTCGCTTCTCGGGTCGGGCGTCCTCGGCCTCGAAGGCGAGCTACGGGTCTCGGCGCGCGGTTTCGCGCAAAGCATCCCTGAGGAGGTCCTCTTCTCGCAGCTTCGCACGGGCACGCTGGCGTCAACGACCACCGCCGACCGCCTCTCGCTCCAGCTGCACGGGCTCGGTCATCTCGAGGGCCGACCCTTTCGCGAGTTGGGGGTCCGGGTGGGTCTGGACACCGGGCTCGTAGAGCTCGCCACGGGGTTCGGCGACGGCGTCAGGGTTCTCATCGACGGACGCGAGGCCGGAACGCGCTTCGAGGAGACCGCCTTCATTGGCGAATCCTGGATCGAGCTGGAGCTGGGCAAGAACGGCGTCTTCGAGCTCCGCCTGGGGAAGCTTCGGCCTCGCATCGGCGCGGGCGCGATCTTCGACGCCTATGCCTTCGGAGCCCGGGTGGATGTGGATCTCTCCCTCGTTGACGCCCTCCCGATCGCTTTTCGTGCGCACGCCCTCCTCCCGGACGGGACGTTTACGGATCGAAGCAAGCAGAGCCCTTTTTTCGATCTTGAAGTGAGCGTCCCGGTCGGCCGGCAGGGCACCGTGCGCTTTCTCGGCGCGATCCTGGTGGACGGTGACGACGGAGCCGCCACGGTGCTCCAGGACGCGGTGGTCCGTGGAGGAATCGAGCAACTGGAGGCTCTCGAGGCCGAGATCGTCCCCGAGCTTCGTCCCGCCATCCAGCCCGCCGTAGAGCGGGGCTTCGACCGCCTCGCGGCAGGGCTGGAGAGGCTGTCCGAGTCCACGGCCCTCTACCTCATCTCTTCGAGCGGATGGCTCGGGTGGCTCGGAAGCAGCTTCGAGGCGAGCTGGCCGGCGTTCCGCATCGAGGGCAGCGCCCTCCTCGGCTTGGGCGAGGTCACGCTCGACATCACCCCCGACCTGGTCCTGGAGGCTTTTGCCGAAAACGAGCTAGGTCCGATCGTGAGCGAAGTTCTTGCGGACCAGTCGCAGAGCGGCCCGGTTTCGGTGCTGTCTGGATTCGCGCAGCTTCAGGCCCACTTTACGGTCTCGTCCGAGGTCCAGCTACGCGCCTTCGGTCTCGCCATGACCGGTGACACGGGGCTCTTTCCGAGCTCGGACGGCGCGCGCCAGTACGGCAGCTTCGTAGGTCTCGCGCCTTTTCTCCCCTACACCAGCCTATTCTTTCAGGGAGGCGTCGCCGGGGCCCTGGCCTCGCCGACCGTCGCCTCGCCCGCCCCGGACGGAGCCGGCCTCCTTGCCGCCGGCTTGGGCTGTGATGCGTTCCCGATCGAGCCTGTCCTCGTCCGAGCCTCCCTTTCCATCATGGGCTCCACGGTGCCGAGCGAAGCGACGGGAGGAAGGGTCTACGGAATGGAGGGCGACATCGCGGTCGATTGGCTCATTGCCCCCGGCATCCTCGCCTCGATCGACCTCGCTGCCTTCGTGCCCATGGACTACTACGGAGATCTCGACGTCGGACTTCAGGCGATCGCGGGATTCACTGCTCTTTGGAGCGCCAGCCCCTGACCGCGGCTATATGAAGAGCGCATGGCCCGACCGACGCTGACCCACATCGCCCTCCAAGTGCCCGACGTTGACGCGGTGATCGCCTTCTATGGGGACTATTGCGGCCTGGAGGTGGTGCACGAGCGGGCCTTCGCAGAGGGCTCCGGTCGGCGGGTGGTGTGGCTCGCGGAGCCGGGGCGCGGAGAAGAGTTCATCCTGGTGATTCTTCCCCATGGGCAGGTCCGTCCAGAGGCGGAGGACGACTATTCGCACCTCGGCTTTGCCCTGGATTCCCGTCAGGCGGTCGACGAGGCGGCTCAGCGAGCCGAGGCCGAAGGGTGTCTGATCTGGCCCCCTCGCGACGAAGCCTATCCGGTCGGCTACTACTGTGGGCTCAGAGACCCGGCCGGAAACAAAGTCGAGCTCAGCTACGGCCAGCCCCTCGGCCCCGGCGCCCCCAGCCGCTCCGACGAGGACGGCGGACCGAGGGCGGCGAAAACGATGTCCTCCTCCACCAGCGACCGAAGCGCGTGACCCAAGCGGGTCAGGGTGGGCGACCCCATGTCTCGGAGCCGGTCCGACGCCTCGAGGAGCCGACGCCCCGCGCCTCCTCCAATTTCCCGGGTATGTTCGTCCCAGACCTCCGCCGCAAAGGCCCAGTCGCCCTCCTCGAGGGCGCGAGCGCATTCGAGAGACCGCTTCGCGAAGGCCTTCAATCGGGTTCGGTGCTGGGACCAAGCCGCCGACCGGGGCAGGAGCTGTCGCGCCTCTTCCGCCGTGGGTTCCATGAGCGCGGCCTCCACGAGCGCCCCCACGGCGCGAAACGAAGGTCGGATCTCCGCTAGTCGAGCTCCGAGCTCGCCTCGGTCGAGGTCCCCAGAGCTCGGGTCGAGGACGTCGACGAGCACCGAGTAGAGGAGCGCACGGGCACGGTGGTAGGCCGCGAGACTGCGGCCCCCAGGCCGAGCGGAGGTGGCGATAGGTGTCACGACCAGGTCCTCACCGTGGTCCCTTCCGCAGGTCGCGTGCCAGCTATCAGAGGTTGAAGAGGGATGGCTCTCGTGAAGGGGCGGTGTCGCGATGGGACGCCACGCTACGCCGACGTAACCTCGAAGCCGAATGCGGGAAACAAGGCGGCGGGGGGCGCCTTGCGTTGCCCTGGTGATTTGGCCATGGTGGCGTTCGGGGCTTTAGGGGCGGTTGTGGTCGATCCGGTTTCCAAAACGCTGAGCATTCTCGTGGTCGATGACGACGACGCCGTGCGGGGCGTGGTGGTGCGAGTGCTGCGGCGCCTGGGCCACGGCGTCGAAGCTTGCGCCAGCGCCGAGGAGGCGGAGACGAGTGGGTATGCTTACGACATGGCCATGGTCGATCTGAACCTGGGCGCCGGGGGAGGGAATGGATACCTCCTTCTGGAGCGGCTCCGCGAACGGCGCCCCGGGTCGAGCTACGTTCTGACGTCCGGTTCCCAGCCCGACCTGCCGGGCCCCGAGCGAGGCGGTCCGCTCTTCCTCCAAAAGCCGTTTTCGCGGGGCGACCTCGTGGAGCTCATCGCCACCGTGATCGAAGAGCTCGAGCAGCGGCGGGGCTAGCCGCCGAGCCCGCGGGTCGCTCTCGGCCCAACGATCGAGGACTTGATTTCGTGATTGGTCGAAATCTTTTCGATCGCGTTCACCCGGGGCCCAACCGTTCCAGCTCGTAAGCACTTCGTAAGCACGGTCGCGCGATGACGTGGCGGTCGGGTATCACGGGGGCAGCGCCATGCGCACGGTCGGGGAGTACACGTTGCTCGAGTCCATGGGACCGAGCGAGCTCGGGGAGGCGTTTCTCTCTCTGGGCGCGACCCACCCGGTCACCCGGGAGCGCCACCGCTGCATCATCGAGATCCTCGATCCGGACGTGGCTGCGGATCCTGAACGGGTCGAGGCGCTGTTCTTCGAGGTCGGCTCGGCCCGTCGCCTGCGTTTTCCCGGCATCGACCCTGTCCTCGGGGCCGGCCGCTCGCCGGAGGTCTGGGTCTCACAACCTCTCGAGCCCGGATGGACCCTCACGGAGCTCATCGAGATGGCCGAAGAGGTCTCCGATCACCTTCTCGTCCAGGTGGGCATCTGGATCGTGGCCCGCGTCGCCGAGGCGCTGGCCGGGGCGCATCGGCACGGGCTGCTTCACGGCGCGCTCTCCCCAGATTCGATCCGCATCTCCCCGAGCGCCACCGTACACCTGAGAGACCTCGGTCTCGGCAGCCTCCTCGGAGGCAGCGAGCGCCGCCTCGCGTACCGCGCCCCGGAGCTTCTCACCGCGGATCTGTTGACGGCTCGGGCCGACGTCTACGGGCTCGGGATGGTGCTCACGACCTGTCTCCTGGGGCGCCCTCCCTTCGCCCGGCGCGATCCCCTCTCGACCCGGCGGGCGGTCCTCGAACACCGCTTCCCCGTCGTGCGCACCGTTCGACGGGCCCTGGCTCCCCGGGTAGACAGCCTTCTCGCGCAGATGTGCGCGCTGGACCCCGAGGAGCGGCCTCCCGGCCCGACCGAAGTGCTCGACCTCCTCGAGGGACTCCTCGGGCCGTCCTCGGACCTGGTTCCGGCGGTGCTCTCCCGGCATCTCGAGCGCATGCCCAAACCGCGTGCGGCGGATGCGGAAGCCGCCCAGAAGGTGCGTCGGGATATGGGAGCGGCCACGTTGGGCGACACGGCCCCTCCGGTGCGCACTCCTCGGGCTCCCCGCGCTGTCTCCGGGCGAGCCCGTATTGCGGGAAGCGGTCCTGAGGTCCCGCGGCGCGGCGAGATCGATCGCTTCGCGCTCGAGAGACTGGTGCGCGTAGATGGTCCCATCGAGGAGTACGACGCCCTGGATCAGCAGGCGGGTGAGCCCACTCGACTCAGGGTTTTGGACGTCGAACGGGCCGAGGGCAGCTC
>JBCBRU010000046.1:0-25333 GCA_039819565.1 Myxococcota bacterium | reverse complement strand
TGAAAGACCCCATCTTCCAGCCGGAGGAGGGAGATGTCGAAGGTCCCGCCCCCGAGATCGTAGACTGCAAAGAGGCCTTCCTTCTGCTTATCGAGGCCATAGGCGAGAGCCGCGGCAGTGGGCTCGTTGAGGAGCCGCAGCACCGTCAGACCGGCCAAGCGGGCCGCGTCCTTGGTGGCTTGGCGCTGGGCGTCGTCGAAGTAGGCGGGGACGGTGATGACCACCCCGTCGAGCTCTCCCCCGAGGGCCTCTTCAGCGCGACGCGCGAGCACCGACAAGACCTGCGCTCCGACCTCCATCGGCGTGACGCGACGGTCGTCGCTGACCTGGAAGTACACCACCGGACCGTCGCTCTCGCTCGCGAAGTGATAGGGGGTCAGCTCCTCGGTGGCTTGAGCCTCGACCTGGCTGCGGCCCATGAAGCGCTTGGAGCTGGCAATGGTGGCTCCGGCGCGTTCGCCGGCTCGAGCCCGGGCTTCGGCCCCGACGTCGATCTCGCCCTCGGGGCCGAACCACACCACGGACGGCAGGGTTGCTTCCCCGCGGGCATCGCGGAGGATCTCGGGGGTCCCCTCCTTCACCACGCTCACCAGCGAGTAGGTGGTGCCGAGGTCGATACCGGCCACGCGTCCACCGCATTTTTCCTTCGGCCCACCGCCGATCTGCAAAAGTCCCATGACTAAAAGAGCTCTTCTTCCTTGAGGGCGATCTGCTCGAGCATTCGTCGGAGGTAGCGCAGCTCCACCAGGGCCCGCTTCGCCGCCTCGAGCGAACCTTCGCCCTCGTCGAACCAAGCCTCGAGCGTCCCGATGAGGTGCTGATACCGAGCCTCCGTCTCCGCCCGAAAGGCGGCCACGGTGTCGTCGTCCGAGGCGTTCTCGAGGGCCTCCTGCTTCTCGAGCATGGCCATCAAAAACTCGGGATCCTCGGTGCGATCGGTTTCACTCGCCACCTCTTGTCCACTGAGCATCAAGAGGTACTCCCCGCGGGTTCGCGGATCTTTCAACACCTTGTAGGCCTGGTTGACCAGTTCGGTGTGGGCGAGAGCGAGCTTCCGCTGCACGGGAGCCTCGCGAGAGAAGCGGTCGGGGTGGACGCGCTTCGACGTCTCCCGAAAGGCGCGGTCGAGGGATGCCCGCTCCAGCGCCATGCTGGGCGACAGCCCCAGCGCCCGGAAGTAGTCCAGCTTGGGAGACACGGGCTGAATCATCCCGCAGGTAGGGCAGAGGGCAGCTTCGCCGCGCTCCGCTCCGCACGACCAACAGTCGGCCATAAGCTCCGCACAAGTAGGCACGGGTGCCGCTTCAGGCAAGCGAAGCACGCCACGCCGAGGAGCCGAGAAAATTAGGGGTAAACCCTAGATAGTAAGCTCGAGACTACAGCGTGACCGCGCAGCGAAAGCCCAAGTAGGCACCCCGGTGAACCGCAGGCTTCACCACCCGCGAGGTCACGCGCGCCGCCCACGGCGGCTCCATGAAGCTCGCTCCCCGGAAGGCGCGATCGTCGCTGGGCCCGAGCTTGGGTCCGGGCGCCGTCCACTCCCAGACGTTCCCGAGCATGTCCAGAGCCCCAGCGGGGGAGGCCCCGGCCAGGATCTCTCCGACCGGGCCCGTAGTGGCCCTCAGATCCGTATAGCGACGGTCCGCGCCACGCAGGCGGAGCTTACGGTGGGCGGTGCGGTCGAGGAGATTGGCTCGGCGCTCCACCGGCGCTTCGTGGCCCCACGGATAGCGCCGAGCATCGACCCCCCGGGCCGCTCGCTCCCACTCCTTTTCCGTGGGCAGGCGGGCGCTCCGAAACGCGCAGTATTCGACCGCCTGATACCAAGACACGCAGTTGATGGGATGGTGAGCTCGGTCGTCCCGACCCCAGTTGCAGTGATCCGAGAGTTCGGCCGCGAGCCCCATGCGGGGAGGGTCGCCGGTGAGACCGTCCACAGAGCACGCGCCAGCCTCCACGCAGGCTCGATATTCGGACACCGAGACCTCCAAGCGGTCGATCGCGAAGGCGTCGACTTCGGCGGGCCGCCCCGTACCTTGGCAGCCCGGATCCGAGGCCCGCGCGCAGCCCATGAAGAAGCTCCCCGCGGCCACTTCGAGCATGCCGCTAGGCACGGGAGACGGCGAAAAGACGCGGAGGCCCAGGAACGCGAGCCCGGCCCCGATCGTAACCAACAGGACGAGGAGCGCCGGTCCTGAGATCCGCCGAGGACGGTACTCGAGATCTTCATCGAAGGCGGTGTGCTCATCCGGCGTCCCCGCCTCAGGATCGAGCGCACTCCGATCCGCCGGGTTCCGAGCCACGCGCGCGCTCGAAGCTCCTCGAAGCGAGCCTGGAGCTTCGAGGGCGTCGATGACCTCCGAGGCCGAGCGGGGGCGGTCGTCGGGAGCCTTGGCGAGGAGCGCCCGCCCGAGCTGCGAGAGTCGCTCCCCGACATCGTCCGGAAGCTCCGGAATCGGCCCCTGAACGTGCTGAGAGAAGATGTGGTGGGCGGACTTTCCGACATAGGGAGGCGCCCCGGTGGCCATGAAGTGGATCATCGCGCCCAAGGCGTAGAGATCGGACCTCGGCGTGACCGGCTCCTCCGAGATCTGCTCGGGGCTCATGAAGTGCGGTGAGCCGACGATCATGCCGGCCAGGGTCACGATGGAGGGGGGCGATGGCTGCTCGAGAGACTTGGCGATGCCGAAGTCGACGACCTTCACGTGATCCGACCCATCCGGAAGCTCCGAGACGATCACGTTTTCGGGCTTGAGGTCCCGATGGACGATCTTCCCCGCATGAGCAGCGGAGAGCGCGCGGGCGATCTGCTTGGTGATCTCGGCGATGCGCTCTGGAGCGAGGGGTCCCTCGGTCTCCACGAGCGCGTTGAGCGTCATTCCGTCTACGAAGGCCATGACGAGCAGAGGCAGACCGAGGCGAGGATCGACCGCGAACTCATGAATGGAGACGATGTTGGGATGGTTGAGTACGCTCAGAGCCCGTGCCTCGCGATAGAAGCGCTCGACCATGGGGCCTTGCTCGCGAACCACTTTGATGGCCACCCGTCGAGGCATGGGGTGGGCTTGTTCCGCAAGGAAGACCGAGCCCATCCCTCCCTCGCCCAGGCGCCGCAGCACCGTGTAGCGACCGTCGAGGAGCACCGTCCCGTCACGGAGCGCCGGCTCCAGGGTGGGGGCGGGCATCTCGACGGTTTCGGAGCCGTCCCGCTCACAGCGAAAGGACGTCGTGACGGCGCCGCACTGGGGACAGAATCGAGGCCCCGAGACGCTAGATGCCCGAATGAGGGTCGCTTCGAGACCGCTGTCCGAGTCCTCGGACATACGCGACCCTTAAGGCCCGCCGCGGCATTTCACAAGCGACGGACGTCCGGCAGCAAAGGGGCCAGCTCCGCGCCGGCGCCCTCGCCGTGGCCAAGTCCGGCGTCGGTCCGCCGAACCGAGCGGGTCGAACGAATGCCTCCCGTCCGCAAGACATCTTGCGGTCACGGGCCACCCGCTCGCCATAGCGATATACCGGATGACGGATGACAAGATCACGGATCACGGGGAGTCCTTCGATGCGGCGGGGCTCTTGTCGCAGATGGGCTTGCTCCGCAACAGACCTCGAGGCCGTCGAATTCGGTCCTGCTCGCCGTCCTGCAACCTTCGCGCGGGGGACGTCGGCCGTGTTGCGAGAAACGGCGGATCGTAATCCAGCTTGCGAGACTCTACAATTCTGCCCATTCGTTCGGGGGATCGGGAGCTGTAAAGGCGTCTACCTTCTGCTACACAGGAGGAGTGGGGCGGTCGCGGACGTGGACGGCGACGTGGCTCGCCCTTGCCGTCACCGCCTGCGATGGCCAGATCGGTGAGCTCTCCGTTCCCCTCGGCAACGGCTCCGAGCCCACCGCTCCGACCGAAATCGGCCCGGAGCTCGCCTCTCTCGAGGCCCAGACCCGGTGCGCCCCCCTGCGCCCCTCCGAGCGTCCCCTAGGGGTGAGCCCCGAAGGCGCGCTGTGGCTGACTTCGGTCCCGAACTCGGCCGACGGTTCCACGCCCGTACGCGTGGTCGACCCCGTCACCGCGGCGGTCCGTGCCTTCGACCTTCCTCTTGCCCCGATCGGCGCGGCCGTCGTCCACGGCCCGGACCGGGCCTCGGTCATCGCCGCCGGCGGCCTCTGGGTGGTCGGCGAGTCGACCCGGATCGAGGTGACAGGCCCCTTTGGCCCCAGCCCCGACGCCCGACTGTGTGGCCGACTCGACGCCGACGCCTTCGTTCTCGATGGAACCGACCTCTTTCAGCGAGAGGGTGACGCATGGATCCGCTGGGACGGGCTGGAGGCGGCCCTCGGGGCCGGCAACGCTCAGCTCCTCCGCCGCGATGGCG
Source organism: Myxococcota bacterium (assembly GCA_039819565.1). GTDB lineage: Bacteria > Myxococcota > Kuafuiibacteriia > Kuafuiibacteriales > Kuafuiibacteriaceae > JAHQVK01. The sequence goes on along the minus strand of JBCBRU010000046.1, from coordinate 20,965 downwards.
CCTGCTGGGCCTCGGGCGACGGAATCGTCCTGCGTGGCCAAGACCGGGGCCTGTGGCTCCTCACCCCGGCCGCGCTCCAGGCCTATACCCCCCGCGACGGCGACGTTCAGCTCATCGAGGATTCGCCGGCGACGGTCGATGACCGTCAGCTTCGGTTCGACGGGCGCAGCTACGACTTCGGCTTCGGGGCGCCCCCCGATGCCTTCGCGACCGCCGGTGCCTACGCCTGGCTCCGCTTCGGGGCCTCGGTAGTGAGGTTTGACGGCGAGGGTTTCCTGGAGCTCGAGACCCAGGCCCCGACCGATGCGGTCCTTCAGCCCTTCGCGGCCGGGGGGCTTTGGATCGTCGGAGGCGGACAGGCCTGCGTCTTCGATCCGGGATGGGTACGGATGTCTGGCCTCGCCCCCCAAGAGCGTCGCGAGGAGGGCCGGTACGCGCTCACGCTCGAGAGCGAGGCTCCCGAGAGCGCGCTCCAGCTCACGGTGGAAGGCCAGCTGGTACCGCCGGCCCGGGCTATGGGTTCCGAGCTCGTCTTCGAAGGCGCGCTCGCCCTCGGGTGGAGCAACTTCGCGGTCAGCGCCGCCCCCCGGGGAGCCAACCCAGCCACGCAACGTCGCTTTCAGATCAAGAGACTCCCCGGGACTTCGCAAGGCTGGGAGGCGGATATTCGACCGCTGTATGCGGCGCACTGCGCGGATGCAGCCTGTCACGTGGCCGAGAGCCCCGCCGGCGCTCCCGACCTGAGCACCTACGAAGCCTGGGTAAACCGGGCTGAAGCCATCACAAGACGGGTACTCGAAGTGGGGGACATGCCCCCGTTGGCATCGAGAGGCCAGACGTGGACGGATGAGCGGGCCGAGGCGATTCGGCAGTGGCTCAATGGAGGGTTGAGACCATGACCTCGAAATCATCGATGTACCTGCGGGCGATCTTGTTCGTGGCGGCGGCCGGCTGCGCGGGCGAGTCGAGCCCGTCAGAGACACCGCCGGCCCAGGTGGACGACGTCCCGGACCCGTCCGGGACCCCGGTCCAGCAAGTGGGGGCGGGCGAGGCCACGCAGTGTGATCTCGCTCAGCTCGATGCTCCACGGGTGTACGGACACAAGGTTAAGACCCTTCTCACGGGCCTGCCCCTCACCGCCGAAGAGCTCACGCGCCTCGAAAGCCAGCCTGACGCTCTGAGAGGTCTCATCGACACCTGGATGGAGACCGAGTCGTTCCGGACCGTCCTCCTGAGGTTCTTCCAGACCGCCTTTCAGCAAAACGAGCTCGACGTGGATGGCCTCACCACCATGCTGCGCCGGAACAACCTGAACCTCGGGCGCTTCGAGACACCGAGGGTCAGCCTGCGCGAGCTTCTGGAGCTGAACGTACAGGAGTCTTTCGCTCGTACGGCGCTCCGCATCGTCGAGGCCGGCCGCCCCTTCACGGACGTCCTCACCACCCAAGAGCACGAGATGACCACCGCGCTCTTGGCCCTGCAGGCTCTGCTCGAGCACCGCTACGTAACGGACGCGGACCGGCTGGTGCTCAAGACGAGCGGACTCGGGGTGGTGCTTCACCGCACTCAAGCCTCCGCCCCGCCTCCCGAGGAGGCTCTCGACCCGAGCCATCCGAACTTTCTCCACTTCTATATTCCGGAGTTCGAGAACCTCTGCTTGCCGGACGACCAAGAGACCTACGCGATGCAGCCCGACGACCCCCAAGGGGGCGACGAGGTCTGGTTCGTGTTCTCGACGATGATGGGCCGGCCCGGCACGGTCTTCAATCGGGCCGCCAACCGTGAGCTCGGGAACAACCGCTGCCGGGCGGGTGACGAGATCGCGCCGCCCTTGCTGACGCCGGCGGACTTCACGGACTGGCGCAGCGTGCGGCTGCGACCCTCGTTGCAGGTGAACCCAGCCCCCACGCCCTTCTGGGACCTGCCGCGGCTGCGCGAAGCGGCCTCCTTTCCGGTTCAGAGCGAGCGGATGGGCTTCTTCACGACCTTGGGCTTCTTCGCGACCTGGCCGACCAACATCGACAACGCCTCCCGCGTGACCCTGAACCAAACCCTGATCACCGCCCTCGGCGCGAGCTTCGACGGCAACACCGTCAGCGACTTCTCGCCCCCCAATCTGGACTCGCAGCACTCGGCGCCAGGCTCCGCCTGCTTCGGGTGCCACCAGACCTTGGATCCCATGCGGGACTTCTTCCGAGCCTCCTATACCTTCGCCTACGGTCTTCAAGACGACCCGCGGCGTCAGGAGCGTATGGAGCCCATCTTCGTGTTTCGGGGGGTCCGGGACGTCGGAAGCGGGGTTGGGGATCTCTCGCGCATCCTCGCCGACCATCCTGACTTTCCCGCCGCCTGGGTGCAGAAGATGTGCTTTCACGCCACCACCCAACCCTGCCCGGAGTCTTCCGAGGTCTTTCAGGACATCGTGGGCCGCTACGTGGACGGGGGCCTGAACTTCAAGGCGATGGTGAAGGACCTCTTCGCTTCAGACCTCGTCACCAACCGCGATTGCCTCGAGGGCGGGGCCGGAGCGCTGCGCTCCATCTCCCGGCGAGAGCAGATGTGCACCCAGCTCTCCCATCGGCTCGGAGTCGAAAACCTTTGCGGGGACGACATTCCGGTCAACACCCGGAATCGAACCCAGAACGAGGTGGCGGGGGCCATCGTCTCCGTACCTCGGGACACCTTCGCTCGCGGTGAGCCCGAACCCATCATCATTTCGGACACGAGTCTCTTCACCAGGGCCACCCGAGAGGTGACCTGCACCGTCATCGCCGAGCGGGCCTACGGTGAGGTGTTCGGTGACCTGAGTAAAGATGAAGTCCTCGAGGCTTTGGTGACCCGCCTCATCGGCCTTCCCGTAGGCGACCCGCGCCGCGCCGAAATTCTCGCCATCCTCAACGACCACGTCGAGGAAGGGGTGGCGTCCGGCGTCGAGGAGCGGGTGGCGCTGCAGTCTGCCATGGTCGTCGCGTGCCTCTCGCCGGGCGTAGCCGGACTGGGATTCTGAGGAGGAACTCGAGTGAAACTTAACAACCCACCCTCCGCATCTCTCGACCGTCGGAGTCTTCTCCGCACCAGTCTCGGCTCCTTGGCCCTCCGCTCGATCGCGTCCGGCCTTCCCGCCAGCCTCTTGCTGTCGCCGCGCCCCGGTCGCGCTCAGGCCGACCCCCTCGCGAGCGGGCCTGGCCGCATGCTCGTGGTCTTCACCTCCCAAGCGGGCGACCCCATCAACGCGAACGTCCCCGGCACCTACGGGGAGTTTGCCGAAGAGGTGGTGCATCCCGAGGACCCCGCCATGGAGGCTACGCAGGTTCGATTGCGGGAGCATATCACCACCGCGGCCCGGCCCTGGGCGGAGCTCCCGCAGTACGTACTCGACCAGACCTGCTTCTTCCACCACGCGACCTACACCCCGGTGCATCAGGACCAGCCCAAGGTCATGCGTCTGATGGGGGCCACCGACGACGACGAGATGCTGGTGTCGCTTCTGGCCAAGCTCCTCGCCCCTCGGCAGGGCGCAGTGCAGGCCCTCCCCCTCAGCCTCGGCGCTCGCGCCGGGGGCGAGCTGCTCACCGCCCAAAGTCGCGTGCTCGCGAACGTCGGTCCGCGCAGTATCGCGCGCGCCCTGGGCGGCGCGGACGGTCCCCTCGCCTCTATGCACGCCCTTCGAGACCGAGAGATCGACCGGATCCACAAGGTCTACCGAAGCCACGGCAACGTCCACGATCGGCGTCTCCTCGACGCCTGGGCTCGCAGCCGAGACGAGGTCCGGACCATCAGCGATGAGCTCGTGGGCCGCCTGTCCGCGATCAACAACGACGGCGAAGACAGCCAAGTGGTCGCCGCCTCGGTGCTCGCCGCGATGAACATCACCCCGGTGATCACCGTCCGTGGCCGCTTTGGGGGCGACAACCATACGGACCCTGGTCTCGCGCGAGAGACCGACCAGACGGTGACCGGCGTGGCTCGGATCGGGCGTCTTCGCAGCGAGCTGGACAACCTGAAGCTGCAGGGTGTGTTGCGCCACGACGTCATCATCGGCTCCATCAACGTCTTTGGCCGCACCCTTATGAGCCGCGGTACCGAGGGTCGAGACCACAATCGCGGCCACCACTGCGCCATTCTCATGGGGCCTGGCATCAGGGGCTCGGTCGTGGGCGGACTGGAGCGGAGCGGAAACGACTATCGGTCGACCAGCATCGACCCCGACACGGGGGGCCGCATCGGCAGCATCCCCTACGACGAGTCGCTGGCCTCGATGGCCAAGACCCTCGGCGTCGCGCTCGGCGTCGACGAGACCGCGCTCAATGCCCAGATCAAGCTGGGTCAGCCGGTTCGAGCTGCGTTGGCCTAACGGGTTGAACTCTGCCCCTGACCTCCGTCGGATATTCTGACGGAGGTCGCGAGAACCCCCGATCGGCCGCGCCCGCGGCCTACGACCTCATCGTGGAAGTAGATCCGTGACGAGAACCCCCTGATTGGGTGAGGCAGGCCGCCCAGCGTCACGTCTAGGCTCCGGTTAGCCTCCGTCTCCTCCGCATTCGCGAAGCGGAGGCGGAGATCTGTCGGAGGAAACGTCGTGAACCCAAAAGCCATCCCGTCCCTCGTCCTTCCCTTGACCTTCGTGCTCGCGAGCCCTCTCCTTCGAGCGCGAGGATGACATCACCATCCGGGGCCTTCGCTTCGAGGGGACCTATGAGTGCGGGGTATGTATCTTCCGAGCCGCCCGGGTGAGCATCCACCACAACACCTTGGTAGACCTCGTGGGAGTGCGCTTTCTCCCGTCCTTTTCCGCCTCGGCGATCCGCATTGGTCGACGAAACATCTTCACGGACATCACTCCCGTGGTCTCGGGGCGGGTCCATGTCCACGACAACGTCGTGGACGGGTTCGACGCGGTGTATCCAAACGGCCTCGCCATCCTCAACACCGAGGACCGAGTCGTCGTGCGGGACAACAACGTCTACGGCGTGACGGCCGGTATCCGTATCGAGGGAGAGGTCAAGAGGCCGGTGCGTATCACCGGAAACCACGTCGTGTTGGTCGAGAACCCTCAGCTCGATGAGCTCTTTCCCGGAACCCTCCGCTTCGGAATCACCGGCCAGGGCTCCCTCGCGTCCACCCCCAGCAACTTTCTCGTTCGCGACAACCTGGTGGAATCGGAGGTCGCGGACTTCGTGATCGGCATCTCGATGTTTCCGATCAACGCCGTCGGCTTTCCGGAGTACGCGTTCACCTCGTCCCGCATCGTCGACAACGTCGTCATCCTCGGGGGCGAGGTCCCGGCGGAGCCTCAGCTGCGCTACGGCATGGACATCTTTTCGGGGAGCGCGCGGGTCTCGGACGTGGTCATGGCGAGAAACAACATCTCCGGAGTAGCCACGCGGGCCTTCGTGTTCGAGGGCTTCGAGGACCCGGCGGTGGGCCCGACCGTGTACGAGAACAACCGCGTCGTCGACAACGAGATCGGTCACCTCGTCGTGCTCCAAGCGGCGATGTTCTTCGATCCCTTCACCCGAGAGAACCTCTACCGAGGCGCGGTCGGCGACGTCGTCCTCGACCAAGGGGTCGACAACACCGTCGTGCTTCGCCCCTGATCCGCTTCTCGGATCAACTGGCGACCCACCGCGCTTCGGCCTGCGGCCAGCGGGCCGGGATCCGGTCCAGGACGCCGTCGCCGAACAGTTCGTATAGCTCGAGCTCCGGTCGGTGCACGTAGCCGATGTGGCAACGACAAGTCGTATTGCTACATGGGCTGGGCTCGAGGCGCTCCGCGATGTCTCCTCGGTAGAGGTGGCCGATCGGAGCTTCGATGAAGTGACAGCGTCGGACGGTGCCGTCTCCCGAGACGGTGAAGGAAGTATGCCCGGCGCGGCAAGGTCCCCCGAGACTGACGTAGACCTGTCGATTCAGGTCGAAGTAAGGGTCCACGGCGCGGAGCCGGCGAAGATCGGCGTCGGAGTAGTAGTTGGGCTCCCGCTTGTTGGCGTTGATCCAGAGGTAGACGTGGGGAGGGAGCTCCCGGCGGAGGACCTCAATGTCCTGGAAGTGCTCCCGAAGGCCCACCACTCCGACGGAGTACCGAGCCCCGCGAGCGTCGAGCTCCCGGCATCGAGCGAGGAAGCGGCCGCGTTCGACCTGGGTCGGATGGAAGGTGGACCACAGCCCCAGCTTCTCCCGATCGGCCTCCCCCACCCACGCCAGGGGGCCGCTCAGGTTGGTTTGGATGGCCACCCGATACACGTGAGGGAGACGGCTGAGCCGAGTGAGAGCCTCTCGATAGGCGGGGCGGATCAGGGCCTCGCCCCAAGGCGTGAAGAGCACACCGATCCGGCGATCCGAAGTCTGTTCGACCCAGTCCACGAAGCGGCTCACCTCTTCGGCGTCGGCCTGGAGCTCCTCTCGCGTGTTGCTCGTCTTGGCGAAGGGGCAGTAGTCGCAGGCATAATTGCAGCTCGAGAGACTGCCCCGATAGAGAATGTTCCAGGTGGGCTTCACGAGAGCTCCTGCGCCACCATGAGGGATTGAACCGAGGCCGAATAGAGCCAGGGACCGAGGGTGTCCGAGAGCTCGAAGCCCTCGTCGGTGAGCTCGAGATGCGGCCCCTCCTCTCGGGCGAGCCCCCGGGCGAGCAGAGCCTCTTTTACTCCGGGGAAATCAGCGGCATAGGAAGTGCCAAAGCGCGCGACATAGTCCCCCGCCGAGAGGCCCGGCCTTCTCAGCAGAGACTTGATGAGGTAGCGCCGCCTCTGCTCGTCCTCGTCGAGCTCGAAGCCGAAGTCGGCAACATCGTGGCGCTCCCGCACATTGAAGGCGGCGGTGATGCGCTTGGTGCCCACCTGGCCGACGGCGTATTCGCTGCTGTAGTGCAGAGCCCGAGTGTAGGATCGGGCGCCCGGCCCGAGGCCCACCATGCCGTCCTCCTGGCAGCAGTAGTCGGCCCCCGCGCGGGACGTCGCGCGCCGGAAGTAGCGCATCGAGACCTGCTCGTAGCCCGCGTCGAGGAGCAGATCTCGACCGACGCGGTAGAGCGCGCGGCGATGCCGAGAGGGCTCCCGGTCGACCCGGGACAGACCGGTGAGGGCTCGCACGTAGAGCGGGTACAGATAGATCTCCTGCGGCCCCACGGCGACCGCCCGCCGAACGCTCCGGGCCCAGCTCTCGGGGGTTTGGGTCCGTGCCCCGTAGATGAGATCGAGGTTGAAGGTTGGAAAGGAGGCGTCGAGGATCTGAGCGCAGGCGCGGTCGACGTCCGCCGGGCGCTGAGGCCGCCCCAGGTCTTTGAGCTCCGAGGGGACGAAGCTCTGAACCCCCATGCTCAAGCGATCGACCCCCAAGCCTCTCAGGACGGCGAGCTTGTCGGGGTCGAGAGTGGCGGGAGAGGCTTCGAAGGACACCGGGATCGCGTGCCAGTCGACCGGCCATCGTAGCGCGAGCTCGGTGAAGATCCTCTCGATCTCGGAGCTCGACAGAAAGCTCGGGGTGCCCCCGCCGAAGGCGGCCTGACTCACGCCCTCCGCCTGCGTCGCCTCGGCCACGGCCCCGGCCTGATCCACGATGGCGTCCAGGGTTTGGTCCACGAACCCGCGTTCGGGTCGAACCGTGGTGAACAGGTTGCAGAATCCGCAGCGGACTTCACAGAAGGGGAGATGGGTGTAGAGGAACAGACGCGACCTATCCTCTTTGGCCCAAAGCTCTTTGAGGGGCACGGGAGGAGAGAGCGGCCGGTAGGCGCTCTTGTGAGGGTAGGCGTAGGCGTATCCGTCGTAGTCGCTCGCTTGGAGCCGTCTCTCCAGGTCGGCCGCCACCGATAGTCCGATCTGAGCTGGGTTCGTCACAGCGAAAACTCCGCGTAGGGTACCGTCCACACCACCGGATGGGCGTGCCGGTGGCCGAAGTGGCCATCCTCTCCATACGCGGTTCCATGGTCGGAACACACGATGACCTCGCACGGACCTCGCGCCTCCAGGAGCGAGAACAGAGGCGGCAAAGCCGCGTCGAACGCGCAGAGGGCAGCTCCGTGGGTCTCGAGGGTGTCCCGCCCCTCCACGCCCCCGTAGTACCAGTTGGGTTGATGGAGCGCAGAGGCGTTGATGAAAAGGAAGACCCGCGCCTCGCGAGCCTCGGCTACGCGCGCCATGGCCAGCTGGATCTGGTTTATGGGGGACTCGGGACAGGTGACCCCCAGCGACGCATCCCAGTGCGCTTCGTCGAAGAGGCTCGGCAGGACCTCGCCGAGGGAGTTGCGTCGGTTGAAGAAGCCCGTGCCCCCAACGCAGATGGAGCGGTAGCCGCGGGCGGAGAGCGCCTGCGGAAGCGTCGCCTCGGAAAAGACGAAGGTGCTCTCGGCCGTGGATTCGCTGCCGGCGAACGCCGCCGCGAAACGACGGGGATGGGGACCGGGATGCGGAGGCGTGGGCAGGAAGCCGGAGAAGAACGCGTGATGGGCCGCGTAGGTAAAGCTGGCCGGCGAGTGACGGCGCTCCCAACCCTCGACGCCCAGTCGCGGGCCGAGGCACGAAAGCCGTTCCTCCCGAAACATGGCCTGCGCCACGTCGAAACGTAAGGTGTCGAGAGTAATGAACAGAAGGTCCGACTTACCGATGAGAGCCTTCATCTCGCCCCCTCCGACGCGGCCCGCAGGATGGCCAGGGCGGTGTCCTCACCCCGGTGCGTGACCCCCGGAAGCAGATCGCCGAAGGCGTTGACCTCCAGCACCCAGGGACGGCCGTCGCGGCCGAGGAGGACATCCACGCCGGCGAAGAGAGCCTCCGGAAAGGCCTCCATAGCCCGCTCCGCGAGCCTCCGGCACCCCTCGACGGCTTCCCCTCCGTGGGCTGAGACGAGCTCGTCGACATCGCCGCGCTGGTTGCCGAGATGAAGGTTGGTGATGGGATGTCGGCTCGTCCTGACCACCAGGTGCCGAGCCTCCCCCGCGATGACCACCACCCGAAGATCGAGCTCACGTCCCCCTACGCGGGCCTTGGGCAGCCAGGCTTCCCCGATCATGCCCGCGGGGAGGAGGTCTCCGAGAATGTCTCCGATGTCGCGAGGCCGAGCGAACGTGCGTACGCGCAGGGAGTTGAACAGCTGAACCCCTTCGCTGTCTCGAACGAGCTGGATCGGAGCCGTGAGCTGCATGCGGTCGCGGTGCCACCGAAACGCGCACACGCCCGAGCCCGAGGAGCCGTGCAGAGGTTTGAGAAACCAACGCCCCTGCTCCGGGAGGACCTCCCTCAGGGCGGGCCAGGATGGGGGCAGGAGCCAGCTCTCGGGCCGGGCCACCCCCACCTCGGCGAGACGAAGATGAGTCTGCCACTTGTCGAACATGACCCCCACGACGTCGGGAGGACAGAGCCAAGCCTCGCGGGGGATGCCTGACTGCCCCAGCCAGCCCAGGAGGGTGCTCCAACCCCTGTGGGCCTCCTCGGTGAGGGCGAGGGCGCCATGCTCGACATGGGTCGTGGGCGCGGCCCCTCCGAGGCGAACCAGCGCGTCCAGGACCTCGGCGTTTTCTCCGTAGGAGTCCAAGCGCACGCGATCACAAGCGCTCAGCGCTTCGAGCGTGCTCGGGTCCCGCAGTACGTCTTGCCAACTCAGCTCGCGAGGGGGAGGGAAGCCGAGGCGCTCCAGGGCGGACCGCGTAAAGGACGCCCGGCGGTTCTCGAGGTTGGCGACGAGCCCCAGCCGCAGAGCTACTCTCCCACGGCCACGAAGCGCCAGTCGTCGTCGTCTTCCTGGGCGTCGCTCACGTCCACGGCGAAGGGCAGCGCCTTGAGCTGCTTGGTCATGGGTTTGGTCATGAAGTGATGGCTGAGATCGAGCCGCTCCAGCGAGGGGGCGGAGGAGAGCTTGAGGAGCGCCTGCCCCCCGACATCGGAGAGCGTACCCAGCGAAAGATCGAGGGTCTGAATGCGCTCGAGGAGGGGTGAGTTCACCACCACCGGGGCGATGTCATCGACGAAGTCGCAGTTGCGAAGCCCGAGGTATCGAAGCTTCGGGAACTTCCGACCGGCCAAGAGGGGCTGTAGATCCTCGACGCTGCAGGTCCCCCCGTACTCCTCCGTCCCGAGCCACAGCTCGAGATACTCGAGAGAGGGAAAGTCGCCGCCGAGCACCGAGCGCACCACCGAGGCGTCCATCCCCCCGGTCTCGAGGGCGAGCGCTCTGAGCCCCGGGTGCCGGGCCTCGGTGAGGGCCAAGCCCTCGCCTCCGCGCACCCGCAGCAGCTGCAGCTGGGGGAAGGCGCCCAGGAGCGGAGAGACGTCCGACTGCTTGATCCAGGACATCTCGTTTTCCTCCTGGATGATGTCCCCCACGAAGATCCCTTCGAGGCTGGAGAGCTTGTCCGCTGCGTCGGTGAGCTTCTTGACCGCGGCCGAAGAGCTCACCTCGTACATCTCGGAGGCCCATGAACCCAGCACCAGGGCTCGCGCCTTCAGGGCCGCGTCCTGGCCGAGAAAGTCATCGAGATCGCCCCCGAAGGAGTCGGTGTCATAGTCCGACGAGAAGAAGTGCGCGTACTTCTCGGGACTCGGGATCTTCTTGCCCGCGTGGTGCTGCCGAACCCTGAGCCCCATGAAGTTCGTGGCGTGCTCGTAGGTGCCCTGTGAGCCCGTCGTGCACGCGAAGGCCATGAAGGGCACCGCCTCATCGTCCCCCGCGGCGGAGTCCGCCGAGCTCTCCGACGAGGCGTCCGCGTAGCCCTTGGCGAGCTTTTGATGAACGAGCTTCTCGAAGGAAGCCTCCGCGTCCTCGGCCGTACTGAAGCCTTTCGTCTTGCTCGTCCCATCGGTCCCGATCCGGCCGTAGGTGACGGTGTGCGATGCCCCATCGAGTTCGATGCGCCAAAACTTGCTGGACTTGCCGTCCATGAACTGTAGCTCCCGTCGCTTCATCGTTCGTCTCCTCGGACATGTCCCTCGAAATAGATACCCATCACCGTCACGTCTCTATGGCCGGGTTGTAGAGGGATGGGTCATCGAAGCCGGCTAACCAGGCCGCCGCCTGATGGCAAGAGGTGACGTGGGGGGGCACGCGGAGAAAATACTGGTGGCCCGTCGACGGACACTGGCAGGCCAGCCCCACGAGCGGCTCGTCTTCCTCGAGCGCGACGGAGAGGAGCCGGCGGGCTCCCCCCGGGTCCGTGTCGGCGTCCAGCTCCTTGGCCCGGGACTCCTCGACGAAGCGGAGATAGCCCATCCGCTCGATCATCACCCGCCGGATCTCCGCGTTGCTCTCGGCCAAGACCTCTTGCGCCGTGAGACGGGACGGCTCGAAGGCAATGCGATGATCGATAGGCACGGAACGCCAGTGCAGAGGCACCTGGGCCAGGCTTTTGGGCAGGCGCTCGATGTTCGTGCCGCCCACGTCGATGAAGCCCGTGATCTCGAGGCTCGCGGGTACCTCCGTGAGCCCGACGCAGCCCGCGAGATCCAGCGAGGCCAGCCTCCCCAGCCAGTCCGGCAGGGTCCTAAGCTCTATACAGTTTCGAAGGCGCACCCGCCCGCTGTGGATGTTGCCGGTGGCCGGCCAGCGCTCGAAGCGAGAGCAGTCGGTGAGATCCAGGAACCACGTCTCGATGCCCTCCGGGAGGGCGTGCAGAGATCGGCACTCCCGAAGACTCATCGCCCCGGCCGTAAGCCCTTCGGGAAGCTCTCGCAGCTCGGCGCACGCGTCGAGGATCAGACGGGACTCGACCTCGAGCCGCTTCGGCAGGCTACGAAGCTTGGAGCCGCGAGCGTCCAGCTCGTAGCATCGAAGGTCCGGGGGAAGCGACGTCAGCTCGGTATGCGTGAGGTCGAGCCGCCCCGCCACGCTGAGCGGTCCCTTATGTCCCGCTTCGAGGCGAACGCGAGCTTCGTGGGGCGAGACGTCCATCAGTCTCGAATCACGCGGATCTCTTCGGGAGAGTATTCGCGCTGCCGCCAGACTTTATAGTATCCGCGCTCGAGCTCGATGGGTTTGTGCTCCTCGTGCACCAAGGTCACGAAGTCGGCGGTGACTTCGAGGAGGAGGTAGGCGGGCATCTCGTAGAGCATGCTCCCCTGAGGCTCCTGAATCTGATGCCGGTGACCGGTGACTTCACCGTGGGCAAGGACACGATGCGGCAGGAGGCGCTTCTCCCCCCCAGGGGGGCGGAGAAGTTTCTCGAGCATGACGTCGCCGTGTCGGTACTGCATGGAGCGCCCGAAGGCATGAGAGCGTCGATCGGAAGCTCGAGGCAACCCCCGCAGCGAGCCCTACGTATCCGAATCAGCTCCAACTCGGTCCGTCGTCTCGACCATCAAGGGATACATGCATCAAGAACCGCGATCTTCTTGGCGGCGGGCGCTTTTTTTACGCGATACTCGAGCCGCAGCGCATCCCCTTTGGTGAAAGGCCCTGCGGAGGCGACGAGCTGTATCGGCCCCCGACCACGAGTGTACCGGGCTCCGGTGCCGGCCTCGTGGGCGACGACGCGCTGCTCGACATCCTTGGCGATCCCTGCGTACAGCGAGCCATCGCCGCAGCGGACGATGTACACGAACCAGACTTCGGCCACGGGCGGGGATAGCTTAGCATGGGACTTTTCGACGGTATCAAACGCCTTCTTCAGACGCAGACCCGGGAGACGCAGCGTGAACGTCAGGGCGAAGCCATACGGGCTTTCTGGGCCTACTGGCGAGACGCGGAAGCGGAGCTGTTCGCACTCATGGGTGAGGACGTCCCGGAGAAGGTGGTGGAGCAAGTCAGCGACGCCGTCCACGCCATTCATCCAGACATGGCTTGGACCTTCGGCCCCGGGCAATACAAATTGCACTCCTTCACCCTGAGCGGAGAAGGCCAGGCCGAGCTGAGGGTGATCGCGGAGCGATGGCGCGCTGCCGCTCCCGAGGGAGCCCGCTTCGACTTCTTCACCTCCCGCCCCGCGGCCGACGAAGACAGCGTCATGAGCGTCCAGCTTCGATCCGCCGACGGTCCCGACATCGACTTCGAGGGCTTTCAGATCGCTGCCGAGCGCGATGAGGACCGGCGACTGGTGCACGTGGTGGTCTTCCATCCCGCGTTCTGGGAGCTCCCCGAACAAGAGCGAGCGCGGGCCACCTTCCTCGCCCTCGATCACGCCCTCGGCGAGGCCGACGTGGAGCGATGGCTAGGGTCCATCGAGACCACCGCGACCCTCCCTCCGGTCGCGGTGGATCTCCTCGGACTCAGAGCCGAGATCGCGGAGGTTTCGGCCCTCGAGGCGGCCTGGGTCGTGGCCCAAGTCGAGGACGACGGCCCTCCCCTCTTTCTCACCACCTGCCCGTCTCTAAAGCGCTGGGACCACCCCTATCTCGACACCTCCTGTCAGGTCGTCTTTCCCTACGCGGGAGGAGAGAACGGCCTCCCCACGGAAGACCTCGAGTCGCTCTTTGGCGAGCTCGAAGACGAGCTCATGCGTCTCGCCGACGCTTCTGAGGGCATCGAGCACTTCGCGCGGCTCACCGGCCGAGGCGAACGCCGAAATTTCTTCTACGTGGATGGCGCGGGTCTCGAGGGGGCCCGGATCCAGGCTTGGGCGGACGCCCGAGGGGGCAACGTGCGCGTCGAGATCGCCGAGGACCCCGCTTGGGAGCTCCTTCCCCGGGTTTGACGACGGGCTGCTAAGGTCCGCGGATTCGCTGAGGGGACGAACCTTCGACGCGGACGACTTCTCCTCGAGCCTCAAGGTCCGTCTTGACGTAGCGGACGTAGTTCGTCATCCGGCCTTTAGGGAAGAGGGGGCTTCCGCCCAGCGCTTCTTGAATCGTCGCCGTCACGTGCTTGAGCAGCACCTCTTGCGAACCGGACAGCTCTCGTAGAATGCCCGCTCGAAGTTCGCGATACTGCTCGCATGAGATCGTGAACGCCTCCGAGTAGCCGGGCTTGTGGGCGTTCAGGATGAGCGCCCGACCTCGGCCCCAAGCTTCGGCGACCCGACTCTGCACCTCCGGAGGAAGGCGGGCTTTCGCCGAAGCGCTCAGCCCATTCCGGTCGAGGGACGGTATGCGCTTTTGGGTCAAGGAGGCCCTAGCTTCCGGCCTCGGGGAGGGCGACCTCGTAAGGGTTCGGTTCCGCCGGGGTTCGACCCACGACCCGCCCGTCCGCGTCCTTGTGAGGCGGCTCCGCGAAGGCTCGGAGCCCCTCCAAGTCCTTTCGGTGCATCTCCCGCGTCCACGAAGACAATCCGGCAAAGCGCCAAATGGCGTTGAACGGGCGCGGGAGTTCGTTGACGAAGCGAAGGAGCACCCGGGTGCGGTCGGGGCCGAGCGGCTCCAGCTCGAAGGTCATCGAGGGACGATGGGGCGGTCCTGGGCCCTCCAGCGTCATCGCGACGAGCCGGTCGTCGACCAATCGCGTGATCTCTTGGTGTCCGACCGCCTTCCCCTTTGACACGAAGACGGTTCGCGCCCCCTCCGTTCCGTCCGCGCGACTTGGCCCGGGATCTACTGCGCATTTCGAATGGGTCTCCTTCGGCCACACGGACCACCGCATCAGACGCTCCTGGAGACGAATGTCATCGTATAGCTGACTTGCGGGAGCGCGGATCTCGATGGCCTCCGCGTACTCGACTCGGGTGGGCGCGAGCGCCGAAAGCACGCCAACGATCCCGACGCCAACGACGACAAGAGACGAGATAAGCATTGTGAAATTCATAATCTAGGCACCTCTCCTTGATGTCTAAGCATCTCAATTATTAAGCTATTTATCGAGATGCTTGATGGTCAAGCATCTTCCGGCAACGATGGAGAGGTGAGCAACTCCAGGCAGCCGGAGGAGGGCATGGCTCTCGTCGCGTCTTGTCGACGGCTCTACGCAGCGATCGATCGACTCGACCACGTCGCCGCAACCAAGGTTGGGGTGAGTCGGAACGATCTCCGAGCGCTCAACGAGCTGGAGGGCGGCCCCGTACGGGCGGGACATTTTGCGGAAGCGCTCGGGCTCACCTCCGGAGCGGTGTCCTCTCTCCTCGATCGGCTCGAAAAGCTCGGCCTAGCCCAGCGAATGCCCGACCCGAGCGACCGGCGGGCGGTCCTGGTGGCCCCCACCGAAAAGTTGTTTGAGGAGCTCGGCCCCCTCTACCGAGGCGTGGCCGAGCACTTGACGGAGCTGGCCCACACCTACAGCTCCCGGGAGCTCAAAGCGGCGTTGCGGCATCTTGGAGACGTGATCCAAGCCTACGAGAGAGCCGCCGAGCGCTGACCTCTGGCTTCGATCGGGTTGAGCTCTGCCGGTTGCCTGCTTGCCCGATGGCCTTCGGTCACCCTCGTCGGCCCCCGATGCCCTCGCCGAGAAAAAAAACGGCGAGTGTCGATCGAGCTCGTCCCAACTCGTCATGGCCCCAGCTCGGGCCCGCGACCCCGCGGGCTCGACGAAAGGAGTTCACCATGACGACCCTCATCGCCGCCTTCGCTCTGACCTTCGTGGTCCTCATCGGGCTCACCCTTCTGCTGCCTCGCCGCCGCACCGTGAGCCGGGAGCGCTTCGTCCCCGCTTCAGCGGAGACCATCTTCGAGCTGGTCGCCTCCAACCGGGGCTACCAAGCCTTCAACCCCTACAAGGACAAAGACCCCGAGCTGAAGATCGAGATGTTCGGACCCGAGAGCGGGGTGGGCTCGGGGTTTTCGTTTCACGGCAAGGACGGCAAAGGGACCCAAACCGTGGCCTCCGTCGTCGAAAACGAGTCCGTCACCCTGCAGCTCGACCTCGGCCCCATGGGTCGACCCGTCACCACCTTTACCTTCGAGCCGAAGTCCGGAGGCACCCAGGTCCGCTGGGCGACGACGGCTCAGTTCGGCTTGAACCCTCTCGCCCGAGTGTTCGGGCTCTTCCTCGATCGCTTCCTTGGACCCGACTACGACCGGGGGCTTCAGCTCCTGGCCGCCGCAACGACCCGATGAAACCCCGCGAGCCCGATTTCGCGCTCGTCGCGAAGCTCGCTAAAGGAGAACCAGATATGCGCTACACCTTCTTCCTCTACAACGATGAGTCCTCTTTCGCCGACGCCTCCCCCGAGGACCGAGAACAAAGCCAGCGGGTCTTCCGCGAATACATTGGAGCCTTGAAGGAGGCTGGGGTCCTGATCGACACGGACTGGCTCCAGCCCTCCTCCACCGCCACCACCCTCACCTTCAAGGGCGGGACGAAGCGGATTCAGGATGGCCCCTACGCGGACACCAAAGAGCAGCTTGGAGGGACCTTCGTCATCGAGGTGCCCGACCTCGACGCGGCCCTGGCCTGGGCCGAGAAGTGCCCATCGGTGCACTTCGGCTACGTCGAGATCCGAGCCTCCGCGATGCCGAGCGCATCGAGCTAATCGATGCCGAGCCCTCTCGAGAGCCGCGCTCGCGCCGAGCAGATCGCTCGGGTGTCCTACGGACGTCTGGTGGCCCTCGTGGCCGCCCGGACCCGTGACATCGCCGCCGCCGAGGACGCCCTGTCCGAGGCTTTCGTCGCGGCGCTGAGTAAGTGGCCCGAGCAGGGTCTTCCGGACAACCCGGAAGCTTGGTTGCTCACCGTGGCGAGAAACCGCCTCAAGGATGTGGATAAGAGCGCAGCCCGCCGGACCACGGCGGGCTCGCTCGACGACGAGACCTTCGCAGTGGGACAAGTTTTGCGCAGCGCCGCGTCTTCATTGGAAGCCACCCGCGAGATCCCCGATGAGCGACTGGGCCTCCTCTTCGCCTGCGCTCATCCCGCGATCGACGAGAAGATTCACACGCCGCTCATGCTCCAGACGGTGTTGGGCTTCGAAGCCAAAGACATCGCGAGCGGCTACCTCATGCCCGCCTCGGCGCTCGCCCAGCGCTTGGTGCGAGCCAAGCGAAAGATCAAAGCCAACCGTATCCCCTTCGAGATCCCGGAGGAGGTGGCCCGGGCCGAGCGCCTCGACAGCGTTCTCGAGGCCATCTATGGAGCCTATGCTCTCAGCTGGAGCGACCCGGACCACGCGGAGGGCCGCCGGACCACGGCCGACGAAGCGGTTCTGCTCGCCCACTACGTCGCCGAACTCCTTCCCGAGGAGCCTGAAGCCTTCGGCCTGGCCGCGCTCCTGACCTTCTCCGCGGCTCGCGCTCAAGCTCGAGAGGCAACCCACTTCGTCCCCTTGCACGAGCAGCCCGCGGAGAGCTGGGACAAAGCTCTGCTGCGCCGCGCCGTCATCACCCTTCAGTACGCGGCCAAACGCGGCAGACCGGGTCGCTTTCAGATCGAGGCGGCGATCCAGTCGGCTCACGCGGACCGAGCCCACACCGGGGTCGTCGATTGGCCGTCCATCGTAAGGCTCTACGAGGGACTGCTGCGCATCGCCCCAACCGCGGGCGCGGCCGCGGCCCGCGCCGCCGCCGTGGGCTTCGCCTCCGGAGCGCCGGCAGGCCTTCGAGCCCTGGAGCATGACTTTCCCGACGAGACGCTCGAGGCGGTATCGCGGTTTCAGCCGTACTGGGCGGTGAAGGCGCACTTGCTCAAGGAGCTCGGAGACGCACAGCGAGCCGAGTCTGCGTACGCCCGCGCGATCTCTCTATGCACGGATCCTCGGGTGCGAGCCTGGCTGGAGCTCGAGGCTTCTCGTACGCGTCGTCAATAGCTCGCTTTGCGCCGCCCCCCGAATCGGGACGCGCTCGCCGCGAGGAGCACGTGGACATTGACCGTCGCCATCGGACCGAGACCCGAGAACATCGCGGTGCGAGTGAAGTCAGCCTGCACTTCGAGCACCGTCCACGCGTCGAACGGGAATCTCCGGGCCGTGCTGCGGCCGCTGTTCGGACGATCGCACAGGGCGTTCGAAGGACCGAACATCTGACCGCCACGGCTCAGTCCCGCTCTGCTTGGCACGAGTTCTGCTGCGGAAGCGAGGATGCGAACATCTCGGACGTCCCCTCTGCCCCCGCGAGCCACGGAGACTTCGCCTCTCGCGGAGGGCGCATCGCGTCGTCCCGCGACGGGTCCGACGGTGAAGAGCTCTCGCACCGATGGCGCCCGGACGCTCCAGGCCACCGATGCTTTCGAACGAGGGGCAACCGTCGGTCGCCGGCCCCTACGGGTGGCCCAGACCAGCACCGCGAGCGCGTTTTCGGGATCAGATCTCGACGGGCGGTACGCGGGCGGTCCGATCGTCGAGCGCAACGGTATCTCTGAGCCGACCTTTTACGACCCCAACACCCACTCCATCGATAGCATCCCTCCGATTCAGCCCCGGTCCGGAAACCCAAACGGAGCGACGCTATACCTCACGAACGGCATCGATACGCCTCCGTGGCTGTCCCTCGACAATGCTCAGCGCCTGGCCGACGAGTCGGGCGCGAGCGTTCGGATGGTTTACAATGCCCGCCAGAACGTGGCGGGGGACATCGTTCAGTCTGCCGTCGATCTCTTCGGACCGGCCGAGCTCAACCCAGCCTCCCGAACCCTCGGCAACATGATTTACCACAAGCTCGCGGCGAACCAGCGGGTGCATCTCGTCGGCGAGAGCCAGGGCGCGATCATCACCCGAAATGCGCTCGAGATTGCCGGAGAGCGGCTACGAAAGGACGGACTCAGCTCCGAGGAAGTCAAAGCGAGACTGGGCAACGTGGTGGTCGAGACCTTCAACGGCGCCGTCCCCGGCCCGCCCATCTCCGCGTTCCCCATCCCTGAACCGCTCAAGGCGGCACTGACCCTTCGACGCCGCGGCTACCCGGACGGCCCCACCTACATCCACTACGGAAACCCCCGGGACGAGGCGGTCTTCGCGAGAATGGGGGTTGGTCAGTGGGGTGGAGCGCGATTCGGGGGCGAAGACGCCGTCATTCGCAAGGTGGCGTACGGACGCCGGCTGGACCCGATCGATGCCCATCTGTTCCGCGGAATCGTCGAACACCGCGTGCCCTGGGACCAGGCCGTGCGTGAGGGCAACGTCGACATACAGGTCGATTGAGCGTCTGAGGACGGCCGCTTCGCGCCGGGCCTCAGGACGCCGGTCACGCGAAACAAGACGGGCTTGGCCCGTCTGGACCCCCTGATCCACTACTCCCGCAAGCCGAAGGATCTTTAACGGCACGTCGCTACGCGACGTCCCTAGACACGTCGTCGGTCCACCCGCGCCTCACGGCACCGGCGCCTCTCCTCCAGGCGCGCAGTGAGGCGGAGCCGAACACCTACCTCACTTCGCCGGTGCCCAGCGAAGTTCAGGGCACGGCGTCAGACCGCCCGCACGTGCGGGCGGCTTCGCGCAGAGTGGGTGGCGGCAGGTCGCAAAGCGACCGCCGCCGGGCCCCACAAGTCACGCGGGAGCGAAGCTCTCGCCGCAGCCGCAGCCCTTACCGGCCTGGGGATTGACGAACTTGAAGCCCGACTCCATGAGTCCGGTCACGTAGTCCAAGGTCGAGCCCTGGAGGAACAGCATCGACTTCGGATCGATGAAGACCTTCACCCCGAGCGGAGCGTCGATGACCTTGTCGTTCTCGGTAGGCGTGTCGTCGACGTCCAGGAAGTAGGAAAGGCCACTGCAGCCTCCGCCCCGGACACCGATGCGCAGGCCCGAACCCTCGGGGGCCTCGTGGTCCTCGAGATACTTCTGGATGGCCTTCGAGGCCGACTCCGTGACCTCGACCGTTCCCGTAGCCTGCGGAGTCTTCTGCAGTACGTCGAGCGCGCCCATGCTGACCTCACTCGCTCCCGTCGGAGCTCTTGCCGGACTTCTTGCTGCGCCAGTCCGCCACCGCGGCCTTGATCGCGTCTTCGGCCAGCACGCTGCAGTGCACCTTGACGGGGGGAAGCGCGAGCTCTTCAACGATGGAGTCGTTCTTGAGCTGCTCGGCGTAGTCCACGCTCTTGCCCTTGACCCACTCCGTCACCAGCGAGGAGCTCGCGATGGCCGAACCGCAGCCAAAGGTCTTGAACTTAGCGTCCTCGATGATGCCGTCGTCGCTGACCTTGATCTGAAGACGCATGACGTCACCGCAAGCGGGGGCCCCCACCAAGCCGGTGCCGACGTTCTCGTCCTCTTTGTTCAGGGTCCCGACGTTCCGAGGGTTCTCGTAGTGATCGATGACTTTGTCGTTATAAGCCATAGTTTGATTCCTCTCAGTGCGCGGTCCACTCGATGGACTCGAGATCGATGCCTTCCTTAACCATCTCGTAAAGGGGAGACATCTCACGGAGGCGCCGCACGGCGCTGATGACGAGGTCGGCGACGAAGTCGACTTCCTCTTCGGTGGTGAAACGCCCGATCCCGAAGCGAATCGAGCTATGAGCGAGATCGTCCCCGACGCCGAGGGCCCGGAGCACGTAGGAGGGCTCGAGCGAAGCGGAGGTACAGGCGGAGCCCGAAGACACCGCCACGTCCTTGATGGCCATCATCATGGCCTCGCCCTCGACGTAGGCGAAGGAGACGTTGAGGTTGTTGGGGAGACGGTGCTCGGGGTGGCCGTTGAGATAGATCTCGTCCAGGTCTGCGCTCAGCTTGCCCCAGAGGCGCTCCCGCAGCTGCAGGATGCGGGACTTCTCCTCCTGCATCTCCGCGAGGCAAAGCTCGGCCGCCTTGCCGAGACCCACGATGCCAGCCACGTTCAGGGTGCCGGAGCGCATCCCGCGCTCGTGGCCTCCGCCGTCGATGCCCGCCTCGAGCCGCACGCGGGGGCGTCGACGGCGCACGTAGATCGCGCCCACGCCCTTGGGCCCGTACATCTTGTGGCCGGAGAGGCTCAGGAGATCGATGTTCATGGCGTCGACGTCGACCGGGATCTTGCCCACCGCCTGCACCGCGTCGGTGTGAAAGAGAACCTTGTGCTCACGGCACAGCGCGCCGATCTCCTTCACCGGCTGGACGACGCCGATCTCGTTGTTGGCCATCATGATCGACACCAAAATGGTGCGGTCGGTGATGGCCTCGCGGAGGGCATCCAGCGACACCAAGCGCCTCGAGAAGGAAGGCTGGCGGGTGACCTACCTCCCGGTTCAGAAGGACGGCTTGGTGTCGCTG
>JBCBRU010000045.1:0-25483 GCA_039819565.1 Myxococcota bacterium | reverse complement strand
GCGGGATACCTCAGCGTCGACGGGCACGCAACGGATTCGCTCTCCTTGGGGCTCTACCGAAGGCTTGGGGACCGCCGAGAAGGAGAAACCGCAGCGATCCGTTGCGCGCCCGTCGACGCTGAGGTATCCCGCCCGCCTCCGAGGTCTCCGCTGTAGTTCAAGGCTAGAAAACCGAGCCCCCCAAAGCCCAAGAAAACGGCGACGATGGCCAGGAGCGCACGACGCTCCGCGAGGTCATCTCTCCGGCGACGACGGTCTCGACGACGAAGGCGGTCGGGGCCCTCGGTGCCGTCGGTCACGCCTGACTCGACGACGGCGCGACGCCCGGGCTCGATTCGTCAGAGGCACTACGGCTCAGCACCGTCACCTGCCCCCGGCGCTGGAGAACAACGTAGAGCGCCACCCCGAGAAGGAGTAGAGGGATGCTGATCCATTGGGAGGTCGACAGGGGTCCGAAGCCACCACGTTCGGGATCCCCCCGAAACGCCTCCGTCAGAGACCGGAACATTGGATACGTGATGAGGAGAAGAGCAATGTTCTCTCCGTCGAAGCGTCGGCGCGGGAACCGGTAGAGAAGCAGCGCCCCCAAGGCCGCGGCAATCAATGCATCATAGATCTGAGTGGGATAGACGGGTCCCGGGAGGTGGGGAAACTGAACTCCCAGGAAGCTCTCGGTAGGCCGACCGTAGCAACAACCCGATAGGAAACATCCGGTGCGCCCCAGCATCGCACCGATCATGACAGCGGGGGCGAACGTGTCGGCGAAGAGCCAAGCGTTGAGATGCGGACGCCGCCAAAAATAGAAGGCGGCGACTCCGAGACAGGCTAACATTCCCCCGTACCAGACATATCCCGCTTCCCCAATACGTAACCAATGCCAGGGGTCGTCGGCGAGAAGTTCGGCGATGGAATTAATCGGCCTTCCATCGGCTGTCACATGTCCAGGCGCTTCGAAGAGGACGTGGCCCCACTTGGAACCGAAAACGGCCGATACGACCATGACCAGGAACACATCCCACGCCTGCGGACGATCCAGACCGCCGGGTGCCTGATCGCTCCCCTTCGGTACGATGAGCATGATGGTGGCCAGCGCAGCGATGAAACCCAACACCATGAAAACGGAATAAGACGGCACCGGCGTGCCGTTCAGCACGAACAGAGTTGGCCGCATAGGCGTTTTGTAGCCGATACGCGACAACCCGAAAAGTCGGAAGTCGAGATTCGCGTTTCCCCTCCTTTGCGTATCATTTTGAGAAATAGATCCAGCGTCGCGAATTCTGCTTACGAAGCGCTGTTTAAAAGTTTGTTGCAGTGGTTGACGAAGTCGTACGGATAAGCGCATCTCTCTCCGGTGACCTACGAAGCGCGGAAATCCGCGCGGCTCTTTGAAGAGGCAGTCGTCGAGGACTCCCCATCACCTTTGCTCCCCGACTTTGCCGCGCTCGGTCTCGAGCTCACCTCTCAGGGCCGCTTTCAACTGCATCACGGAACCGACGGACTCGATGAGTTTCCTGGGACCGATGCCGCTTTGGTTCCGGATCTCCAGAGCGCCTTTGAACGTTCCGAGCTCGACGGGCTACTCTATCTGTCCTCGCGAACGCGCGGCCGTGAGGTTCAAGACTCACTTTATTTCGGGATGCGCCTCACGGATCTCGTAATGGCTCGCCTGGCTACCTACAAAGGTTCAGAGCTTCCGCCTCCGAGCGCTCTCGAACCGAACGAGGCCGAGATCGAAGAACTCGTGGCCGAAGCGCCGATGATGTTGGGCTTCGAGAACATCGAGGTCGACGTCATTGAGAAGGCCGGTCGCCGCATCGCCCGCGGCGTGGCCAGCGCGATAGAGAGTTTTGGCAGCACCGAAGCCTACCTCGAGTCCCTTGGAGGAGGCTGGGACGCGGTGGGACGTCTGTGTCTTCATCTCGCCGATCATGACCTGGACGCGGAACGTCCATTCGCCTTCCTCGCCACTTGGACTCCAGGCCCCGTGCCGGAGCCCAAAGGTCGAATGCAGCCTTTACGCGTCGCGCTCGAGGCACTCCGACAAGATCCCTCAGGGGCTCGATTCGTAGTCGAGCAGCTGGACGCCGCAGCCAAGGTCAGCCCCATCGTTGAGCGCTTGGAGGAGTCCGGGGAGCTCTATCACGCCCTTCGCTGGACCAGCGACGAGGCTTACGCCTTCCTCGAGGAGACACCCGGCCTGGCCGAGCAAGGGGTCCTTCTCAGGCTCCCCGCCGGCTGGGGCGGCCAGCGTCCTCGGCGTCCCACCGTCGAACTGCGCCTCGGCGAAACCGGAGGCGAAGCCCCCAGCGGGGACGCGAGTTTCGGTGGCCGAGCTCTGCTCGACTTCGATGCCACGCTCGCCCTCGGGGGAGAAAAGCTCGATGCGGAAGAGCAGGCTCGACTGCTCAAGGGAAAGAAGCGTCTCGAGAGGGTCCGCGGCCAGTGGGTCGAGGTCGATCCTGAAGCGCTCAAAAAGACGCTCAAGACCTGGGGGGGCCGAGACGAAACGAGCCTTGCCGAGGCTATGCGTCTCGTGACCGGAGCCGCTCCCGCGGACGGGGTTGTTGTTCGTACTGGAGAGGGATTCCAGTCTCTGGTCGAGCGGCTGCGCACAGCGGCGCAGTCCCCCGCCTCGGTGCCGCGTTCTCTTCAGGCGACGCTCCGACCGTACCAGCGCGAAGGTCTGGCTTGGCTCTACACCCTCTCGTCCTTGGGGCTTGGGGGCTGCCTCGCCGATGACATGGGTCTGGGTAAAACCATTCAAGTCCTGGCCCTCATCCTCCGCCGCAGAGCTGAGAAGAAGGCACGTGAGCCCGTCCTTTTGGTGGTCCCCGCCTCTCTACTCGGCAACTGGCGCCGTGAGGTGGAGCGATTTGCGCCCTCGCTGACCATCCGGATTGCTCACCGCTCGGGCCGAGAGCCCCTCGCGGACGTACTCGATCAGATCGACGAGACAGACGTGGTCATGAGCACCTACGGAACCCTACCGAGGCTCGAGGCGCTCAACCAACGCCACTGGCCACTGGTGGTGCTCGACGAAGCCCAAGCCATCAAGAATCACGATACCCTGCAGGCTCGAACGGTCCGCGCCCTCCGTTCCGACGCCCGAGTAGCTTTGACCGGAACCCCGATCGAAAATCACGTCGGAGAGCTCTGGTCGCTGTTCGCATTCCTGGAACCCGGGCTCCTGGGCACGCAGGCGGCCTTTCGCCGCTTCGCCACGTCGCTCGAGGAGCGCGAAAACTACGACCCGCTGCGCAAACTGATTCGACCGTATGTTCTCCGCCGCGAGAAGACGGACCGCCGCATCATCCGCGATCTCCCCGATAAGACGGAGATCGACGTGCATACGCCTCTGACTCAGACTCAAGCCGCGCTGTACGAGGAAGCTGTGCGGGAGCTGAGTGAGGCTCTCGGCAACGTAGAGGGTCAGGAGCGCCGAGGTCTCGTGCTCTCCTTCCTCACCCGCTTCAAGCAGTTGTGTAACCACCCCAGCCACTGGCTTGGGGACGGAGAGTTCGACCCGTCCGAGTCCGGAAAGACCCAGGCGCTGCTCGATATCGCGGAGCGTATTCATGAACAGGGTGAGAAGCTTCTCGTCTTCACTCAGTTCCGCGCCCTTACGGATCCTCTGGCGACCCTCTTGGAGCCCGTCTTCGACCGTCCGGGCTTGGTGCTGCACGGGGGAACCCCCGTGCGCAAGCGCAGCGAGTATGTCGACGCCTTCCAGGATCCGGACGGTCCACCGTTCTTCGTGTTGTCTCTCAAAGCGGGTGGCACCGGACTCAACCTCACCGCCGCCTCTCACGTCGTGCACTTCGATCGGTGGTGGAACCCAGCCGTAGAGAACCAAGCGACGGACCGGGCGTTTCGCATTGGGCAGCACCGCAACGTTCTGGTCCATCGATTCGTGTGCCCAGGAACCCTTGAGGAGAAGATCGCGGCGATGTTGGAGCGCAAGCGAGCTGTCGCCGAGCAGGTCCTATCCTTCGACGGCGAAAAAGCACTCACGGAGCTCAGCGACCTCGAGCTGCTCGAGCTCGTGAAGCTCGACCTCGACGCCGCCCTGCTCGACGAGGAGGCCCGCTGATGCATCCCTGGAGAGGTCGCTCTCGCCCCCCGCAGCAGGAGCTCAATATGCAGGATCCGGACGCCGTGCTCGGCGAACGGCATCCTCAGGTCATAGCCTGCGAGACGTTTTTTGGGGCTCCAGTGCGCCGTTTCGAAGGTGTCACTCCACAGGTAGAGCCTCTAGAGGGTTGGGCTCGAGCCTGGGATCTACATCAGCCCTTCGGCCTGAAGTTCGACGATGAGCAGATCCGCCAAGCCCATCACTACCTCGACTCGGGACTGGTATGGCACGTGGACGTCCTGCGCCGGCAGGTCCGCGGCATTGTCCTAGGCTCGCAGCTCTACGCCGTTGAGATCGATGTGGCCCCGATTCCGGATGTCACCGAGGCCGAACTCATCGAAGCTCTCGAGGGGCGTGTGAACTCGGTTCGCGACGTCACTTGGGCTCGCATGGACGACGAGCTCGTCGGGGCGCTGGGACGGCCGGGTGCCCTCGTGCCCGAAAAGGGCGAGGTCCGCGCCCGTTGCTCCTGCGCCAATCGCAACCCCTGTAAGCACGCTGCTGCGGTGCTTTTGGCGTTGGGCCACCGTTTCTCGGTCAAGCCGGGCGAGATCTTTCGGCTCCGCGGGACCAGTGCAGAGGTGCTGCGCGGGATTCTACCGCCCGGAATGTCTAAGCCGCCACCGTCCTCGGAGCGCATCATCGATCTCGAGACGGTCGCGAACGTCTTTGATCTGCGCCTAGAGATTCCTCCCGAACCGGAGCTGGTCGAGGCGCCTCGACCCGACCCCCTCGCCGACTTTCTCGAGCACGCGCCGAAAGAAGAGCCAGCCCGGGTCGAGGCGCTCGAGCCTCCCACCCCTCCACCGCAGCCGCCCCCAGCCCCGGCGCGGGCCGCGGGGGGATGGCTCGACGACGACTGGGACGATGACGATAGCTCCGACGACGAGGTCTTCGGTGGCTCCCTTCCCACCCAGGTATCGGTGGGTTCGATCGACGGCGAGGAGATTCTCGAGATCGGTCGCGCCGATCTTCTCGAGCTGGGCCTCCCTAGCCACCGCATTCAGCGATGGCTGAGCGACGGAACCCTCGTCCGCACTCCAAAGCGAGGGCAGTATCAGTTGACGCCCGATGCTTGGGCGATGATCGAGCCCCTTCTTCCCTCCGACTGAGCGCAGCCCGCCTTAGGCCCGCCCGCGCAGCTCAGTCGGCGAGAAGCTGAAGCAGATCATCCTTCGTGATACGCACCGCCGCCTCGGCGCCACCCACAGCCGCTTCGGCGAGCCCGCGCTTCTTCTCCTGGAGGGCGAGAATCCGTTCTTCGACGGTGTCTCGAGTGACGAGGCGGTGGACCATCACGGGTCGGTCTTGGCCAATGCGGTGAGCGCGATCTGCGGCCTGGTCCTCGACGGCGGGGTTCCACCACGGGTCGAGCAGAAACACATGGTCGGCGGCGGTGAGATTGAGGCCGGTGCCCCCCGCCTTGAGGGAGAGAAGCATCACGGGGGGCCCGTCCGCCGACTGAAAGGACTCGACCACCGCCTCCCGGTCTCGGGTCGACCCGTCCAGCCGCGTGAAAGGCAGCGAGCTTTTCTGCAGATGGGGCTCGGCGAGGTCGAGCAGGCTCGTCCACTGACTGAACACCAAAGCCTTGTGACCCTCGGCCACAGCTTCGGCGAGCACTTCGACGAGGAGATCCAGCTTCGTGCTTCCGGTCTCTGCGCGACCCGGGAGAAGGCCGAGGTGACTGGCGGCCTGGCGGAGGCGAAGCAGCGCTTCGAGGGCTTGCATCACGTTCCCCCCATCTCCGGTGAGGCGCTCGGCCACCTCCTTGCGGGTGGCCGCTCGAACGCCGTCGTACACCCCCCGCTCCAGCTCATCGAGCTCCACATGAAGGACCATGTCCGTCCTCGGCGGCAAGTCCCGAGCCACTTCGGACTTGAGACGACGAAGCACGAAAGGCTTTATCCGACTGCGCAGCTTAGCCTGCGCGACCTCATCCCCCGCCTCGATTCGGTCAGAGAAGCGCGAGTCGAAATCAGCGCGCCCGCCCAGCAAGCCGGGGTTGACGAAGTGCATCTGGCTCCAGAGCTCCGAGAGACGGTTTTCCACCGGGGTTCCCGTTAACGCGAGGCGGAAGTCTGCTTCGATTCCGTAGGCTGCGCGAGCCGTGAGACTCTCTGGGTTCTTGATGGCCTGAGCTTCGTCCAGCACGACAACCCTCCATCGCTCGGCGCCGAGAATCTCCCGGTCCGAACGAAGCAGCGCGTAGGTCGTGATGACCACGTCAGCACCTTCGTCCATGACCCGATCCGGTCCATGGTGAACATGCGCGCGAAGCCCGGGACGAAAACGGGCGAGCTCCTTGGCCCAGTTTCCGAGCACGCTCGTGGGGCACACCACGAGACTTCGCGCCTCGAGGACCGTGAGCGTCTGAAGCGTCTTGCCCAGGCCCATATCGTCCGCGAGTAAGCCCCCGAGACCGGTGCTCTTGAGGAAGGCCAGCCAGCGGTGACCCTCCGTCTGGTAGGGACGCAGCTCCGCTTCGAGATCGGAAGGGAGAGGCGCCTCAGGGAGCCCTGAGAAGTCCTGGAAGAGCGGAGCTAACCGCTCCAGGCCCGGCGGGGGCGGCGCGTCTAGGGAGGCAGCTAAGGCCCCCAGAGCGGGGAGGGCGAGGGGGGGCACCTGGCCGTCGCGGTCTCGAAGCTGAAGGAGCAGGGCCACGGCATCCGCGTGCTCGGTCCACCACGTCTGATCGAGGCGGGCCCACCCGCCCCCCAGCAAGGGCACGAGCGACTGCTGAGTCTCGAAGGCGGCGAGAGCACTTCGGAGGTCCGCCGCTACGGCGCCCTCTTCGGTTTCGGCTTCGAGGTGAAGCCCGAATCCGCCCTCGCCTTCCATCTCGAGCCGAGGGTTCAGGACCGGGAGATCGTCGAGGTCGAGGCCTCGTCCACTCGTGGCCTCGAAGCGACGAACCTTCTCCAGGAACGCGGCCCCTTCCCCGCCTCTCACCGTCGTGGTCCGCCCTGGAACCAGATTCAGCTCGCTTCTCAGCTTCTCGACCAGGCGATGCTCGGCCTCGAAGTCGCGCTCGGGAGCCACCCCTCCGAGATACTCCGGGCGACCTTCGACGATGCGGACCGAGGGCGGGTCACCATAAACGACAGACCCGGTCACACTGACGGCGTAGTCGGACATGGCCACTTCGAGCTCGAGACGCGGCCGTCCTTTTCCTCGACCCCGGGGAAGGAGCTCCTTACCTTCAATGGGGAAGCGCTTGTCGAAGATGGGGAGCACTTCCTGCGTGAGAACCGCAAGCTCGCTGCGCCGATACACCTTCTCGATCGGTAGTTTTTCGAGGCGGGATCCGGTGAGACCGGTCTCCCCGAGAAGACGGAGCTCGCTCCCCACCAGGACCGTATCAGGTGCCACCACCTCGGTCGCGTCGCTCTCGATCCTAAGAATATAGCGATCGCCCCGAGTGAGGATGCGTCCTTTCGGTAGGTATGGGTTCGGGTTGATCGAGACCGGAACCCCCTCGAGTTCCACCGCACTGGATGCCTCCAGTCGTTCGAAAAGCAACTTAGCCTGCTCACGCCGGTCGATGAGGGTCACGCCCCGCTGAAGCAGAGGGTCGATATCGAGATCGACTTCATTCAGCGAGAGCTCACGACCGGGGCGGGAGGCGGCCTGGCGGACAGGAAGCTCGAGACGAACCTCGGTCCCGTCGGCGTACACCTCGAGCCGCTCGAGCTCGAGCAGCCCTTGTCGCCGTCGAAGTCGGTATCTCAGGGTGCGACGGGGAGCGTTGCCTTCAGGGAGAGCCTCCGCATCGTCCTTGCGCGCTTTGACTACGGCGATGACGGCGGCCGCCGTATGGGGACACACAGCGAGACGCGTGCCGCAGTCGCAATCCCACTCCTCGGTTTCGGGATAGAGGACAACGGTGGGCGGGATCGGGCGGTCTTTGGTGCGCACCGCCAAGACGATCTCGTCCTCGTTCTCCTCGCGGCCCTCAACCGCGCCCTCTCGAGCAAGCACGACGCCACGGGACCACGTTCGGGGCGCGGCCGCCTCTCGAATGGCCGCGGCGAGCGATTCGAGGAGATCGAGTTCGAAGGGCACAGCGGCTCAGACGAGGCGGTCAGCAGGGGAGGTTCCCAACGCAGGTGACAAAGTTTCCGCAGCTCTCGAGCTCATTGCAGGCGTCGATGGCGCGCTCACAGTCGGACTTCTGCGACGAGGGGAGGTTGTTGAGGATAGCCTCGTTGGTCTCAACACACTCGTTTACCGAACCGTTTAGGCTGTTGCAGTCGTCGAGCTTGTCGCAGAGCCCGGAGACCCCGCCCCCACCGCAGGCGGTGAGGAGAAAGAGCAGCGAAGCAGACAATCCGAGGAGGGGGCGACGATCCTTCATGGCTCACGCGCTATCGCCTATCCGAGGAGCTGGCAACCACTCGGCGACCGGTTGTGACCCTGGTCAACCGGGATCCGCGAGGTCTCCCTCGGGAAGCGCGGCCGGCTCGAGTTCCTCGACCCCGTCGAGACTGGCCTCGAAGTGATCGTTGTCGGAGTGGAAGAACCGGAAGCACCAGCCGTGGGGGTAACCACGAGCTCGGGCCACCTCCTCCAAGCTGGCGAAGAGGACCCGCCGGAGCTTGTTCAAAATGGCCTTCGCGAGGGCTACCCGATTTTGGAAGCGGGCTTCGTCGACCTCCAGACGGGTGCGCTCATGTAGGGCGGCCTCCAATGAAGCCCTCTTCTCGGCCAGTCGGCTCGAGAAGCTCTGAAGGTCGAGATGGGTGTCGGCGGACAGCTTCTGCTCCAGCTCCCGGGAGATCATGACCTCCGCGGCATAGCTGAGACTCGTCACGTGAGACGGGATGTCCGCGAAGTAGCCGCGGTACAGCTCTGCGTCGACGTTGTTGTCTACGAGCTCGAGGAGGCGCCGCTGAAAAGCGAGCACGGTGTCGTCCCAAGCGTCGTCCGCGATCTCCACGGTGGCCTGGATCTCGATGCGGCGCAGGTCCAAGCGAGCCCCTTCGTCCTCGAGAAGGGCCAGCTTGTCGTGCGCTTCCTCGAAATCCCCAGCCAGAGACCGCGTCTCCGGCAGGGCGAGCAGACGCGTGGCGGTGTAGCGGGCCTCCATGCGGAACGAACGAATGAGCAGCTCCTCCGACAGCTCGAGCATGCGAGCGGGTTAGCTGCGACTGGGGAGGGGGTCAAGGCGACCTCGGCGTCCAAGAGCAACGCGAGGGGTATGAGGGCACGCGCCGACGAACAGTGCGTTCGTCGACGCGTCGGGGATGCGAGGAGCGCAGACCTAGGGCTGCCGCTCCGATCAGAGCTTCTCGCCGACGGCGAACCCGCCTCCGGCGGGCGCCGGCTCCGGCTCCGGCGGCGCGAGAAGCGGGCCTTCCTCCATCGGGTACTCGTCGAACTCGATCTCGGCCCGGTCCACGTCGATGTCCAGGTAGAGATAGTTCGGTAGTCCCGTCCCGGCCGGGATCAGGCGACCCATAATCACGTTCTCCTTCAGTCCGCGCAGATGGTCCACCTTGCCGGAGATAGCCGCCTCGGTCAGCACCTTAGTGGTCTCCTGGAAGGAAGAAGCGGAGATGAAGGATTCGGTCGACAACGAGGCCTTCGTGATACCGAGAAGCATCGGCTCGCCGACGGCCGGCTTGCCGCCGAGCTTGAGAACCCGCTCGTTCTCCTCCTCGAACGCGTGCCGTTCAACCTGCTCGTCCACGAGGAACATCGTGTCGCCTACGTCCCGCACCCGAATGCGCCGCAGCATCTGGCGCACGATGGTTTCGATGTGCTTGTCGTTGAGCTTCACGCCCTGGAGCCGATAGACCTCTTGGATTTCGTCCACGAGGTAGGCCGCAAGGGCCTTCTCGCCGAGCACCTTGAGAATATCGTGCGGATTCGCAGCGCCGTCGATGAGGGGCTCGCCGGCCGTCACCCGGTCGTTCTCGTGCACCTGAATGTGCTTGCTCTTGGGAATGAGATACTCATGCACCTCACCCACGTCCGGCTTCACGAGGACCTTACGCTTGCCCTTCGTGTCCTTGCCGAAGGCCACGATGCCATCGACCTCCGACACCACGGCACAGTCCTTGGGCTTCCTTGCTTCGAAGAGCTCGGCCACCCTCGGCAAGCCGCCGGTGATGTCCTTGGTCTTCGTGGTCTCTCGCGGAACCTTGGCGATGACGTCACCCGGACCAATACGCTGGCCGTCCGCCACCGAGATGTTCGCGCGGACCGGCAAGTTGTATTGCGCAGGAGAGCCCGATTTGGGCAGCACCAACGTGACCCCGTCATCGCCCTGAATGACGATACGCGGCCGCGCCTCCGGGTCCCGCGACTCGATAACGATCTTCTGCGCCATCGAGGTTTGCTCGTTGATCTCCTCGGTGAAGGTGACGCCGTCGATGAGGTCTTCGAACTTCACCACGCCACCCACTTCGGAGAGGAGCGGCGCATTGAAGGGTTCCCACTCGGCGAGCTTCGCGCCCGGCTCCACGGTGGTGCCCTCCGGGAAGTGGAGAATCGCGCCGTAGGGAATCTGGAACTGCTCCCGCATCCGCCCGGTGTCGTCCACGAGGTGAATCTCACCGTTGCGGTTCATGGCCACCACGAGGCCGTCAGCACGCGTCACGGTGCTGATGCCCACGAAGCGGACGATGCCCCCGAAGCGGGTCTCCACGTCGCTCTTGGCTCCACGGGCCAGAGCCGCGCCTCCCACGTGGAAGGTCCGCATGGTGAGCTGCGTACCCGGCTCGCCGATGGACTGGGCCGCGATGACCCCCACGGACTCGCCGAGGTTCACCTTGCGACCGCGGGCCAAATCACGCCCGTAGCACTCGACGCACACGCCGCGTTTCGTCTCGCAGGTCAGCACCGACCGAATGGCCACCTTCTGGATGCCGGCCTCCTCGATGCGCTGAACGATGCTCTCGTCGATCTCGACGCCCGACTCACAGATGACCTCGTCGGTGTGCGGATGCACGACGGTCTCGAGAGCCACGCGACCGAGGATGCGGTCGCCGAGGCGTTCAATGACCTCACCGGACTCGATCAGCGGAGTGGCCTCAATGCCATCGAGAGTTCCACAGTCGTACTCGGTGACCACGCAGTCCTGCGCCACGTCCACGAGGCGGCGAGTGAGATACCCGGAGTTCGCGGTCTTGAGTGCGGTGTCGGCCAGGCCCTTTCGAGCCCCGTGCGTAGAGATGAAGTACTGGAGCACCGTGAGCCCTTCGCGGAAGTTCGCGAGGATGGGCGTCTCGATAATCTCGCCGGAGGGCTTGGCCATCAGACCTCGCATGCCGGCCAGCTGACGAATCTGCTGAGCCGAGCCACGAGCGCCTGAGTCGGCCATGAGGAAGATCGGGTTGAAGGTGGGCATCTTCCGGCTCTCTTCGCCGCTGGGGGACTTCACCTCCTCGGAAGAAATTCCCTTCATCAGCTCCTGAGAAACCTTCTCGCCCACGCGAGCCCAAATATCGATGACCTTGTTGTAGCGCTCACCATCAGTGATGAGACCCTCGACGTACTGCTCCTCGATCTCGGCCACCTCCGACTGGGCGTCGGAGACGATGACTTGCTTCGCATCGGGGATGCGCATGTCGTCGATTGAGATCGAGATACCGGCGGCAGTCGCTTGGCTGTAACCGATGGTGCGGACACGGTCCGCGAGAATGACCGTGTCCTTCTGGCCGCAAGCTCGGTAGCAGGCGTCGATGAGAGCTCCGAGAGCCTTCTTCGTCTGCACCACGTTGACCATGTTGAAGTCTACGGCCTTGGGCACGACCTCCATGAGGAGGACCCGTCCCACCGTCGTTTCCTGAAGCTCCTTGCTGAAGTCTCCGTCGATCGGTCGGTCGGTGATGCGAACCTTGATCTTCGCCTGGAGATCGACCGCCCCGTGATCGTAGGCAGCTCGAACCTCCTCAGGTGCGGCGAAGACCTTGCCTTCGCCCTTCGCGAAGGCCTTCTCGCGGCTCATGTAGTAGCAGCCGAGAACGATGTCCTGAGAGGGCACGATGATCGGCTTGCCGTTGGCGGGGCTGAGGATGTTGTTCGTCGACATCATCAGCACTCGGGCTTCCATCTGAGCTTCGATGGACAGAGGGACGTGCACGGCCATCTGGTCCCCGTCGAAGTCGGCGTTGAACGCCGTGCATACCAAGGGGTGAAGCTGGATGGCCTTACCCTCGACGAGCACCGGCTCGAAAGCCTGAATGCCGAGTCGGTGAAGCGTGGGGGCACGGTTGAGGAGCACCGGGTGCTCCTTGATGATGTCCTCGAGGATGTCCCAGACCTCGGGCTTCTCCTTTTCCACCATCTTCTTCGCGGACTTGATGGTGGTGACGTACCCCTTCTCCTCCAGCTTGTTGTAGATGAAGGGTTTGAAGAGCTCGAGGGCCATGATCTTGGGCAGTCCACACTGATGAAGCTTGAGCTCCGGACCCACCACGATCACTGAGCGACCCGAGTAGTCGACGCGCTTTCCGAGCAGGTTCTGTCGGAAGCGGCCTTGCTTGCCCTTGAGCATGTCGCTGAGCGACTTGAGGGGGCGCTTGTTGGGTCCGGTGATGACCTTCCCCCGTCGACCGTTATCAAAGAGCGCGTCGACCGCCTCCTGCAACATGCGCTTCTCGTTCCGGATGATGATCTCCGGCGCGTTGAGCTCCTGCAGGCGCTTGAGGCGATTGTTACGGTTGATGACCCGTCGATAGAGATCGTTGAGGTCAGAGGTGGCGAAGCGCCCTCCGTCCAGCGGCACGAGGGGCCGGAGGTCCGGTGGAAGCACCGGTATGACCTCGAGCATCATCCACTCGGGGAGGTTGTCGGACTCTCGGAAGGCATCGACGACCTTCAACCGCTTTGCGATCTTCTTTCGCTTGGCCTCCGAGGTGGTGGCCCGCATCTCCTTGCGGAGCTCCTCCGCGAGGACGTGCACGTCGAGGTAGCCGCCCTTGTCCGGAGCCTTGAGGAGCTCACGGATAGCCTCGGCGCCCATACCGGCCTCGAGGTAGTCGTCACCGTGCTCGTCGAGGATCTGCTCGTACTTGTCCTCACTGATGATCTCGCAGCGCTGGTACTCCTGCTGCTGCTTCGGATCCGTGACGATGTAAGCCTCGCAATACAGGACCTTCTCGAGATCCTTGAGGGTCACGTCCAGGAGGTTGCCGATGCGCGACGGCAGAGACTTCAAAAACCAAATATGAGCGACCGGCGTAGCCAGACTGATGTGACCGAGACGCTCACGTCGAACCTTCGACTGAATCACCTCGACGCCACACTTCTCGCAGACCACCCCTCGGTGCTTCATGCGCTTGTACTTGCCGCACAAACACTCGTAGTCCTTCACCGGCCCGAAGATCTTCGCGCAGAAGAGCCCGTCTCGTTCCGGTTTGAAGGTTCGATAGTTGATCGTCTCCGGCTTCTTCACCTCACCGTGGGACCACTCTCGAATCTTCTCCGGCGAAGCGAGAGAGATCTGAATCGCGGAGAAGGAAAGAGGGTCCTTGGGCTTCTCGAAGAAATTGAAGATATCCTTCACTTGAACGACCTTTCGGGGCCACGGCCCCATTCTCGTTCCGGGCCCGGCCAAGTGACCGGGCCCGGACTTCGACTGCTACTCGTCTGCGGCTTCGGTGCTGAGACTCTCGTCCAGAGCTTCCTCGGGGCGAACGATGCGGTACCTCTGGGCCTCGCGTCTGGCGAGGAGGTCGTTGACCGACTCCTCGTTCAGGAGCTGCACGTCGAGACCAAGCGACTGCAGCTCCTTCATCAGCACGTTGAAGGACTCCGGAAGTCCGGCCTCGAGGATGTTCTCGCCCTTCACGATCGCCTCGTACATCCGGGTTCGGCCGAGGACATCGTCCGACTTTACGGTCAAGAACTCCTGGAGCGAGTACGCGGCGCCATAGGCTTCCATGGCCCATACCTCCATCTCGCCCAGGCGCTGACCGCCGAACTGAGCCTTTCCGCCGAGCGGCTGCTGGGTGACCAGCGAGTACGGTCCGATCGAGCGAGCGTGAATCTTGTCATCGACGAGGTGGTGGAGCTTGAGGACGTACATCACGCCCACCGTCACATCCTGGTCGAAGGCTTCTCCGGTGCGGCCGTCGAAGAGAATCGACTGCGTACCCCGGTCGCAAAGCTCCAGCATCTCGCGGATGCGTGGCTCTCGCGCGCCGTCGAACACGGGCGTTGCGGTGTGAATCCCGACCTGCATCTTCTTGCCGAGGAGAAGGAGATCTTCCTTCTCCATCGCCTCGATCATCTCGATATGCTTCGGCTGGTGAAAAGCGCTCCGGACGACGGACCGAATCTCCTCGGCCTTGTCGTCGTTTCGCTCGGTCCATCGGGTCCAAAGGTCACCGATCTTTTGTCCAAGACCGAGCGCTGCCCACCCGAGATGGGTCTCGAGGATCTGGCCCACGTTCATGCGGGACGGAACGCCGAGAGGGTTGAGCACCACGTCGACGGGATTCCCGTTCTCATCGAAGGGCATGTCCTCCTCGGGTAGGACCCGAGAGATGACGCCCTTGTTACCGTGCCGACCTGCCATCTTGTCGCCGACCTGGAGCTTGCGCTTGATGGCGACGTAGACCTTCACCATCTTGATGACGCCCGGAGGAAGCTCGTCCCCCTGCTTCACCCGCTTGATCTTTTCCTGGAAGACCATCGTCACGAGCTCGGTCTGGTCCCGAACCGACTGAGCTACCTTCTTGACGTTCTCCTCGGTGGTGTCCTCGCCGAGCTTGAGCTCGGGCCAGTAGCGCTCGGGGACCTCCGACAAGAGCTCATCGGTGAGCTCCACGCCGCGCTCCACGAGCTCCTTGCCCTTGTCGTCCACCAGCTTGACGGTGGTCGTCTTGCCCTTGAGGAGACGCAGCATCTTGCGCCGACCAGAGTCGCGGATGATGCGGATCTCGTCGTTTTGGTCCTTGAGGAGCCGAGCCTCCTCCTCGTCCTCGATCTGCTGGGCTCGCTCGTCCTTGTCGACGCCCTTGCGGGAGAAGACCTTGGCGTTGATCACGGTGCCCACGACCCCGGTGGGGACGCGCAGCGAGGTATCCCGAACATCTCCCGCCTTCTCGCCGAAGATGGCGCGCAGGAGCTTTTCCTCGGGAGAAAGCTGGGTTTCGCCCTTGGGGGTGATCTTACCCACCAGAACGTCCCCTGAGTGAACCTCGGCGCCGATCCGGATGATCCCGGACTCGTCGAGGTCCTTCAGAGCCTCCTCACCCACGTTCGGAATATCGCGAGTGATCTCCTCACGACCGAGCTTGGTATCGCGCGCGATGCACTCGAACTCCTCGATGTGCACCGAGGTGAAGATGTCCTCCTTCACCACGCGCTCCGAGATGAGAATCGAGTCCTCGAAGTTGTACCCATTCCAAGGCATGAACGCGACGACGCAGTTCCGGCCAAGGGCGAGCTCACCCATCTCGGTGGAGGGACCATCCGCGATCACGTCACCGCGACGCACGCGGTCGCCTACCCGTACGATGGGCTTCTGATTCACGCAGGTGCTCTGGTTCGAGCGGCGATACTTGAGGAGGTTGTAGATATCGACCTCGGCGGCGACATCCGTCGAGTCCTCAGGGGTGTCCACCCGGACCACGATGCGCGTGCCGTCGACCTGCTCGACAACTCCATCCCGCTTGGCCACCACGGTGACGCCCGAGTCGCGGGCGACGATGGCCTCCATGCCCGTACCCACGAGCGGAGCGTCGGTGCGGACCAGAGGCACGGCCTGCCGCTGCATGTTCGCGCCCATGAGAGCGCGGTTGGCGTCGTCGTTCTCGAGGAACGGCACGAGCGCCGCGGCCACCGAGACCAGCTGGTTCGGGGAGACGTCCATGAGGCTCACCTCGTCGGGCTTGAGCATCACGAAGTCGCCGCCGCGCCGCACCGACACCAGCTCCTCGGTGAGGTTGTAGTCGTCATCCACCTGCGCATTCGCCTGCGCGATGGTGTGGTTCGACTCCTGGAGGGCCGAGAAGAACTTCGGGTTCGGGTCGACCGTGCCCTCCGTGACTTCACGATAGGGCGTCTCGACGAAGCCGTAAGGGTTCACCCGCGCATAGGTCGAGAGCGACGAAATGAGCCCAATGTTCGGACCCTCCGGGGTCTCGATGGGACAGATGCGACCGTAATGGGTCGGGTGCACGTCGCGCACCTCGAAGCCAGCCCGCTCGCGGGTGAGACCGCCCGGTCCGAGCGCGGAGAGTCGACGCTTGTGCGTGACCTCGGACAGCGGGTTGGTCTGGTCCATGAACTGCGACAGCTGGGAGCTGCCGAAGAACTCCTTCACCACCGCGGAGACGGGCTTCGCGTTGATGAGGTCGTGGGGCATGAGGGTGTCCGTCTCCTGGACGGTCATCCGCTCCTTGATAGCCCGCTCCATCCGAACCAGACCGATGCGATACTGGTTCTCCAGAAGCTCGCCGACGGCCCGCACCCGGCGGTTGCCGAGGTGATCAATGTCGTCCCGCTCGCCTTTTCCGTTCTTGAGGTCGATGAGGTACTTCACCACCTCGAGGATGTCGCGCTTGGTGAGGACGCCCGAGTCCAGGTCCTCCTCGAGGCCGAACTTGAAGTTCAGCTTCAGACGGCCCACTCGCGAGAGATCGTAGCGCTCGGGGTTGAAGAACAGGTTGTTGAACAGATTTCGGGCGGTGTCCTCGGTCGGAGGCTCGCCCGGACGGAGGCGATGATAGATCTCGATCATCGCCTGCTCGGGCGTATCCGGCACCGGCCCCTCGCCGGGCCATGACTTCCGGCGATCGGCGAGCTCCACGTTGATGGTGTCCCGGAGGTAGGGCCCCACGTTGAGGTTGTCGATAAAGAGGATGGAGAAGGCCTCGAGGCCCACCTCACGGAGCTGCCCGAGGAGCTCCTCAGTGACCTCGTCGTTCACCTCGGCGAGGACCTCACCGGTTGATTCGTCGATGATGTCCTCGGCCAGCACGGCCCCCACCAGCTCCTCCTCATCGACGGGAATCCGCTCGAGCTCGAGCCGCTCAATCTTGCGGAGGACGGCGCGGGTGAACTTCCGGTTCTTTCGAACCAGGACCTCGCCCGTGCTGGGGTCCTTGAGGTCGCGGGCGGCCCGCTGGTCGATAAGTAGGTCGAGGTTGACCGACTTCGAGAAGCCCTCGGTCTCGACGAAGACGCGCTCCTTCTCGAAGTAGTAATCGAGAAGCTCCTTCGTGGAGTAACCGAGCGCTCGAAGCAGCGTGGTCGCGGGCAGCTTTCGGCGCCGATCGATGCGCACCCAGAGTATGTCCTTCGGGTCGAACTCGAAATCGATCCAGGAACCCCGATAGGGGATGATGCGCGCGGAGTAGAGCTTCTTGCCCGACGAATGGGTCTTACCCTGGTCGTGATCAAAGAAGGCTCCGGGGGACCGATGGAGCTGCGAGACGATCACACGCTCGGTGCCGTTGATGATGAACGTTCCGTTCTCCGTCATCAGCGGGATCTCGCCGAAGTAGACCTCCTGCTCCTTGATCGCCTTGATGATCTGAGTGCCGGTAGCCTCATCCTTGGCCATGGCCACCAGGCGAATCATGACCTTGATGGGCGCCGCGTAGGTCATCCCCCGCTGATGGCACTCGTCGACGTCGTACTTCGGCGTGTCCAGGTGGTAGCTGACGAACTCGAGCGACGCGGTGCCCTGGAAGTCCTTGATCGGGAAAACCGACTTGAAGACGCCCTGAAGACCGAACTCTTCTCTCTTGTCAGGATCGACATCCGCCTGCAGGAACTTGTCGTAGCTCTGCTTTTGGATCTCGATGAGGTTGGGGATCTCCGGGGGCTCGGCGAGCTCGGCGAAGTTCTTTCGAATGCGGAAGTTGGTTTGTACGACCGAAGGCATCGGTGGTGTATGCTCCCTGCGGGGGCTAGTCCCGCGTGCCGACTCGGCGGGAACCACTCCCCGCCCGTACCGGTGAGCCGGAAAATCCTCCGACATCACCAGCGCTCCCGACATGTAGGTATATACTCACTGACTCACACCTGAGTCGGAGCACAAGACTACGCATGACGGGGAATAGGCCCGACATGTGCACCCACACGCCTGAAGTCAAGTTGAAACTACGCTGCACGGTCTCGAATTTCGAATAGGCGAACGGCCCGGTCTAACGCCAACCCCCGCTGGTTTGTTCCCGTCGTTAAAAAACGAGAGGGCGAAGCCAAAATCGGCCTCGCCCTCTGACCTGGCGGTGCCCGGCCCGGCAGAGCCGGACCCGACCGCATTCCGCGAGCCGCGGCACCGCCCGTCGTCGTCAGGTGACCGAGGTCACTTGATCTCGACTTCGGCGCCGACCTTCTCGAGCTGCTCCTTGAGCTTCTCGGCCTCGTCCTTCTCGATCGCCTCCTTGAGGGGCTTGGGGGCATTGTCGACCAGCTCCTTGGCCTCCTTCAGACCCAGGCCGGTGATCGCGCGGACCTCCTTGATGACCTTGATCTTCTCGCCGCCGGGGGCCTTGAGGATGACGTCGAACTCGGTCTGCTCCGCGGCCGCGCCGCCCGCATCACCACCGGCTCCGGGGGCCATCATCATCATGCCGCCGCCAGAGGCCGCCTTGACGTCCCACTTCTCCTCGAGCTTCTTCACGAGGTCCGCCGCCTCAACCACGGTGAGGGCGGACAGGTCTTCGATGATCTTCTCCAAATCAGCCATTTCGTTCTCCTAGAGTCGTGTGAGCGCTTTCGCGCTCTCGATCGGTGCAGCCTCGCGTCGTGCAGGCCGCGGTTGTCGGACGACGCCGTCTCAGGCGGCCTCCTCGTCCTTTTCTTTCTTGGCCTGCAGCACACCCACGAGATTCGACGCCGGAGCGTTGATCTGAGCGAGCAGCTTGGCTGCGGGAGCATTGATGACCCCGAGCAGCTGGGCTCGCGCTTCATCCAGCGTGGGCAGCGACGACATCGTCTCCACCACGTCGCCGGACAGAATCTCGTCCTCGATGAAGGCGCCCTTCACTTCGAGCTTCTCGTACTTTTCGAGAAGGTCTTTGAAGACCTTCCCGAGCTTCCCGACCTCGTCGGAGTACGTGAAGGCGACCGCCGTGGGCCCGGTGAACGCATCACCGAGCTGCTCGATCGCGCGACCCGCGAGGGCCCGCTTCATCAGCGTGTTCTTGACCACCCGATATTCGACTTCAGCCTTGCGCAGCTCGGTTCGAATGGAATCGACCGAGGCTACGTCCAGACCGATGAAGCTCGCGACGAGACCGCCCTTCGCCCGATCTAGGCGATCGGCGAGTCCAGCGACGGCTTCTTCTTTGGCCTGTCGGCTCATGCCCATGAGACACACCTCCTTCCCGTTTCGTTCAGACCTTCCAAGAGGCCCGAATCCGACGGGTGCGGAGTCGGTCCCCATCTCGGCGGGCGTCATTAAGGCTTCCCTTGCGGCGCCACCCGCTGTCTTGGACAGGTCGGCACGAGCCCCCTCGGAGCTCGATTCGATCGTGTAACCGAGCAGGACCAGAGCTTCCCCGACCCGCTCGTTCGGCGGCCTGAGGCCGCTGCTCCCCTACCTCTCGGCCTCAGCCGAGGCTGCCTGGCTCCACCCGGACACCTGGGCCCATCGTGGTGCTCACCGTCACCGACTGCATGTAGGTTCCCTTTGCCGTGGCCGGCTTGGCTCGGCTGAGGGCCTCGAGAATCGTCACGAGGTTCTTCTCGAGATCTTCCGCGCTGAAGGATGCCTTGCCGATAGGGGCGTGGATGATGCCGCTCTTCTCGGTGCGGTACTCGATCTTGCCGCCCTTTGCGTCCGACACAGCCTTAGCGACGTCCGGGGTCACGGTGCCGGTTTTAGGGTTCGGCATGAGACCGCGCGGCCCCAGAACGCGTCCGAGACGTCCGACCAGAGCCATCATGTCTGGAGAAGCCACAACAACGTCGAAGTCCATGAAGCCCCCCTGAACCTGCTCTACCAGGTCCTCGGCCCCGACCACGTCCGCGCCGGCATCCCGGGCCTCCTGCTGCTTCTCGCCGCGGCAGAAGACAGCGACCCGTTTGGTCTTGCCGGTGCCTGCGGGAAGCACCACCGCGCCGCGAATCATCTGGTCGGCGTGGCGGGGGTCGACGCCGAGCTTTACGGCGACATCCACCGTCTCGTCGAACTTGGCCCCCGCCGTCTCTTTCACGAGCGCGCAAGCTTCATTCACCGGATAGCGCTTCTTGCCTTCGATCTTCTCGGCAGCAGCGCGGTACTTTTTTCCGAACTTCTTCATTTCAATCTCCTGTAGTCCAAACGACCCCGTCGAGCGGGGTCTCCTACCTCAGAGCGGACCCGAGTCCATCGCGTCCCTTCGAATGTGATGAGCGGTCTCGACCTCAGCCCTCGACCACGTCGATGCCCATCGAGCGGGCCGTCCCCGCGATGGTGTTCGCGGCCTGGTCGATGCTGCTCGCGTTCATGTCCTCAAACTTGATCTCGGCGATCTGCTTGCACTGCTCGCGCGTGATCTTGCCGACCTTCACCTTGCCGGGCTCACGAGAACCCGAAGACGGCTTCTTGTTCAGGTGCAAACCGATGGTCTTCTTGATCAGCACCGACGCCGGGGGCGACTTGGTGATGAAGGAGAAGCTTCGGTCCTGGTAGACCGTGATCTCTACGGGAATGAGGAGGCCGTCCTTCGCCTGCTCTTGGGTGCGGGCGTTGAACTGCTTACAGAAGTCCATGATGTTGACGCCGTGCTGACCAAGCGAGGGACCGACCGGCGGCGCAGGGTTCGCCTTGCCCGCCGGGACCTGCAGCTTGATCTTCGCCATCATCTTCTTTGCCATGATTGAACTCCGTCGCGCCGCGGCGCTGGGGTCGGGGTCCTTACCCCAGGTACGGGGATCGGATCCAGACTCTTCTGCCCGGGCGAGCTATTTTTTTCGAAGGAAGCCGAGCGGCTTCGCTCCGCGACTATTTGAGGATCTTCTCGACCTGATCGAAGGCGAGCTCGACCGGCGTGGGGCGGCCGAAAATCGAAACGAGGACGCGGAGCTTCTGCTGCTCCTCCTTCACCTCCTCGATGACCCCGTTGAAGTTCGCGAACGACCCATCCGCGACGCGAATGGTCTCGCCCTCGAGATAGACCACCCGGGGCTTCTTCTCGACCGCGGCTTCGGTGACCTGCTGGGTCAGCTTGGCCACCTCACGCTTCTTCAGAGGCATGGGCTTGCGGTTGTCGCCGACGAAGCCCGTCACCTTCGGCGTGTCGTTCACGACGTGCCAGGTGTTGTCGTTGAGCTCCATCTGCACGAACATATAGCCAGGCATGAGCCGCTTCTTGATCGTGCGCTTGCGGCCCCCCACGAGCTCCGTGATCTCTTCGATGGGGACCAGCACTTCGCCGAAGTAGTGCTCCATGCCGTCGAGCTTCGCCTTCTCGAGGAGGCTATTCTTGGCCTTCTCCTCGAAGTTGGAGAGGGTATGCACGGCATACCACTTGAGATTTGGGTTCTCCGGAGCCGGTGGCTCCGCCGCCGGCGCTTCCTCGCCCTCCGGCGCCTCGGCCTCGGCCTCGGCGGCGACGGCCGTTTCGGCCGTTTCGCCCGTTTCGGTCTCCTCGGCCGCCTCAACCGGCTCCGGCCCGTCCGACGCGGCCGCCTCGACCGCGGCCTCCTCCTGAGTCTCGGGTGCGGTCGCCTCCTCGGCGTCCGCCCCCTCTTCCTGGTGCTGTTGTTCTTCGACGGACACGGGAAACCTCTTCGAGCGCGACGCTCGAACGCTCGGCATTAGCGCAGCGGGAGACGAACGGAAAGCAGCTTCGTGCCGCCCAACCCCGCTGACCTCAGCCGCGTCGGGAGTAGATGATGCCGGTCAGCTCGCCCCAAGCGAGATCGAACACGCCCAAGAGCCCCCCGACGATCAACGTGGTCACGATCACCACGACGGTGGCCGACCGAGTG
Source organism: Myxococcota bacterium (assembly GCA_039819565.1). GTDB lineage: Bacteria > Myxococcota > Kuafuiibacteriia > Kuafuiibacteriales > Kuafuiibacteriaceae > JAHQVK01. The sequence goes on along the minus strand of JBCBRU010000045.1, from coordinate 3,468 downwards.
CTCTTCCAGTCGGGCCAGGCCACCTTCATAAGCTCCTCGAAGACGTCGTGCGTGAACCGCTGCACGTCGTTCCGGGAGTAGGCGTAGGCCGTGCCCACGACGGCAACGATGAGCCCGATCAGAGTCGTGGCGGTGAATTGATTTCCGATCAGGGCGGGGTCCGAGATGTCCGCCAGGTAGGCGACGGAGCCCAGAATCTTCGCCAGTGTGACCCAGACGAGGAACGCGATCCCGATGAAGGTGAAGATGATGTAGCGCTGGATGCTGTACACGGGACCTCCTACGGCCTGGCCAATCAGGGGCGTCGAGCCCAGCAAGGCCGGGCGTCGCGGTTCAATCAGGGCCGGAGGGACTCGAACCCCCAACATGCGGTTTTGGAAACCGCCGCTCTACCAATTGGAGCTACGACCCTAGGGGCTCGAAGCCTACAACCAGACTCGAACTGGTGACCTCTTCCTTACCAAGGAAGTGCTCTACCGACTGAGCTATGTAGGCACACGATTGGTGCCGCTGCACGTAGCATCGGCTTCGAGAGCGGGCGACGAGATTCGAACTCGCGACATTCAGCTTGGAAGGCTGACGCTCTACCAACTGAGCTACACCCGCGTTTACTGGCGACCAAGACGCCATCCTGATTGTCAGAGCACAGCGCCCGTCCCGACGAGCCGGAAGGGGCGTTGGAGGGAGAAGGATTCGAACCTTCGAAGCAATAATGCGTCAGGTTTACAGCCTGATCCCTTTGGCCGCTCGGGCATCCCTCCGATGCACCACCGCCCTGGACGACCTTAAGTTCGCTCGTGCCGCTCCTCCGTAGTCAGCTGGCGATCGGACTCGAACCAACAACCTGCTGCTTACAAAACAGCTGCTCTACCCATTGAGCTACGCCAGCGCCGTCCTCGTGGCGGGCTGCGGTATCTATGGGCCCGCCGCTCACCTGTCAACTCTTTTGGCCGAGAGCCCGAAGCGCCGCTGACGACCTACCTCATACAGCAGAATTCCGGCCGCAACCGAGGCGTTCAGGCTATCGAAGCCTCGCTCAGCCATCGGGATCGAGAGCCGGATATCGCAGCGTCGAGCGAGGGACGGACGGACGCCTTTAGCCTCCCCTCCGACCACCAGCGCGAGGGGCCGATCGAGATCCACCGAGGGCGCCGGCTCTCCGTCCATCACGGCCGCCGCGGTCCAAAAGCCGGACGCAGTCAGCGGCTCGAGGGCGTGCTTGAGATTGACGACCTGGGCCACGGGAACGTGAAGAGCCGCCCCCGCCGAGGCTTTGACCGCGGCCGGTCCGAGCCCCGCCGACCGATCCTGGGGAACGACCACTCCGTGCGCTCCCAGCGCGTACGCGGAGCGAAGGATCGCCCCTAGGTTGCCGGGGTCCTGGATCCCATCGAGCAAGACGAGGAGCGGCGAAGGAGCGGCACGAGCCCGTGAGATGACGTCCTCCAGCGTCGACGGTTCGATGCGGCCGCTCCTGAGCTCGGCGACGACGCCCTGGTGGCGCTGACCGCCCGCGAGTCGCTCCAGGGCTTCACGAGGTACGAGGCGAAGACGCACTCCGGCCGACTTCGCGGCGCGCTCGATGTCCAAGGTGGCCCCCGTCCGCTGGCGAGAGAGGTGCACCCGCTCGACCTGACTCGGATCCCGCAGCGCCTCCATGACCGGTTGAACGCCGTAGACGAGAGACTTGCCCTCAGTCACACGCGCGCCTCGGCGATGTCCTCGACGATGCGCTGGGCGGCCGCCACCGGGTCCTTGGCGTCTCGGATCGGTCGGCCCACCACCACCCACGTCGCCCCGGCCTCGACCGCCTTGCGAGCGGTCATGACTCGCACCTGGTCTCCGACCTCGTCGTCGGCACTCCGGATACCGGGGACCACGAAGACTGTGCCCTCGGGCAGGGCCGGTTTGAGGTGAGCGAGCTCCTGCCCTGAGCAGACGATGCCCCCGGCTCCAGCATCGACGGCGAGGCGAGCCAGGCGACGCGCGTTGTCGACCACCGGCCCCGTCAGCCCGAGACTCTCCATTTCCTCCTGAGAATGGCTGGTGAGGATGGTCACGGCGAGGCAGACGGGAGGATAGGCCCCTGGAATCACGGTCATCGAGCGCAGGCTCCGGGTGACGGCGGAGATCATCCGGCGTCCCCCGAGGGCATGCACGGTAAAAAGCCGGGCCCGTTGACGGGCGAGCTCGCGCGCCGCCCCGGAGATCTGGTCGGGGATGTCGTGAAACTTGAAATCGAAGAACAGACTCGAGCCCAGGCCGTGCACGAGATCTACGACGAGAGAGCCAGCGCTCATGAACAAACGCGGCCCCACCTTGAACATCCCGACATGGGGAGCCAGATCTTTAACGAGGCGTTCGGCGTCGTCCAGGTGGTCCACATCCAGGGCGAAGATGAGCCGTTCGCGGGGGGACTGGGGCAGTCCAAGCCCTTGGGAGATGCGCTCCACCCGGCGAAGCTAACCCAAGCCGCCGAGCGTGGGCACACCCTTTGGTGGCGTTGACGCCGGTCGGGGAGGCTCCGAAGCTGCCCTCATGCTCGACTTCCTCCTCACCAACTTCCGCCTCGTCATGGTTGGCGGGTTTCTGTTCGTGGTGGGCGTCAGCCAGCTGAATCGGATCGTCGGATCGGCCCTCGGCCTCGCCTTCGTTTCGCTCCTCGCCTTCTTGGGCAGCCAAATCTACGCCCGGGGGGGCGTCGTTGGCCTCGGAGTGTTCCCGGTCGGGCAGGCGATGTTTTACGTGCTGTGCGGAGTCTTGGCGGCCTTCAATCTCGTCGGGCTGTGGATAGCCCTCGGGGAGCGGTCGCGTCGCGCGAGATTTCAGCACGAGCGAGACACGGACTCATGACAGGTCACGGCGTCGAGGGCTTCACCCGCCGATAGCGCCCCGCCATCAGGATCGGCGTCTCACCGTACACGCCCATGCCGTCGATGGCGTAGACGTCGCCCTGCTCCGAGCTCTGCACCCGCATCGTATGGCCCCCTTCATGATGCTGTCGGTCGTCGCTACCCTGGCCCTCTCAACTTCCGCTGCCCCCGCGCCTGCGGATGGACCTCCGGTGGCGGTGTTCGCCGAGCTCGATGGCATCTGGCGAGGCACTTTCGTCGGCTACGACGCGGCTGGCAAAGAACTCTACCGATTGGAGGTCGAGCAGGAGTACCGGACCATCGACGACCATACTCAGCAGGTTCGATTGCGCGACACGGATAGCAAGGGGCAGACGGTGACGGGAAAAGGACGTAACGTGGCCCGCTGGAAGGACGGAGAGCTCATCCTCGAGTGTATCGTCGAGAAGTCGAACGGCGACCGGGTCGTCCATGAGGGCCGCCTCGTGCGCGGACCGCAGGGAGAAACGGAGCTGATTTGGTTCAGCCGTAAGAAGGGGAGAGTGGAGACCTTTCGTGAGCGGGTGCACCTCTCTCGCCAGCGGACGGGGGCCACCTTGGACATCGAGCGCGCCGC